>CAIKYO010000305.1 GCA_903831655.1 uncultured Burkholderiales bacterium
TAAGATAGCAGATTTTGGACTAAGCCGAGTTTATTCAATTCCAATTAGGCCTTATACTAAAGAAGTTTTGACCCTATGGTACAGAGCACCAGAATTGATGCTTGGTATGAACAATTATTCAATTGGGCTTGATATGTGGAGTATTGGTTGCATTTTGGCTGAATTATATTTCAAAAGGCCTTTGTTTCAAGGAGATTCTGAAGTAGATCATCTTTTTAAAATATTCAAAGTATTTGGCACTCCCAATGATCGTGTACTCCCAGGGTATAAAAGTTTTCCAGACTATAATCCTGAATTCCCCAGTTGGTCTGGGTGTGGACTAAAGCAATTCGTTGCTGAAAATATGGTTTTACAAATGGATGAACTGTCTTTCGATTTGTTAGAAAAAATGATTACGATCGACCCTTGCAAACGAATTACAGCAAAGTTAAGAGTGACTGCGCCTGTAGTGATATCAATAGTTCCGTTACTTCCAACACCACCGCTACCTATTAAATTGATTGTATTAGGGGGTGTATCGCTGCCATATGCAAATGTTTCGACTGTTGTTGCTCCTGCATTTGTCGCTGCTTGAGCTGTTATGATTTGGCTAGAAGGAAGAGGAGATAAAGTTCCTGTAAATGTCTTAGTTACTCCGTTTGGCGCAGGAGATAACGTTATAGTCTTTGTGTAACTCATTCTCGCATAGATATCGTAGCCAGGGATTTTCTCTAGAACACCTCGATACAAGTGGGCATTCTTTAGAATCTGATAAGCATCTCGCGGAAGAAGCCAAGGTTCAACTGCTTCATCAAAACCAGTACGAAAGTTAGAAATAGCGAAACCTTGATACTCTTTCATTATATCGGCCAATAGATGAGTTTATAAGGTGCATTTGGATTCGCGTAATTAGAAGCAGCGGTAAGGGTCAGGGCAGTTCCCAAAGCCGAAAGACTCACTACGGTTTGGCTACCTACTGCTGTTACAGATTGTTGTGGATAAACTGTTCCTCCGATTGCAAAGAAACCTAACGTCAAAGACAAGTTTGTAATAGCGTTATTTGTCTTGACCATCACGAAACCGATACAATCGTTAGCAACCGAACCAATTGATGCTGAAGGTTGTAGAGTTACTGTGCCAGAAGTTGAGACACCTGAAACAGGACGCTTGGCTCCATTGTATGAAAAGATATTGCCGCCAATCGCATACATGACCGCATTGATTCCTACAGGCAAAGAAGCGATATCTGCACCTAAATTCGGCATATCCATTCTCTGGTGAGAACCGACTGCCTCAGTAGTGATTTGGTTGCCATTCCATGTGTGGTTGACCTTCATTGCCGTGTTGATATAGGTAAAGTTGTCTTCGATCAAAGGCTGTGTAAATGCGATAGTCTGAGTAGCTAGCGGAGTATTTGGGGTATAGATTGACATTGTTTAGCCTCTTAAAATGTTGGAACTGAACGTGTGTAAATCAGCTCTTCGTAAGTGTCTTGCATGCAAACATCCTTGAATCGGTTGTACTCCGGAAGGTACTGATCGTATTGGCCCATCTGGTTGAAGAGCTTGAATCTGTGAAGCGCAGCACCAAGCGCAATCAGTGGGCCAAGGTCTGCACGGAAAGGAACATCTGTGTAGTTAATCATCGGCGATGGGACTTGAATGCCTTCCATCTTGATTTTATGGACAAGGCCAGGCACAGGACGAAGAACGAACATGTTGACTGAGTCACGAACAGCTTCAGTTGAATCGATGTAGAATTGGTTTCTGTAGAAGAGAATGCCGCGAGGTCTTGCAGGGATAAATGTCTGAGAAACAGCCGTGACATTCGCGTTTGCTATAGGCGGAACTGGAAATTCTAAACCAACAACAGTTCCTGTGACATAGTTAATAGTGCCAACAAGAAGATCATAATCATTATTAGGATCGACAAATCTTCCGGCCCCGTTGTCTTGTGCGATTTGTGTGCCGTCAGTGACATATACGCTCCTTGCTAAAACTGGAAATGCTGGAATTTGAAATGTGAAGTTGTTGAATGAGCCGGTTCCGAAACCAACAGGATTTCTATTCTCTTGTTGGGGATAATCTGAATAGAAAGTATCAGGAGATAGATACCATTCAAGAGGGAAACCATCTACATAAGCAGCAGGATTAAGCGTTTGAAAATTCGCTGGTGCAGGATACTGATCGACATCCGGCTGCGTAAAGAAGGTATGATAAGTGTAGCCCCAGAAGATTTTAAGCTCCTTGGGCAACACATATTGATAGTAGTAGTTAATAAGCGTGGCACATTGAGCATCCGAATACATAGACGCATCAGGAATACCAGTGATCGAACGAAACTCACTTAAGATAGCATTGAAGTTCCATCCTGCTATTGAATTCCAATTGGGTAAAGGATATCCTAGGATTTCTCCACTACTCATTATGCAGCCCTCTCACATACGAAGTGCGTTTTGTAGCCTGCAACGTAAATCTCTGGAAGACCTGAATGCGTATTCTTACGATACTTCTCAATGTTCTCGCGGCAGCTCTCTAGATTACGAATTACCTCTCTAGGAAGTTGATACGCGACACCATCGATAAGCTTATATTGTTTGAAAGGATGTGACTTGCTGGAGTAGTGAAACTCAAGTGGATAGCCTGGATCGCGTTGGTTTCTAAACACAATGCTCTCATAGTCTGGCTTCTCTTTTGCGATAACTACTTTGTTTTCTTGCAGCGCTTCTTGCACTTCTTCAAGTGACTCGTTTGCTGGGCCAGTCAGATGATCTTCTTGCAGTTTCTCGACTGGTACTTTCTTTTGTTTTGGTTTGCTAAATGCCATATATTCCTAAACGTTTATTGGTTGTGTGTTGTACATGAGTCCTGGAGGTTGACCTGCTAGAGCTGGATACGAGATAATGTTTACCTGCCCTCCACCCACGTAAGAATTAAAGGAGCTTGTATCGACCGGAAAACCTCGAATGGTGTATAGAGCGAACGTCATTGCATTGGTGTCTAAACTTCCGATGATGTATCTCTCGCGATTCACTTGGTACATGCCTCGCACATTAGAGAAAGTGATCGTCATGCCATTCACCAGATAGAACGCTCCAGTCTCAGCAACAGAAGAAACCGTCACTATCCCAGGGGAATCTTGAGTGATGTTGGTAACTTGGTAGACTGTCTCTGGAGGAAATCCAATTGGTGAGGCCATAAAACTCCAATAGTAAGACCTTGAAGAGGAGCTTTTACTCCCCCTCAAGTCATTGTTTACCAGCCAGTTGGCGTTGCGTATAGAGCTTCCCAGCGCAGTACATCCCCGTTTGATCCGAGTACGCCTGAACCGAGTATCAATCCTTCATATCCAATGTCGAACTGAAGACCAGCAGGTGAGCCAGGAATAATGACTTGACCATTGACTGGATTCAGAAGTGGACCTGTAGGAGGATAAGAAATCACATCCATCTGCGCGTTTGGAGATGTAGTGAAAGTCCCTAATGCAGTTGTATCTACTGGATTACCGAAGGTGTCATACA
>CAIKYO010000306.1 GCA_903831655.1 uncultured Burkholderiales bacterium
AGGTTCAATTAAATTAGTCATAAATCGTATCGTTTAAATGGAATTTTTTCTTGAGTAGACATTCAACGGGCTGCATATCTCGAAGAGCAACTACAATACGCTCTGAACTTAAACCGTCTCCGTAAGGGTTCTCTACATCTGAGCAATCCATTATCAGAGCATTATTGATGGCGTTTTGGATCGCAACGCGCTCAGGTATGCAGTGAAAAACCGAAGCCGCCGCTAGGCGACCCTGCTGACGGTCACCGATGTTGATCGTAGGGACCTGAAAAGAAGGAGCTTCGTACAGTCCACTGGATGAGTTACCAACTACGACGTCGGATGCACGCATTAGGCTTAAATATCGTAACTGGCCTAACGACGTAAACACGTGTACTTGTGGCCGATTCTTGGCCCAAGCCTGAAACGCAGCAGCCAAATTACGTCCACCAGTGTCGGCATTAGGCAAGGTGAACCAAATCACCCAGTCTTCTGGTAATCCGTCGAGAGCTGCTAATAATTCTTCTTGTTGCCGTAGACCGTGCTCAGGGTCAAGCGTAACTGGATGAAATGTTACTAGGGCATTGTGTCTTCCCAAAGGATGACAAAGCGAAGCCTCCAATTCAGAGCGATCCAGCAACGGTCGACGTTTCAGATGATCTAAACCTGGATTGCCAACGACTTTAACTTGTGCTGGATCTTCACCCATCTGCAGGACGCGCGCTCGGGCGACACTGTTTGTAACTAAATGCAGATGTGACATTTTAGTGATCGCATGACGAATAGCTTCGTCGAAAGCGCCTTCGGTTGTGTCGCCTCCAGCAATATGCACTATGGGTACGTTGTGTAACATAGCCGCTTGAGCAGCAGCAAAGATTTCGAAGCGATCTCCCAGCAACATAAGCACGTCTGGCTTTAAGCGTTCAATTACATCCGAGAAGCCAATCAGTCCGAGAGCCATCGACTTTGCAATGCCGCCTGGAGAATCGCTCGAGACCAGCATATCAACACGTGCGGCAATGGGAACTTGGTCTCTCTCAATCTCTCGAACAGTTAGACCAAATTCCGGGGAGAGATGCATGCCGGTAACGATGACTAGCGGCTCAAGGTCAACGGCATCCATCAGGTCGTGAATTGGCCAGTAAAGTAGGCCGTAATCTGCGCGGCTACCTGTAACGATTGCTATACTGCGACCCACTATATACCTTTTATCAATTGCGGACTGCTTGGAATGTTAACAATCCGTCTAGCCAAGTCTTGGGCTACGGGTAGCGGCGCAGCAGGACAGTTGCGGTACATGGGGAGTGTGTTGAGCAACTCCCATATTGGTCGGGTCATAATACCCGACGCATTTGAGGCTTTGAGCACTTCGTCTCTTTGCGCTGCATGATCGCTGGATAGTATTAGTGTTTGAAGCCAGTAGTTAACCCGCGTACCTGGACGCTCTAGGAAGAGTGTTGCTTCCTCCATGTCAGCGAACGCCTCTGCATAGCGACGTGCAAGCTCACGTTTGGCCTCGACGAAGCTCTCTATACGCTCAAGCTGCGCGCAACCTAATGCTGCGTTCAAGTTTGGCATCCGGAAATTGTAAGCGACTTCATCGTGAAAAAAAGCCCACGGATGTGGTTGCTTGGCAGTTGTCGTTAGATGTTTGGCCCGTTTTGCAAGCGCCTCGTCGTTTGTAATGATCGCCCCCCCTCCCCCCGTGGTTACTATTTTATTACCGTTAAAGCTTAGAGTCGAGCACAGGCCCACATTTCCGGTGTGGCGGCCCTCCAAGAAGCTCCCCAAGGACTCAGCCGCGTCCTCCACTATGGGAATCCCGTAAAGCGATGTCACCTTGCTCAATTCTCGCATGTCAACTGGATGTCCGAAGGTATGCATCGGGACTATCGCTGCGATGCGCCGCCCAGTCCTAAGGTTGTAAAGACCGTCATCGCGTTGCTCACTGATTTCGCTTAGATAGCTACCTAGAGGTAAAGGGGCAAGGCCTAACGTGCTTGTCTCGTTATCAACAAAGTGAGGCCATGCCCCATTGTGCCTGACCGCATTGGCTGTTGCTACAAAGGACAGTGCTGGCACCAATACTTCGTCATCCCGCTTGACTCCTGCTAGTTGCAATGCAACCTGTAACGCCGAGGTTCCATTGCTAATAACAACGGCGTGCGATGCCCCCGTATAAGCAGCTAAATCACTTTCGAAGCGGTCAACGAACGAGCCAACAGACGACACCCAGCCACTTTGAATGCACTCTGTGACGTAAGCGAGCTCATTGCCGTTGAGCGAGGGTTCGTGCAAAGGTACACGCTCGCTGCCGACTACATACCGAATTCGATCTACGATGGAATCAATGAATAACATTACAAATCATATGTTGTAGTTACCAACCTTGTAATTCTTTAAGTTGTCAGGCTGAATAAACCAATCAATTGTTTCTTTTAATCCACGCGCAAAGCCTTCACGCCCACTGTAAACAGGGGACCACTCAAGCAGCTCGCGTGCTTTGCTGTTGTCAGCCCACAATCTTTCAACTTCTGATTTGATTGGGCGAAGCCGAGTTTCGTCGGATTCAATATCTATGTCGACTTGTAATAGTTCGGCGATAAGCCGCACGGTATCACCTACGGAAATTTCAAAATTACTTCCAAAGTTAATGGTTTCGCCTATGCCTGCATCCGAGTTCATTGCTGCAATAAAGCCAGCGACGGTATCGGATACGAAATTAAAGTCGCGAGTTGGAGACACAGCGCCTAGTTTGATGTTACGCTGACCATTAGCCAATTGAGTAATGATTGTTGGAATAACGGCCCGAGCTGATTGTCGGGGGCCATACGTATTGAAGGGCCGTGCTGTCACAACCGGCAAGCCGAAAGAGGCATAGAAGGAATATGCCAATTGATCTGCTGCAATCTTACTTGCTGAATACGGAGACTGTCCTTGTAGCGGGTGATCTTCATTGATCGGCACAAAACGAGCGGTACCATAGACTTCACTTGTAGATGTGTGCACTAAGCGTTGTACATTCAAATCACGCGCTGCTTGGAGTATGTTCAGGGTCCCCTTCACATTTGTATCTACGTAAGTTTCTGGCGAATGATAAGAGTAAGGTATGGCGATTAGTGCTGCCAAGTGCAGAACGGTATCGCAGTCTTTCATTGCAGTGCGTACGCCATTGGAATCACGAATATCGCCTTGGAATACCTCAAATTTACCACGCACATCCTTAGCACAATGGTCAAGCCACCCCCAAGAGCTAAAAGAGTTGTAAAGGGTAAACGCACGCACATCGTGTCCTTGGCGCACTAACGCCTCCGTTAAATGCGAACCAATGAATCCATCTGCACCGGTTATTAATGTTTTTCTGGACATCTCAGTTCTCGTACTTTGTCGACAATATCAATTAGTTTTGCTCTTTGTACTGTCGGTAGCATTGGGTTAGATTCTCTTAATTTTCTAAAAAGTTACAAGTACAAGCTAGACTTTTAAATAAGTGCAGGAGCTAGACTCTATTGTCAAACTATAGTTGGAATTTCATTTCAAAAGTGAACCACTCGGTTTTGAATAAATTAACATTAATTGTCTCTCTTGAGTAAAACCAACTTACCTACTCTTTCTTTTAATTCCTCATTGGTAAAAGAAAGAAGTTGAGGGAAGTAAAATACAAGACTAAATAGTAGTGATGCATACAGTAGTCCCATAATTGAAAATTTCAACAGTATAAAACTCGTATCGCCAACAACTGCCGACGTTACGATGTAGGCAACCCATCCTAATATCAAACATCCAAGCAAGCTGAAAATTTGATACATCCAGTCAAATTTCCACCCAAAAATACGAGAGATTAAATATCCAAGTACATTAACAGAAATAATTTGCATGCTTACCTGTTTGATGGCCAAGCCTTCAGCTCCAAGTTGGAATCCCGGTATGTACAGACTTGTAGGTGCCAGCACAAAATACAAAACCAACAGGCTTACAATCATGATAAGTATGCTCGCGATGGAATACTCTTTAGTTTTCCCTGTCGCGAACATCATCATTCCATTAATTTGCCCAATAGACTGATGAACAGGATAAAGAAGCATTATGGATAAGGTGTTTGAACCATTTAAATAGTTTTGACCGAAGAGCAGACCCAAGATTTCAGACGCTGAAGGCACTAAAGCCCCTGCCAATGCAGATCCAACAAAAAAAAGCAATCTTGAGGATCGTTGAAAAAGTTGATGAACGCGATAAATGTCTTTGCGTTCATGGGCTTCTGCTATCTCTTTCCATATTACTCGCGATATTGAAGCTGTTGCAATCAAAACAACAGCTGAAAATTGCTGAGCGACACTAAAAAAAGCCTGCTGCTCAGCACCTCCCCACGACTGAAGCATCCATCTATCGGAAAAATCATGTACGAATCCGATGATTACAACCGGCATAAGTGGGCGACAATAATGAAAGAACTCTCTAAATACGCTTCCTGCACTGACGAGCTCTTCTTTTTCGAGTAAATTAAGTGATTTACATATTGAGTAAAGTCTGCAAGTCCACCACGCAGAAATAGCAAATTCGAGTATTATTGAAATAAATACTAATTGAATTGAAAGCTGCCCTGAAAGCGCCAAAGTAATAACCAGTCCTAAATGAAAAAGAGCTGTTGAAACATTAATCTTCTGCGCATTTACCGTCTCCCGGTTCGACTCAGCCATTTGCATAGCCAAATTCCAAACTGTACCCTGCATGAATGCGGCTACAAAACCCAGTGCTATAAGAAAACGTGACTCCCCATGCCAGAGCGCACTTAGCATCGAGTCAGGTAATAAAATCAGAAGTAGAAGGAGTCCAGATACAAGCTGTATACCTATAAATCTCCAATAAATTGAAATAAACTGCCTGCTGCGCGTACGACGTGATAGAAGTGTAAAGAATGCGGATGAGCTACCCATGTCCAATAACCCGCAAAACAACGTGAAAGTCGTGAATAGAAACGACATCCTTCCGTAATCCACGGGGCCACACCAGCGCGCTAGCAAGGCGACTGTCAAAAAGGACAAGCCGCTACGAGCAATGTTTGCGAGAAAACTAACTTTTAAACGAGTACTTATACTTGACACTAATTTTTAACTCAACGAACTATAACTATTATGTGAACACTATGGATGTGTGAAATCTTCATTGAAAAGCAAATGCCGTAAGCTTTATCAGGCCTTTACTTTTTTAATTGCATCAATAGTTCGTAGCTCTAATTTAAGAGACTCAATTTCTAATTTTATTATTCCGAATTCTGTTAGCTTGCGACTTAAAAAGTTACTAGCCAGAGCGGTTTTTTCTGAAATTCATTTGGGGGTAT
>CAIKYO010000307.1 GCA_903831655.1 uncultured Burkholderiales bacterium
ACCATCTCTTGCATCTCATTCACGTTGGACAAATAAACCATGCCGTCCTTATCGGCCGCGGGATTGGATGGGTCATAAAGACTGCGAATGGGAGTGGGATCATCGGCAATGTGATCGACCTTCACACCCCCCTCGGTTGGGAAAGCAGCATTGGTACTCGCTTCATCAAGCAGCGCCTTGAAAACAGGGCGCTTGGCGCGAAATGCATCTTTTTCGGAACTGGCAACGGTGGCCGAGTTGGCCAAGTTGGAAGCGGTGGTGTTCATGCGCACGAGTTGAGAATTGAGGGCTGTGCCCGCAATCCCAAAAACGCTGTCAAGGGTGTTCATCATCGATTACTCTCCTTTGAGGGCTTTTCGAATGCCCCCGATTCTGTCTTGCAGAAATTGCAAAGTGGCTTGGTAGTCGCCTGCTGCCTTACCAAACTGAGCTTGCTCCACACTGATCTCCACTGTGTTGCCATCAAAAGAGTTGTTGAATGGAATCCTGTAACGCATGCCGTTGTCAGGCCCCTCTTCAATCCCCGCAAAATGCTTGTCATTGGTGGCCGTCATGTATTCTTTTTTAGACTCCTGAAGCATCGCTTTGAAGTCAACGTCTTGGGCTTTGTAATTGGGTGTGTCAGCGTTGGCAATGTTTTTGGCGAGCACTTCTAAGCGTTGGCTTCGCACTTGAAGCGCCCGCTCGTGAATGCCAAATGCATCGTTGAAAATGTTCATCGCCATAGAAATCACCTTTTTACAATTTGTCGGTTTTCTCGACACCCAAACCTCAAGTTAGAAGTTCGCAAGACGATATTGCAAAAGGCGTGCCACTCGGAGTTTTGACAGCAAATGAAATCCTAAGGATTCAGTTTGCGTAAAAGGTAGGCACGTGCGCGTACGCAAGCGGCAAAGCATTGCCACTTTCAAAATCACCTCAACCCAAAGTTTTTTTAAAACCTCAGGTCAACAAAGCCCCAGCTCTAGCGCTCAATCAGCGCGCAGCGCTGCTTGGAGAGATGGGCGAATTGAACGGACCCCAATCGGGAACATTCTGTGTGCTTGCATAAGGGTTACCCCTTACCAAGCCATTACGTGTCATGTTGGCACTTCCCAATTCAGATGTGCGCGCTTTGGACTCCAAAGTCGCCGCCTGGGCACTTGCGAGCAAGGGATTGCTTCGCATCGCCTGGTTTCCGCTGGGAGGGGTGCCGTTGTTTCTCATCGCATTGATGGACTTGTTGTCCAGTCCCAATTTATCGATGGCGTTTTGATGCAAACCGTCCATGATCGACTCCCGTGTGATGGGCGCCGAGGTGTCTCGGTTCACGTGCAAATAATTGGCCTGTGGGCCTGAAATGGGTAGCCCCACATCAATTCTTTTCTCGCTCTTGGCAGCTGGCGTCAACACCGTTAGGTACAAGTCATCCAGGTGCACGGGTCCACCGCTCTTGAGACCCGTTTGATCAAAGTACTTGGAGACCAAATCCAACTGCTGCAAAACGCTTTGACCCAAAATCGCTTTTGGATTGGCACCAAAACCAGCACTCGCTGCACCGCGGTCCGAGCCATCACAAAACTGAATGATGCCGTGACAACGGTTGTTGCTGGACTTGGGGTTCAAGCCATCGCTCTCCATCAAAGCCACTTTGGCAAAATCGTCTGGCGAAAATTTGTATTGTTGTGAAAGGCGCAAAATCTTGTCGTTCACCGCTTGTTTTTCTTGAGCGGGGATGTAACCCTTGTCCACAGCTCGGTCCAGTGTCTTTTGTAGAACAGGATAAGCAGACCCATTCAAGCGGGTCAAGAGCTGAATTTGAGCGGCTGCACTTGTGGTCAACGGATTTTGATTCAAATCTGGATTGGACGCGGTTTGAGCATTGAATGGAATTGGAGGTGTCAGCCCAGAGGTGCCTCCCAGTGTGGTCCCAAATGCCGCTTGAAGTGTGCTTTGCATGGGGGTTTGCAAAGCCCCCATGTCTTGGGCACCCAAAGCGTTTCCACCCATTGCACCCCCTGACATGGCATTCATCATGGAGCTCATGGCCAAGTGGTTCATCACCATCTTTTGGTTCATGAGCTGCGAGGCATTCATTGTGGGTGTGCCCATCGCATCCCTTGCATTGGCTTGCGTGTCACCCGCGGCTGCTTGCGCCACTGGTACGCCTTGAAGATTTGTTCTATTAGAGGGTGCTGAGTTGCTTGGGGCGTTCCCACTGGACTGCAAAGAGGCTTGATCGCTTCTACCCAAGCTGGCGTTCACCGTTCTTCTGGGATCCAAATAAGCTTTGCTCATTTTTTGCGCCATCACATTTGAATCCGTTGATACGCTAGCCGCCACTGGCTTCAAGCTCGAAGCGTTGGAGGCCAAGACCGCTTGGCTCGTCACGGTGTTCTTGCTGGATGTGGATGCTGAGCTGCCAGAAGAGTCCTTGGCCACAGCCAATGCCCTTTTATCTGACAAACTCTCAAGAGAAGCGTCTTGACTGGCAGACTGCTGGCTGCTGGCCACATTGGATTTAGGTGCAGACTGGGCTTGAAGGGTGTCTGCACTTCTTCCACCCATGGCTGAGGACAAAGAGGCCAGCTGAAGGCGCTGTCCAGGGAATATCAAATTGGCGTTGCTGAGGCCATTTTCTTGGGCCACTTGCTGAACATTTTTTTTCAATTCTCCAGCATCGACACTCAAACCCTGGCTGGACAAATAATTTTTGACCAAACTCGTCAAATTGTCCCCAGGCTTGACCACCAAGCTTGGCACGTTGGGATTCAAGATTGACGGAGTTCCGACATCTTGCGACTTGGAGACTTGTTCCATGGCCTTGGCAAAAACACCCTGTATACCCTGCTCTACATTGAGAGTGCTGTCACCCAACAATGGATGATTAACATCTACTGAGGTGTAATTAAAGAGTACTTTTGTGTCTAAATTTATAGCCATTTTGCATCCAGTGCGAATTTAAAACCTGGTATTGAAATTGCTTTATTCAATCCGAAAGCGTTTAAAAAACGTCATTTCTTCAACACCATGGATACCTATTCGCAAATGCTGTGCCGCTTTGAAAAACCGTCACCCACCCAAGCGCCAAGCCTGGGAACACTCACTCGCATGAGCGCTGATGTGTGGTCATGTGTGGGGACTTGCTTGTGGACTTTCTCCTGGAGTTTTGCGTGCTTTTGCGCAGTCGCATTGGCCACCCCAACAGCACCTGCGAGTGTCCCCCCTCCTTCCAATGTGTCCTCCCCAACGGGTGTGACCCCACTTCCAAGTGCAGAGATGACCTTGCTGCAAACAGCCAGAGACTGGATATCGCACAGGACAGGCATATCGGTCGATGACATCCAAATGAACACTCTGGATGTACGACTCAAAGTGACGCTGTGTGAGTCGCCCACCCTCTTTGATCAACCCTTTGCCAATCGGCACGTGATTCGCGCTCGGTGCGAACAACCTCGCTGGCAATATTTTCTGCAAGCCTCCTGGTCACAAAGTTTTGACAACAAAAAAACCAACACCCTAGTGGTGGGCATGAATGCCAACTCCTCCATCACGGGCAGTCCAGCCAAAGCGGCTCTCTCCAACCCACCCACTGCAATGACCCCTGTGAGTTACCCCAACTCAACGTCTCAGGCACCCAATGCGAATGTTTTTGGTGAAGTGGTACGAACTGTGCTTGTATTGAATCAACCTTTAAAGAAAGGGACGATTCTCAATGCATCACAATTCAAGAAAATTGCGATCAACGTGCCCCAAAGTGACGGTCAAATCTTGACACAAACCCAGGAAATTGAAATTTTGAACTTTTGCACGACATGGGAAGCGATCAAATCTTCCACTCTTTTGACGTCAAACCGTCGGTCATGGTCAAAAGAGGACAAGAAGTGACGCTGGTTTATGGCCAAGGTCGTGGATTTACCATCACGGTTAAGACCGAAGCGCTGCAAGACGGCACAATGGGTGAGCAAGTGAGGTTGAAAAATGTCGAGTCGGGTCGAATCATCTCTGGGGTGGTCACCGGTTTTAGTGAAGCCAAGGGACTTTAGGAAGAAATATGAATACTAAAGAATTGGTTTTAAATTATTTTCAATATTTTCAAAAAAATACTCAAGTTTGTAAAGTGAGTGTCGAAAATATAGATGCCGTTAGAAGGTTTGTGGTCCTTAGTGCCACTGCCCTCTCATAAAAGAAAGTGAAGCCATCATGACTGATCCAATTTCCAACAATGTTGCTCGCTTTGCGCAACCTGCGTTGGCACCCAA
>CAIKYO010000308.1 GCA_903831655.1 uncultured Burkholderiales bacterium
TATTTGTACTCATGGTATTTTCCAATTTCAACATCGTCCAACACTGCAAGCGAATCTTCTGTGAGAACAGCAAGTGAGCAATAAAGTGAAATTAAATAAGAGGCAATGGCCTTGCCGTTAATGCCCATAAATCGAACAGACAGGCCAATACTTTGTTGCCCGGGCAGGTTGGGTTGATATAAACCTACAACACCTTGTTTACCCTCACCTGTCCTGATGAGGAGGATCTTTGATTTACCTCCCTCAATTTTAATTTTGTCAGAGGGTATCAGTGGTACGCCTCTCCAGGTCAAGAATTGACAACCAAATTGAGATATGGTTGGCGGTGGTACGCCCCGTCTTGTACATTCACGACCAAAGGCTGCAATCGCCCTTGGATGTGCGAGGAAAAAACCTGGTTCTTTCCAAACTCTGGTCAATAGCTCGTCCAAATCGTCCGGGGTGGGCGCGCCTGTTCGAGTCGTGATGCGTTGCTCTGGAGAGACGTTGCTTAAAAGCCCATACTCCGCGTTATTAATAAGTTCACCCTCTTGGCGCTCTTTGACTGTTTCAATGGTGAGTCTTAACTGTTCACTAATTTGGTTGTAGGGACTGCTGTAAAGATCAGAGACTCGGGTGTGCACTTCAAGTACCGTGTTGACTGCACTTAAAAAGTATTCACGGGGATGAGTTTCGTAATCCACAAAAGTTTGCGGCAATACTCTTTCCTCGCCTAGGGCAGAACAATCGGTTAGAACGTTAGAGGCGTTTTTAACTGTGTTGAGTCTGTAGATGCCGGCCTCTACGGGAACCCAGTTGAGCAAATGGGTCAGCCAACGTGGACTGATAACTGAGAGTTGGGGAACTGTTTTTGTCGCGTTTGCAAGTTGCCTTGCTGCTACGTCGCCTAGGGCCGTTGGATTAAGATTTTGTGATGTCATGAAAACTCCTTAGTTTGAAAAATTAATGCGCCCTAGATTGGGCTTGTGAGATGTTGCTGTAAGCAGGGACACTCTCTGTTAACCAGACGTTGCCCCCGATCACGGATCCGGTTCCAATAGTTATCCGACCGAGTACAGTTGCACCTGCATAGATGACAACACCATCCTCTAATACGGGATGACGGATACTGCCTTTGATAACCTCGCCCTGTGCGTTCGTTGGAAAGCTTTTGGCACCCAAGGTAACTGCTTGGTAAAGCCGAACATTGTTTCCAATCACCGCAGTCTCCCCAATCACCACTCCTGTGCCGTGATCGATAAAAAACCCCTCGCCAATTCTGGCTCCCGGGTGGATGTCTACGCCGGTCTTTGTATGTGCAATCTCTGAGATAAGTTTTGCCAATAAGTAAGACCCTAACTCGTAAAGAACATGGGCGAGTCTGTAGTGAATGGCTGCAGAGATACCCGGATAACAAAGTAGGATTTCAGAAATACTGGTCGCTGCAGGATCCCCCCTGTAAGCTGCCCTCACATCGCTGACGATGAGCGCACGAATATCAGCTAATTTGCTTAAGAACTGACTCACAATAGACTCCGTCTTATCTGCAAGATCTTGTGCATTTAAATCAACGGTTTGACGGGTAAAGTTCTGACCAAGTCGGACTTGATCGAGTAATTTTTTAGAAACAATATTAAGCGTATCTCCAACAAAGAAATCGATATCTGAATCGGATAAGTTGGGTCTACCAAAGTGAGTGGGAAATAAAACAGCACTTAATTCGTCAATAATTTCGGCGATGATTTTTCTTGAAGGTAATTCTCTAATGCTACCCAGGTGCCTAATTTTGTGAGTTTCTTCACGCGACTTTCTAAGACTTGCTACTACACCGGGGAGGTCAATCGTTATATTTTTTTGCTGAGTTATCAAAATACAGGTTCCAAGCGAATTACAAAAATAAATGAATAGCGAATTAAGATTTCTCTACTGTAGGATGTTTATTTGAAAAAGTAAAA
>CAIKYO010000309.1 GCA_903831655.1 uncultured Burkholderiales bacterium
GAATCATCTCATCCACGAACTTCTACCGCACAACTGGCAACCCAAAACTTAAAACAAGATGACCGCCGATGGCGGTCATTTGCTTTGAGGTGTCAACATGTGTTGGACAGACGCTTACCTTTGGTTAAACTAACAGGAATTACATCTTTTACAGGAACAACTGGAGAGTTGGGTGGAGCAACAGCATCTACTTTCCATTTGTTGGGTTAATTCACTCAAAAAGAATTCTCTGTGGCTCGTCATGAGGCTATATTGAATTAGAAATATCCTACAATTCAATAAATAAACCCCATCCCTCACAAGGGGATGGGGTTTAGTCTTTTGGACATTGCAATAATCATATTCAATCGTACTTATTAACGAGTTAGAAATGCTTTGCGTTGTCGTGTTACACGACACCGGCTGTGTTGGCAATAAAAAAACCCGCACTAGGGCGGGTTGTCACGGATCGGCATAATGGAGCCAGCAATGATCGGCACATAGGATCCACTTTTAGTTGCGGATTGGGGCCTTTCGAGCGGGGTTTTAAAAGTTGTATTTTGCCTCTTTTTTAATCTTTTTTAAACTGCTATTTTGGAGCTGATTTTGGGTGTCCGGTAGGACTGGCCATCCAAGAGCAAACAATACGCGTTGTGCCTCAGGCGGTCCAAGGTCGCACTCGCCAATAAATGGTTCGACGGCAGCGCTTGATCCCATTCCGTGAAGTCTAAATTGCTCGTCACGATTGTGGTTTGTCTCTCGTATCGCTCCGCAATGATGTCATGCAAATCTTCATCATGGGGCGTTCTGATGGGCTTTAGACCAAAGTCATCAATGATCAAGACGTCTGTTTTGCTTATCATTGAGAATCTTCTTTTATAAGCCCCGGTTGCTCTTGCCAGTTGCATGCTTTGCGTGAGCGTTGAGCAGGCGATGAAGATCACGCTGTAGCCTTGACGCACGGCAGCGTGCCCAAGCGCTTGGGCAAGATGGCTTTTCCCCGTCCCACTCGGGCCCGCTATCAGCACGGGGGACTTCTCTTGAATATATTGGCCAGTGGCCAAGTCGTGAATCAAGGACCTGTTTAAGTTGGGCAACCTTTCAAAGTCAAAGTGGTCCAACGTCTTGCTTGAACGGAACTGGGCTCTTTTAAGACGTATCCCAAACTTCTTTTGCTCTCGCCTGGCCACCTCATCACCAACCAACATGGAGAGAAACTCCAAGTGGCTCAGTTTTGATTCAATGGCCTGCCGGTTTCGAGCTTCAAGTGACTCAAGCATACCTGATAGCCTCAATTGCTTGAGGTGAGGCGTCAGTTCTGGCATTGGATTCATGGTAATTTCTTCCTTTCTAGTGGTTTTTAAAATTCGACTCATTGGAATAAGCTCGATGCAGGCCTGACGAAGCGGGCACTGCTATACACGCTCTCTTGAACTGGAGTCTCCTTCTTCAAATCAGCTCCAGTATTCAGAATGCCCTTAACCGTTTTGTATTGACCACTGTGATGCAACAACGCTAAAGCACATGCCGCCTCAACCCTTATTGCATTGAATTGCTTTGCCAGACCAATCACCCCTTGAGCGGCCCTCAGCCGCTCAACAACCTTGTCGATCAATAAAGCGCTCACCAACTGCTCACACGAGGGGCCAATGGACCTGGCGCTGTCAATTAACCAGATTCGGTCTTTTCTGAAGAAAGCCTGTACGTTGGGCGGCATATGATCGGCTACCGTTACCCGCATACCCTTCCTCTTGGCCCTGGCGTGCATTGCTATTAACCGGTGGTCATGGTAAAGACTCACGGTGGTGTCCGTGCTCTTGAGCCAAACTTGCTGACGGGCCAACTCATAAGGCGCTGAATACAATGAGTTGTCAAATTTCACATGACAGTCAGGGTGCACACTCGCTTGACTCCAAGCGTAAGCTCACCATTTAGGTTGACATTTCAAAGATAGAGTTTTCAGCATTAAAAACCCTTGGCTTAAATACCGCTGGCGGTAAATTGCCTAGTGGTACCGTGTTCACGTATCCCAGCCTCTTTCATCACCCAAGCCTTGGCTTGTTCATTCAAATCCTCTAATGAACGAAATACCCGCAAAGGTAAAAAATTCATCTTGAGATATTTCACCCCAGCCTCAACAATGCCCTTCTTTTGTGGATCATGGGGCGGACATGGATCAATTTTGAATCCATAACCCTCGGCACACTCGGCATAGGAGCGCTGAACAACAGGATCAAATCGGCACGCTTTTGTGATCGCGCATTTGGCGTTGTCAATGATCACGCGTTGCGGCACCGCACCAAACCACTCAAAGGCTCGCTTATGACAGCCAAGCCAAGTCGCTACCGTTTGATCCCAAACAAACTCAACATATTGGTGCCTTGAATAACAAAGCGTCATCACAAAGGCCCATGTCCGCTTGAGTTTCCCATCTGGATGAGCCACCAAAGGCCCCTGGCCAAAGTCCACCTGAGCAGCTTCTCCCGGGTCAAAGTGCAAGCGCCAGGTGGTCTTGATAGGCTGCGATTTCTTAATCTCTTGCAACATTCGGCGAACCGAGGAGTAGCTCCCCGTCCACCCAAAGTCTCTTTTCAAGGCCGCTTGAATCACAACCCCGTTGACCTTTGATTCATGCCATTTCACAATCAACTCACGGTGCTTTTCAAGAGTCGATATGGTGGATTGAGCCCTCTTGGGTTTGCCCAATAATTGTGCTATTTCAGCGTCCTCGGGCAAAGGCTGATCCTTGTCTAGCCAGCCTTCTTTCAGGGCCAGGTCCCTTAAGTGACTGGCTGTCTTTCTGCCCATCAGTTTTGAGTCGGCAATAGTTCGATCTGAGTCGCCTTGGCGCATACGAAACAGTGCTTGACGATATTGATGCATTTGAATCTTCTTTCTCGCCATCTATTTCTCCCA
>CAIKYO010000310.1 GCA_903831655.1 uncultured Burkholderiales bacterium
AAACGGTCTGGCTCATTGAGAATCGTCTGTCGAATTCCCGAGTTGACCTTCCCCTTCGCTTGTAAAAATGCTCTGACATTTCTTTCGAGAAGTCGTTCACCATATTCTTCGTAGATCTCAGCCAATACCTTTCCAGGGAAAATTGCCAGATTGGCGCGATAATCTGCCGTGTCTTCCAATGTCGAAAGGCAAGGTATCGCGGCACCAAACTTTTCAACGAAGTCGATGTCTATAGGTTCTTGGGGCCTACCGGAAGTCGAGAGCTGGTAAAGCCTCTTGATATCCCAAACTTCGATCAGCACTTCCCTCGATAGCCACTTTTGAGGTTCGCGCTGTTTAATAACAGCGCTTCCATCTGTAATTACGAGAATTCGCACTTTTCGAATTTGTGGGATTGCGTCACGGATCATTACGATCATGTCAAATGCAGGCGTGCTCTCCTCCACAGTCGAAATGAGGTCAAGCTGGACTTTCGACAAAAAACCCATTGCTCGAGAAATTGCTGTGTCAATTTCTTGAGATGTAGTCGTCTGGAGGTCTGGCATTTGTTTGTAAACGCTGACCAATATTGCCAAATCTTCCAAGTCTTCGGAAATTGAGAAACCACTTACCTCAACCCCTCGGGCTCGATATGGAGCTACAGTGCCTTCATCAAAGACACTCGCTGCGGTAAGTTCATCGATCATCTTTTCTGTAAAGGCTTCCGAAACTGGAATTTCTGAACCCTCACGCGACGAAGCGAGCAGAACTTCTTGACAAAAATCAATGTAGTACTGAACAATATCAATCATTAGTTCGGCTTAATTCGTCAATGACTGCTGCCTCGGATTCGACATATTCATCGAGGGCCCCAGCTTGAATGGAGTACTTAACATTGCCAAGGCCTGACGGACATTGACCTTCGGTTATCCGTGGAAAATTGCCCATTACTCGATACAGGGATTCTGAGCGAACCAAAAATGTCTTTGAATATTTCGCTGCATGAATGTCGTGGTAGCCCGAGAGGATAAGGCTTAAATTGAACTCCATTTTGACGGACAAGTCGCCAATATTTGCCCTAATCGACTCGACTATTTCTGGGAGGGTTTCTCCTTGCTCAATTCTTTCGTCCAACGATATATGCCAAAGGAACAGATTTTCGAGCCCCGCATCATCGAGCTGACGTTCACTTGAAATCTGAATCGACTGGGGCTTTTTTGAAGCTGATGACTTTATTTCAAGAGCAGAGTTTTTGAAGTGAAAGTCCTGAGAGAATCCCCTCGGTCCCGCCCAGGACTTAACCACTGATGTAAATCCGAGTGTCTGAGACAGCTTTCGAAGGGTCACCAATTCTCCTACGAGACCTCGTACTCTCTCTGCTGAAAGCCCCTCATGCTGACTCTTCAAAAATTCCTGCCAGAGCTCAATTCTTCCAGCAACCACAATGCCAATTTGGTTCCAATCAACAACCTCCGAAATTGCCACTAGCAAGTCATTTGCGAATACGTCAAAGATCTTTTCGAAATCACCATTTAAAAGCGATACCTCAAGTAAATATTTACCATCTTGACTTTGCCTAATCTGCAGACCAATACCTGCACTCTGAGGTAGATCTTCCAGCCCTTCATCTGATGGAACCTCGACTCTGAGTAGCCTCAGTCGAGAAGAGCCGCGGATGACTAACCACGCATTGGCTTTGGAATCTTCGACAACTCGCCGTAATGATTCTCCATCATCACTTGCAGTTCGGTGGAGTGCTTGCCATTGCTGTTCGAAGATCATTCATCATCCAAATCAAAATTGTCAGCAACTGCATTCACTACGTATGCCACCGCTGACTTTTCGCCCCTTGGGCTTTGAGGGAAGCTTATGGCGAAACCTGGGTACGCAATTTCGCTTTCGCCGTCGACACATAGATAGATTAAAAGTAGACCCACTTCTGGCGTGCGGACCTTGCGCAGTGATCGGCCCGCCCTACGACCTTCGGGTGGTAGGGCGTTTTTGGTCTTAACAATTCCTTCCTCCCAAAGCTTCAAAGTATCTTTCTCAGCTAGGCCCATTTGAACGGGATCAAGACCAATTGCTTCATCAGTTGGACTTACCAAGCGTTTAATTCGATAATCATTTTCAGTTGAGCCCTGAGTCCTTCGACGAATTACAGGATTTACAAGTAATCCACCAAGGTCTGTTACCTCTGAATATGACCCATTTATCAAAGCCACAAGCCATTTGGTTAACTCGGGAGGAGTGTCTCGAGCTCGGTTCTTAATGTACGTGCTCAATAGTTCGGTATTGACTTTGAAATTATCCGGGTGAGCTTGATAGGCCGAAAGAAAATCCCGAACTGCATTTTCGCCACAAGTAAACACATATTTTTGACCCTTTTGTGCGAAAGGGGATGTCTTGATTTGCTGAATCAAATTTGTAACGGCGTTCAAATTCGTTTGCCGAACACCCTCATCGACTTGGAAGTTGATGGTTTCAGAGACTTGCCCGGAGTAACTGAACTTCAGAGTTTTCGAGTGTCGCATA
Organism: uncultured Burkholderiales bacterium; assembly: GCA_903831655.1. Classification (GTDB taxonomy): domain Bacteria; phylum Pseudomonadota; class Gammaproteobacteria; order Burkholderiales; family Burkholderiaceae_C; genus Limnohabitans. The sequence goes on from CAIKYO010000310.1 coordinate 2,512, forward strand.
GCACCCGCCCTAGTTATAGCTAGACCCGCCGGAGATGTCCTGACTCGCAGACCGAACTGTTTTGGCGTCCCTCCGGTCATTGCCATTTCATCAAACTGTAAAAGAAGCTCTTCACTCGCTAGTGCGATTTCACGGTACCAATTAATTAGTGATGGTGTCGTGTAAAGGCGACAGAGATCTAAGTAACCTGGCCGATATCCAAACCAACGACCCATTTGCATCAAAGTGTCGTACATTTTGGAGGTTCGTAGGTAGTAACTCACACTCAAGCCGTCAAGAGTTAGACCTCTTGAAAGTTTTGATCCCCCAACTGCAATGACACTTAGGCCGTCTGGATGCTCGTAATAGTCCAAAGCGTCTTGCGATCCGCCGTTAATCATTTTGACCCTAATTTTTGCTGCTGAGCTTCTGATAAATGGCTCAATTTCAGACCACGCGACCCAATTACCCTCGTCATCTCCAATTTCCATTGAAGTTGGTCGAAAGTCTTCATTCCAGAGTCGCTCCAGCTCTCTAAATATCGATTTATTACTCAATGCGTCTTCATATTTAAGCTTCTGTTTGAAGCCGGCCAATACAGTCTCAACTTGTTCAAAAACCTCTCTCTGGACGCTTACGAATCTTGTGACATGAATAAGCATTGAATTGTGCTTCTCGGCATCACCGCGTTGGGAGCGTGCCGCGCAAGCAAGGATGAAGCTGAGGATCGCACTCCGAAGACTGTCTGGCATTATCGATCCTATTGATGAGTGATTTTTATGGCCCGTCTTTAACCACTCTTCTTGATCTTCAACCGTCCTGAGAATCGGCAGAGCCTCTATTTCATCAATACCAATTGTGGGGTCCTCACTTATGCCAAAGACTCTCGCCGCGCCAACATAATTGCTTGACCTCTTGAGATTGATAATGAAGTCACGAGGAAATAGATCTTCGCCAAACTTCTCTCCCGACTCAGATTCTGGGGTGATGAAAATATTCGCAAATGGAGTGGCGGTATACCCAACGTAAGCGCTCTGGTCAAACGATCGAAGGAGCCTTCGGATACATCCATTGATAGCTTTCGGATCCGTATCCTCATCTTCATTTGTGTTTACTGATGCAAAGTCGCATTCATCATCAATCACGAGAAGTGGAATATCTTGGACACACTTAATACCGTGTTGGTCAAGATGCGTGTTAAACGAAGTAACCCATGAGATTAAGTTGTTAAGAATAGACTTGTTTTTCTTCACAACGAGAATTATCGGGTCCGCCCCACCTGGATTGACACCTAAACCTTGCGCGACAGTCTTTTTAAAGTCACCACTCTGACTGCTATTCGTAAGGCAATGCACGTTCACAGTGCCTCCACCCTTTAATGCACCAACACCAACCAAGCGACTTCCTTCAAGCTGACCATTCCTTCTAGAGTCGTAGCCAATCACAGCTTCATCGATTCTCAGCTGCGTTTGGCTTCTGAGGCTGTCGTCAGTTCCGGTCAATACAACAATCACCTTGTAACCT
>CAIKYO010000311.1 GCA_903831655.1 uncultured Burkholderiales bacterium
CCGGCGAGAGTCCGTTCAATCCATGCCTGGCGTAGAGCGCTTGAGCTTGGACCAATTGATGCCCGTTGCTGAAGAATGTGTGAAATTGGGCATACCCGTGATGGCCTTGTTTCCGGTCATCAGCTCACACCTAAAAACACCGGATGGCAAAGAAGCGACAAACCCCAACGGTCTTGTGCCACAAGTCGTCTCCGCATTGAAGAAACATTTTCCAGAGCTCGGTGTCATGACCGATGTTGCCCTGGACCCCTATACCAGCCATGGTCAAGATGGTCTACTCGACGACGAGGGCTACATCTTGAACGATCCCACCTTGGCCGTGCTCACACAACAAGCCTTGACCCAAGCCCAAGCCGGCGTGGACATAGTTGCCCCTAGCGACATGATGGACGGGCGAATTGGATCGATACGACAAGCGCTTGAGGCACACGGCCACATCCACACCCGCATCATGGCTTACAGCGCCAAATATGCCAGTGCCTTTTATGGCCCTTTTAGAGATGCGGTTGGTTCGGCAAAAAATCTAGGAAAGAGTGACAAAAAGACCTACCAAATGGATCCGGGCAATACCGATGAAGCACTGAGGGAGGTGGCTTTGGACATCAGCGAAGGCGCTGACATGGTGATGGTCAAACCAGGGATGCCCTACTTGGATGTGGTGCGCCGTGTAAAGGAGACGTTTCAAGTACCCACCTTTGCCTACCAAGTCTCGGGTGAATATGCAATGCTCAAGGCTGCAGCACAAAACGGCTGGCTCGATCACGATCAAGTCATGATGGAGAGCTTACTTGCGTTTAAGAGAGCCGGTGCAGATGGCATCTTGACTTACTTTGCCATTGATGCAGCGAAAAAAATAAAAAACGCCTGAGTGAAACGCTCCCCTTGTGTGGTTCAGCGGATGGGGAACCTTCTCATTTGATTGTAGGTTTTAACAAAGTGAGTAACGCCAGGCGTTTGAGGACTGCTCTTGGCCTCTTGGCTCAGTAGATCCATCATCAAAGCACTGGTGGAGACTGATACCCGAGATTGAATCGCCTCGTCTCCCACAAACCCCATGGACCAGTCAGAGAAACTGCGATGAGCAATGGGGCCCTCTGCGATCAAACGAACATTGGAGTGCCTAGGATCGTTCTTGATAACAGTGGAGAAAACCTTTGAGACTTGATCCTCGTCGCCTTCTAGAATTTGAATGAACTCACCTCTGAAATACATCAACATGCCTGTGATGTTTCTCTTGCTGTTGTTGAGTCTTGAGATTTTCAAAATGTTCTCCAGCTCAACTGAGACAACATTGGGCGAGACCGATTCACTTTTATAAAGAATCTCAAAGAGAGGAGACATGATGGTTAACAAATTTCAGACACGTTAAAAACGGCTTCTATATTGCTCCTCCCTCATCTGAAAATCAAGTGCATTTACCAGTGGGCACCTGAATAAACCACACTTCTAGCGTTTTCCCTGAATCTCTTGATTCATGAATGAAACGGATCGTGAGATTGAAACACGCTCTTTACTCAACGATGTGTCTGAGCTCTCCAACCAATCGGCCCGGTGGGTCAATTCCACTTGGGCACCAAGGGGGGGTGATAGGATTTGATGCGCTCGATGAGTTTAGACGCGTCTTGCTCAACGATCAAAAGGTCACGGTGTGATTGTTTTAAAAATCCTTGTCTAACCGTGTGATCTAAAAAGCCAATCAATTGATCGTAGTAACCATCGACATTCAAAATTGAGCAAGGTTTGGGGTGATAGCCCAATTGGGCCCAAGTCCACACCTCAAACAACTCTTCAAATGTCCCAATGCCACCAGGCAATGCAATGAAACCGTCAGAGAGTTCAGCCATCATGGCTTTTCGTTCATGCATACTTTGCACAACGTGCAATTGACTCAAACCCAAATGCCCCACTTCTTTGTCAAACAAGGATTGTGGGATGACACCAATTACCTCTCCGCCTTCATGCAGCGCAGCATCTGCAACCGCCCCCATGAGTCCAACCGAGGCGCCACCGTACACCACACCTATACCGTTTTTGGCCAATTCACGGCCCAGCGTTTTTGAAGCCAAGGAGTAACTGTCTTTAACACCTGAACTAGACCCCGAAAAAATACACAATCTCATTGCTCGTCCTTTGGAAAAAATTGTTAAGCGCACTGATGACTTGAAATGTTTCGCGCATAAAGACAAAACAAGGAGAGCCTTCACCATTTGATTCCCATTATCTGGTGATGCGCCCAAAGTGATCAGTCTGCATGTTAACCCTCCCAAGACAAACGAAGGAACCGCTCAAAGAAACTGGGGGAATGCTGGCTTTAAGGAGTTCGTGAGCGAATAAAACAAAAACAACAAGGTTCCCAACGAATACATGGCTAGTCTTCCAAAAGGCGTTTTTGCCGGATATTAATCGCTTTTGAAAAGTACCTCACAAAACGCCTCTCAAGAGGCGTTTTGTGCAAG
>CAIKYO010000312.1 GCA_903831655.1 uncultured Burkholderiales bacterium
AATATTAAAGCGGTTCTGTTTGATGTAGATGACACATTAGTTGCCACATCGGAAATTCATGCTCAAGCTTTTAAGTCTGTATTAGCAAAGTATGGACGGAATGAATTTTGGTATGAGAATTATCTGGGCTACAAAACGCATGAGGTTTTTGTTGATTTAGGCTTCAGCAACCAAATGGCTTCAAAATTGCAAGTTGAGAAACAAGAATTAGCACGAAGAGCGTTGCGCACAGCAAATCCGATGCCAGGTGCCCTTGAAATCGTAGATTTATTGGTCAAGGAGAAGGTCGGTATCGTTGCTGTGTCGTCCGGTTCCCGCGAGAGTGTCGAAGTTTCATTATCGGCTGTGGGTTTGTTGGACAAATTTCCATTGATCGTCTCTGGCTCTGATATTGAGCATGGGAAGCCCTCTCCAGAAGGCTACCTTCAGGCTTTAAGCAAACTTCAAATCGAACCCTGGAGTTGTATCGCTGTGGAGGATTCAAGTGTTGGCTGCATCGCCGCCAAATCGGCGGGGATTCTTGTGGTGGGAATTGGGTCGAAACCACTACCCTCAGATGCACAATTCACTACACTTTCGGATTTCATCCAACATTTGCAAATGGAGAGTTAATGGGCGACTTTGTAGCGATAATTCCTGCGGCCGGGAAAGGCTCTCGCTTGGGAATGGATGTACCTAAAGCACTCGTAAAACCTGACGGAGTTAGGACACTATTGGAGATGGCAATTAAGAAAGTCTCCCCTCGAGTTGATGAAGTTGTGGCAATCGTAAGTCCTGCAATGATCGAGCATCCGGATTTACCCACTTTGGATGGGTTGACATATGTAGTGCAGGAATATCCAACTGGAATGGGCGATGCAATATTTTCAGCAAGGGATCATATATTAAGATTTGACAATATTTTTATAGCGTGGGCTGATCAATTTGGTTTGACGGAAAAAACCATTGAACGCTCAATTAAGGCACATTCGGCTGCGCAGTCACTAAACAGAATGACAATTCCATTGATAAGTGTGAATAATCCGTATGTTGAATACAAAATTGAACTCGGAAAATTGAAGAATATATTGCAGCAACGAGAAGGAGATACAACTGGCAAAAATGGCCTAACAGACGTGGGTTGCTTTGCCCTAACTGCAAGAAAAACTCTAATCGAAGCGTGGGAGCGACATATTAAGTCCACACCTCTCAGTGCGGTGACAAAAGAAAGAAACTTCCTTCCTTTTCTAGCGGAACTCAGTTTAAATGATTGGGTACTTAATGTAATTGAAGCAAAGCAAGAAGATAAACTTGGAATAAATTCCTCCGCCGATTTTGATGAAGCAAGGGAAACACTCAAATGAGCCATAATCAAAAAACTGTGTTAATTACTGGAGGTTGTGGCTTCATCGGCAGCCACACCGTGATTGAATTACTGGCCAACGGATACAACGTTAAAGTATTAGACCGAGAAAAGCCGGACGATCAAGTTGCAGAAGTAGAATATATTTTAGGAGAAATTGCCGATGTTGAAGTAGTTACGCAATCTATGCAAGGAGTTCAATACGTTTTGCATACTGCAGCTATGTCTCGCAGCGCTCCCTCAAATGAACTTTGGGAGGAGTGTATCGTAAGTAACATTTTGGGAACCGGCATCGTACTTAAAGCCGCATCAGAAGTGAATGTTCAAAAATTTGTATATTGCGGTTCATCAACATATTACGGCAATCAACCAGGTCCACAACAGGAAGGGTTGCCACCAGATATGCTCAACGTATATGGAATTACGAAGTACGCGGGCGAAGAAATAACCAGAGTTTTCGATGAGTTCTATGATATTCCCACACTGACTTTAAGATATTTCAATGTATATGGTCCTGGACAACCTAGCGATGAAAAAAACGGATTAGTTATGGGGATTTTCTTAAAAAAGAAATTAGAAGGATCATCTGTTGTCCTCGATGGCGGCGGATTACAAACTCGAGATTTCATTCACGTCAAAGATGTGGCTCGGGCTAATAGGCTGGCTTTGGAAAGCACATTCAGAAATCAGGTTATCAATATTGGTAGCGGGCAAAAGACTTCCATTTTAGACTTAGCCAAATTATTCGATTTACCATATTCCGTCGCCCCAGCGCGACAAGGTGATGCTCTTACAACAGAGGCGGACGTAGGTAAGGCCAAGGAATTGCTCGGATGGGTTCCCGTGATTGGACTAGCTGAAGGAATTTCTGAACTTATTACCAAAAATAGAGTTAAAAAATGATAAATCTCAAAGTTTTTCAACCAACTCATGCCGAAAACCGAATGCGACACGAAGGTAATCTCGGACTAGCTAGGAGCAATTTCTTGTCTGGTTCTAATAGAAACCTTCATCATCTTTTGGAGTCACGTTTCGAGTGGATGAACAGCTATTTGAACGACGACTCGAACTCCAGTGGACTTGAACTTGGAGCAGGTATAGGTGCAAGCAAGTCTTTCATTAGATCTAAAAGCTTCAAAATATCAGATGTAGTTGATAGCCCTTGGTTAGATTACAAAGATATAGACGCTTTGGACACCTCATTTCCTGAGGCTACTTTTGATTTCATAGCTGCTTCAAATATGTTGCATCACGTAGCCAAACCAAGTGAGTTTTTGAACGAGGTAAGCCGCATTTTAAAACCCGAAGGTCTATTATTGATTAATGAAGCTTATACTTCGTTATTTTC
>CAIKYO010000313.1 GCA_903831655.1 uncultured Burkholderiales bacterium
ACTCATGTGGTGAGCGTAGTAGAAAGAGAAATTCGAAATCCAACCTATGCTACCCAATCTCATTTCATTATGTGTTGCACCATGAGATTCGCAGACATCCTCAATTAAAGGAATATTGCGATGATTTAATTCATTGATTAATTCATCGGTCAAGCCATCAAATCCCTGAACATGAGTTAAAAATACTGCCCTTGTTTTATGTGTAATCTTATTAAGTATCTCCGCGGGATCCATCGCCAATGTAGCGGGGTCAATATCAGCAAATACAGGAGTAAAACCATTTTGCAACACTGAGGCAACATCTGAAACCCATGCCAAAGGAGGTGTAATTACCTCACCACCTTCTGGATGTCGAATTTTCAATATAGCCATTGTCAGCAAATTGGCAGAGGCCCCTGAATTAACAAATACGCTGTATTTCACCCCAAGCCACTTAGACCACTCCGATTCGAACTCACGAACATTTACACCATGAGTCAAAATTGGATCGTCCTGTTTCAAGTGTTCAATTACAGCATCTAAATCCTCGCGCAAGATATTATTGCGCATCAGTGGAAATTTCATCACGATTAATCCAAAAAATTAAATTGAAAGAGATTGAATAAAGGTAGCTACTGAATGTTTTACATATTCAGGCCCGATTCCTACCTGCTCGTGCAATTCCTCGCGCGATCCAAGCTCAAAGCGATAGCCACCTTCTACCCCTAGATTTAACAGGGGCAAATTCAAATGATGTCTCGCAATAAATTCAAACATCATTGAATCTACGCCGCCACGCCCTCTAAAACCCTCTTCCAAAGTAACTAAGCCCTTATAGGATTTAAGGATGGAAGCTATGCTGTTCGCATCAAAATTTGCAATATCAAATAAATCCACCACACCCACAGTGGTTTCGGAATCAAGTAAAGCATCAGCCACTTTTAATGCGGTATGCAACATATATCCTGTGGCTAACAGACAGACTCCAGAGCCTTGACGATGGATATGGAAGCCAGCATCCAAATTTGGCGCATCAGACTCATAAATTACCGGCAGGACTTGTGCATCAAGACGCAAGTACTTTGGCCCAAGTGTCCCGATACAGCGATCAAAAAGTATATCTGCAGTTACATGATCTGCTGGGGATAAAACTTGGAAATTCGGTAATGCTCGCATTAAAGTGATATCTTCATAGCACTGATGTGTAGGGCCAGATACAACATAACTATATCCAGCACCCACACCAATTAAATTCACGTTCATTGGCCTTACTTCGGAAAGGAGCGCCAAACTAACGCGGATTTGCTCAAAGCAACGCATGGTGATAAAAGGGGCGATCGCATAAGCAAAAACCGTATAACCCTCTAATGCCAAACCTGCTGAAATATTGATTAAATTTTGCTCAGCAATACCGACATTTACAAAGCGATCTGGGAAGTCCGCACGAATTTTATCGAGAATGGGAGATCCAAAATCAGCGCTGACGAAGAAAATTTTATTATCCTGCTTCATCGCTTGCCATATGCGATTGAGCAATACATCGCGCATTGCGAGAGCTTTGATCCTCATCAATTTTTCTCCAAAAGTGCGTCGATCAATTCAGGCTTTGGATTCATGATGTGAGATAACGGTGCGTTTTCCAATCCAGGCACACCATGGCCTTTTAAGGTCCGCGCAATCAATGCCTTGGGGTTGCCGTTATGACTATCTTTCATCTTTAATAACTCCCCCTGAACGGCATATACATCATGTCCATCAACCTCATGACATTGCCAGCCAAAAGCACTAAGACGAGCCGAAAGAGATCCATGACTAACGATGTCATCGGTATAGCCAAGCATGCTAATTTGATTGTTATCAACGATTAAATTCAAGTTATCCAGCTTGTGCTGCGAGGCGAACATGATTGCCTCCCAGTTTGCGCCCTCGTGTAATTCGCCATCACCAGTAACAACAAATACACTGCGATCGCTACCTTTACGATTTAAACCCAAAGCCACCCCTGTTCCAACACCTAAACCATGACCCAGCGATCCGTTAATCGTTTCATATCCAGGAATTACGGGATCGGGAATTCCGCCCAGAATTCCTCCTGTATGACAGACTTTTTGCAACTCTTCGATAGGAAAATAATCCAAGTCAGCCAAAATGGGGTACATGCAAATCGAACCATGACCTTTACTAATGATGCACCGATCCCGAGTTTCAATTAGCGGATTCGAAGAATCAAAGCGCAAAATGTCACCATAATAGAGTGCAACAAAAATTTCGATAGATGAAAGTGATGACGCCAGACGAGTTTCAGGCGCCCGACGATGGATTGCGAGCGTTTCCCTCCAGACCCAATGGGTCTTATCGCGTAAATTAATTGAGTCAGTCACGAACATTTCCCCGTAATAAATACATTCTCCAAATACCAATGATAGGTACTCCTCAGACCTTCCTCAAAATTGACTGCGGGCTTCCACCCAAAAGATCGGATGAGACTACTATCAAGCAACTTTCTTGGAGCTCCATCGGGCTTATTAAGATCCCATTGAATTTCCCCTGAATAGCCAGTTACTTTTGCAATTGCTTCTGCTAATTCGCGAATTGAGAAATCGACCCCAGTACCAATATTTAATGGAAGCTTTATAGAATCAGTATCTCCAGATAAGAGTGAAATACAGGCACCAGCGATATCGTCGGTATAAATAAACTCTCGTCTTGGTTTACCACTGCCCCACAAGGTCAAAACTTTTACATCGTTTTGAATTGCATCGTGAAAACGGCGAATTAAAGACGAAAGAACATGCCCAGATTCAGGATCAAAATTGTCATTTGGACCAAATGCACTATTGGGAATAACCGGTATAAAGCGCTGCTCACCATACTGTTGGTTGTAAGCCATGCACATCTGCATACCTGCTAATTTAGATATTGCATAAGCAAGGCTAATTGGCTCAGGGTGCCCGGACAGCAAAGCAGTTTCCGCCATTGGCTGCGGACACTCTCGAGGGTACATACAGGATGAGGCAAACAAAAGCAATTTCCTTACGCCAGATCGATGGGCTGCCTTAAGAACGTTTAATTGAATTGCAAGATTTGCATTCATGAAATCAGCAGGGAAGTTTTGGTTTTCAATAATACCACCCACTCTCCCGGCTGCTAAAACAACATATTTGGGGGAATATTTATCAAAAAATTTATCTACCAATAAAGCATCAGTTAAATCTAATTCAGCATGGGATTTTAGGATTAAATTTTCAAACCCCGCATCCTGAAGGTTACGAACCATAGCCGAACCAATCAAGCCGGTATGTCCAGCAACGAAAATAGCATCATCTTTATTCATCATTAAAGACCATCAGGTTGGTACAAGGCAACACGGCTACCTGAGTTATCAAAATTAAACCCGACGTGAACTAGATTTTTTAATCGCTCACGAATCGCAGTCTGTTTTTCAGGCTTTGCAAACAACA
>CAIKYO010000314.1 GCA_903831655.1 uncultured Burkholderiales bacterium
AATGAAGCACGCGCGGTCAGGCGCGCATTGAGTCAAAGAGGGATTGCCAGTGTATTCATGTCAGATCGCGATTCCGTTTTTCAATCACAACAGGCCAAGGATTTGCTCTTTTGGCTAAAGGCTGTGCATCGTTGCACGGATGCAAGACTCTTGCGCGCAGCATTGGCAAGTCCAATGTTTGGTTTGTCGCAGGTGGAACTCAAAAACTTGCTCAGCGATGATGATGTATTTGACAGCTATGCAGCTTTGGCTAAAAAATTGAACACCACATGGGTCAACAAAGGTGTTTTTGCGATGTTGCGAGAAACCATGTTCGCACTCTCGTTGCCCCAAAAATGGATGATCAATGGTCAGGGGGGGGAGAGGTGCTTGACCAACGTGCTCCATTTGGCAGAAATTCTTCAAAGCTGGTCGCTGAGCGTGAAGACACCCCAAGCTCTCATCACTGCGTTGACGCAAACCATTGTGTCAGACTCGAACGATCTGGATGAACACACGCTTAGGCTTGAAAGTGAGAGCGATGTTGTAAGAGTGATCACAATTCACAAATCCAAAGGACTCGAGTTCCCCATTGTGATGATGCCGTTTTTGGGAATTTATAAAAAAGCCAAGGACAAGCCCAAGACTTTGGGACAAGGGACTGGGTCAGATCCTGAGATGGAGAGGTTAAGAGAAGACCTGAGACTCCTGTATGTGGGTTTGACACGTGCGGTTTACTCCTTGTGGCTGGGTTTGGGGCGGTTAAAGGGTACTCAAAAACAAGAGTGCACAACGCATTTGAGTGCAGTAGGTTATTTGCTAAGTGCCAATCAATCGGCACTGGACACCAACTCTTTGAGAGCAACACTCTCAGATCAATTTGGCTCTGATCCGAGAGTTGAAATGGTGGATGTGACTGGACAGGAGATGCGTCAAGGTCGCTACGAAATGCTTGAGCCAATCCATACAAAGCCTGCCAGAACTTACATCAAACGGGTTGATGATGGCTACAAGATATCTTCATTTTCTTCCTTGCTCAGGTGGCAAGAGGCACATACAGGCCAAACCCCCGCATGGATCACTCTGGGAGGAGCTGATGATGAACCTGCACTGGATGAGAGTTCAAGTGTTGAGTCCTCAAATGTTTCGGGTAAATTCAAGGCCTCAAATGCACAGGAGCCGGTGATACCAGTGTGGCGATCAATGCCTGGAGGCGTCCAATTTGGTAATTGGGTGCATGAGTTGCTCCAGAGTTTGGTCAATGAGACGGTAACGCTTGAGCAGATTCGAAGTCATGACGCTCATTATGAGGCCTTGATTGTGCCTCGCATTCAAAGGCTACTCGCCTTGGTGAGTGTGAAGTCCATTTTGAAAAAAAATCCACATTTGAGTCTTCCATCCGGTAAATTGACATCAGATTTACTCACTGACAACGGTGAGGCTGTGGTGCTGAGGGCTTGGATTGAGGCTTGGTTGAGATCCATTTATTCAAGTCTTTTCTTGGGTCATTGCACGATGGATCAGTTTGAGTCTAAACTCACTGAGATGGAGTTTTGGCTTGCGATTGACTCCTTTGATGCTTCATCTTTTGCTCAGGCTTGTTCAAGACATGCTTTGCCAAATCTAAAACGCGACCGCTTCTCTACGTTGGACTGGCACGGGTTGATGATGGGTTTTATGGATTTGGTGTGTCTCATTGATGGACGCTATTGGGTGATCGATTACAAATCAAATCAATTGGGAATGAACGACGATGCCTACAGTCAATCGAATCTTGAACACGATGTGGTCAAGAATCACTACGATATCCAAGCTGGCATTTATTTATTTGCACTGCACCGCCATTTAAAGAACCGACTCAAAGACGCTTACGACAGCAGTCAACACCTAGGAGGTGCGATTGTTTGGTATTTGAGAGGCGTTGATTCTCACAACAATGGCATGTTGATCTTGCCTGCCTCATCGCAATGGATGCATGATATGGAGATGAGTTTAAGCTCCAGTGCGAGAGTGGGCAAGGCTCAAGAATTGGGGAACGTTTGAAGACCTTTGATTCAAGCTTAAATTCAGCCCAAGAGCGTGTGCTTTCAGTGCTCAAAGAATGTGCCGTTGAAGGTTTAATTCGCAACATAGATTGGGCTTGTGCAAGCACGTTTGTTCAATTGAGTCCAGACACCAGCAGCGCACCTGTATTGATGGCCGTTTGTATGCTCAGTCGCTTTGAGGGCTTGGGTCATACTTGCTTGCCTTTGAGAGTTTTGTATCAGTGGAAAAATGCCCTCGGGCAAGACTTTGAGCCTTGGAGTTCACTCTCACCTTTGATGCCGCAAAATGAGCAAGACTGGATTCAAGCACTGGAGTCGAGCGGTTTGATTCGGCAAGATGACGCAGACTGGTCTATCTCTAACACGCATTTGCTCGGTAGTGAGCCTGTGGTGTGTGAGAGATGGAGTGCTGAGCCTTCCCTTTATTTCCGTCGACACTGGATATCGGACTTTTTGGTGGCGAAATCATTGATTGATCGCAGTCGAATGCGTTTGGCCTATGACCCCAAAAAACTCAAACATTTCTTGTCCTTGCTTTTCCCCTCACCCACAGAATCTGTAGATTGGCAGCAATTGGCATGTGCTTTATCTGTCAGATCGGGACTTACTTTTGTAACGGGGGGGCCTGGAACGGGTAAGACGTTCACGGTGGCCCGAATTTTGGCGTTGATGTTTGCTCTACAAGAAAAACCCAATTCGATTAAAGTTGCTTTGGCAGCTCCAACTGGAAAGGCTGCCACTCGGTTGTTGCGTTCGATTCAAAATGCTATGGGCCCGATTCAGTCGCAATTGGTGGGGCAAGTTGACATTGACAAAGATGTCGCAAGCCTCACCCAAGCACACACCCTGCATTCTCTCTTGGGCGCCAGTGCCGATGGCTCAAGATTCAAATACAACGCCAATAATCCTTTGCAAGCAAGTGTGCTGATTGTCGATGAGGCATCGATGGTTAATTTGGAGATGATGTCATGTTTGATGCAAGCGCTTGATGCGAGTACGCAATTGATATTCTTGGGTGACCCTGATCAGCTTGCTGCTGTAGAGGCGGGAAGCGTTTTGGCTGATCTGTGTCAGCCTAATCATGAGATGCAACAATTTTCTGAATTGACCCCTTACTCCTCAACGTTATTCAAAGAGTTTAAAAGCGTGATGAATTTGCCAAGCGACTTTGAGCCTGCTTGGAGAAACTCTTTTCCTGAGCCCATGGCGTTGTCAGATCACATCGTGCATCTCAAACGCAGCAGACGCTTTGCTGGTCCAATCGCCTCATTGGCCGAGTTGATCAAAGCAGCCGATTTAAAAGCCCTTGCTCGTTGGATGAATGATGAACGCGAGACTGACGGGGTGGTGCAAATTAAAAAGTACCCACAAGCTCAAGGTGTTGTCGGTGAATCTTTAAGCCCGCTGGGCGACAATGCTGAAGCGCGACGTCCTAATTTTTACACTTATTTGAAAAAGCTTTGTGTTTGGAATCAGAAGGCAAAGCATGCTTCAAATCACGCTCCATTTGTGCCACCTTCCGATTGGGTCAAAGCGTTGTTGCTTGAATTCGATCGGTACCGTGTTTTATGTGCTGTCAATGAAGGACCAATGGGTGCAAAGCATATCAATCAAGCGATTGAGGCAAAGGTATTGAGTGATTTTGAGCTTCCAAAGGTGGGTGAGTGGTATGCAGGGCGTCCCATCATGGTGACTCACAATCAGCACGATTTGGGTTTATCCAATGGGGACGTTGGGTTGGTGTTGCCCGAAGAGTTAGGGTCCTCTGCACTGAAAGCTTATTTTTTGTCAGGCGAGGATTTAAGGATTTTTTCTTTGGCCAGATTGGCGAATGTACAAACTTCCTTTGCAATGAGTATTCACAAGTCACAAGGCTCTGAATATGAGCACACCCTTTTGGTTTTACCTCAGCACATGGATCAAGCCTTGAGCAAAGAGTTGCTCTACACGGGGGTGACCAGGGCCAAACAATACCTTACCTTGGTGCAAGAGAGTGAGGGGCTTGTTGCAAAGGCTGTCTCTCAAGTGGCCAATCGAAGCAGTGGGCTTTCTGCCCAAATCAAGCGTTTGCAGCAACACCTTGAGAGGGGGGCACCTCAAGACCCAAAAGACCTTGCCCCTTGATGAAGTCAATCACCTCTTGCAGTCCCTCAAGCGTTTTCAGGTTCGTCAAAACAAAAGGCTTTAAGCCCTTTGCGGAACTTCTCATCCTGTGGGCATCTGCTTTCATCACCTCTAAATCGGCACCGACGTGAGGTGCAAGATCGGTTTTGTTGATGACCAAGAGATCGCTTTTGGTGATGCCTGGGCCACCTTTTCTCGGGATTTTTTCGCCTGCAGCCACATCGATCACATAAATGGTGAGATCGCTCAATTCGGGTGAGAAAGTCGCCGCGAGGTTATCGCCACCACTTTCGACAAACACAACATCTGCATTTGGGTAGAGCTCTAGCATGCGGTCGATGGCCTCCAAATTGATGGAGGCATCCTCGCGAATGGCAGTGTGGGGACATCCCCCTGTCTCCACACCCATGATGCGTTCTGCCTCCAAGGCTCCGCTGACTGTCAAGAGCCTTTGATCTTCCTTGGTGTAGATGTCATTGGTGATCGCAATAAGGTCGTGATCTTGACGCATGTTTTTGCAAAGCATTTCAAGCAAGGTCGTTTTACCCGACCCTACAGGACCGCCTATGCCTACTCGCAATGGAGGTAGTTTTTTATCGCGATTTCGAATGTGGTGGAGTTGGTTCATGATCTAAAAAGTCTAGAGTATTGATGCTCGTGTTGCGAGCTCAGAATGGATAAATGTGGGTTAAAGAGTTGACGCTCTGAGGGTTTGGTTTGAATTGCCAGTTCAATGGCTTGAGGAATATGTGCAATCAATTGATTGAGTATTTTTTGTCCCGCAATTTGTCCCAAGGGTATGGTTTTCATGGCGGTTTGTGCCATATTTTCAGCCCATCCGAACGCCATTGCAACGAGTCCAGACCTGACGTCGGCGTGTGACAAATGCAAGGCCAAGGCGTAAACCACTGGCCAAGTGGGTGTGTCTAAATTGGAGCACCATTGCACCCTAGGGTCTTGAAGGGATTGATGGGTGTTGAGCCAATTAAGCAAGGATCGACCCATTTGCACGCATTGAAGCCTGAATTCATGGCTCTCTCGGGTCATGAGAACCCAAGTGTTGAGCGTCTGGAGTTCTGTTTCGTTGAAGTCAGACCACGTTGTCATGGCTTGCCCAACAAGAGACCAATCGCCTTTGGCTTGACAGATCAGCATTTGATCAATCAGCCAATGGGTGGCTGAGGGCTCGTCATTGACCCATCCCTGGTCGACCGCTGACTCAAACCCTTCGGAATAAGAAAATCCTCCCACCGCCAATGCGGGAGACGCGAGCCACATGAGTCTCATTAATGTGTCCGGGCTTAAGACGCAGGGGGTTAGAGTGATTACCGTGCTTGAGGTGAATGTCTCTGGCATGAGCGCTGAACTGGTTACCATGGGTTGAGAGGGCTCACTCAGTGATGGCCATGGTGGTGTGGGTGATCGTGATCGTGATCGTGATCATGATGTGCAGCATGGCCAGAGGCATGTTCATAAGCTCCAGCTTCGGGCTCGAAGGGAAGCTCACTTTTTTGAACAATGAGTCCCATGTTTTTCAACATCTCTTCGAGCACGTGATCTGGTTCTATGAGTAAATGCGTGCTTTGAATTTCAATCGGAATATGTCGGTTTCCCAAATGATAGGCAGCTCGGGGTAAGTCCAAGGGTGTGCCGTGAATGGAGCATGAAGTGATTTTGAGTACGGATTGGTCTGCGGAGATGATTCTTAACAACTCTCCTTGCTCACTCACCATGATGTCCCCACCACGCAGAACTTTCCCGCGTGGCAAAAACAAGGCCACTGAATCACCATTTGAACTCAAGCCATTGAGTCTGCTGTGTTGTCTTTGGTCCCAGTCAAGGGTGATGGTGGGGGCTCGGGCAATCAAGGCCTTTGCCATCGAAGCCCCCTTGGGGAGGTGTTTGGTGAACAATTTCATTGCTGGGTGAGCCTGAGGTGACACATCGCGGTCATCCGTTCAAAATAGAAAATAGCGTTGAGTCATGGGCAATGTGACGGCTGGCTCGCAGGTGAGCAACATGCCATCGGCTCTCACCTCATAGGTTTGCGCATTGATCTCCATCTTAGGCGTGTAGTGGTTATGGACCATGTCTTTTTTACCAACGTTTCTTATGTTCTTAACGGCCACACATTCTTTTTGCAATCCAAAGCGTGAGCGAATGCCTTGAGTCAGGCTGGCTTGAGAGACAAAAGTCAGCGAGCCTTTGGCGGTCGCACCACCGAAGGCGCCGAACATGGGTCGATAGTGAACGGGTTGTGGGGTTGGGATTGATGCGTTGGGATCCCCCATCGCAGCCATTGCAATAGAGCCACCTTTGAGGATCGTGGAGGGCTTGACGCCAAAAAAGGCAGGTCTCCAAATCACCAAATCTGCCCACTTACCCACCTCAATGCTGCCCACTTCGTGGCTGATGCCGTGTGCAATGGCTGGATTGATGGTGAGTTTGGCTTGGTAGCGCTTGACGCGTTCATTGTCGTGGCGTGAGGTGTCATTTGGCAATTTACCTCTTTGTAGTTTCATCTTGTGAGCCGTTTGCCAGCAGCGCATGATGACCTCCCCGACTCGACCCATGGCTTGGCTGTCAGAGCTGAACATGCTGATGGCGCCAAGGTCGTGCAAAATGTCTTCAGCAGCAATCGTCTCCTTTCGGATGCGACTCTCAGCAAACGCCAAATCTTCTGCAATGCTCGGATCCAAATGATGGCAAACCATGAGCATATCCACGTGTTCATCAAGGGTATTGACGGTGTATGGGCGTGTTGGGTTGGTGGAGGAGGGGAGAACATTTTGTTCACCCACCACTTTCATGATGTCTGGTGCATGTCCACCTCCAGCCCCCTCTGTGTGAAAGGTGTGAATGGTTCTGCCTTTGAAAGCAGCAACCGAGTCTTCTACAAATCCTGATTCGTTGAGGGTGTCAGTGTGAATGGCCACTTGAGTGTCGGTCTCCTCGGCAACACTCAGACAGTTGTCGATGGCCTGCGGAGTCGTGCCCCAGTCTTCGTGTAGTTTGAGACCAATGGCGCCTGCATTGATTTGTTCATGCAGGGATTCTGGTAAAGACGCGTTGCCTTTGCCTAAAAAACCAAGGTTCATGGGGAACGCATCGGCTGCTTGAAGCATGCGCTCCAAGTGCCAAGCACCCGGTGTGCAGGTGGTTGCAAAAGTTCCAGTTGCGGGACCAGTGCCACCACCAATCATGGTGGTAATGCCACTGCTGAGTGCTTCTTCAATTTGCTGAGGTGCAATGAAGTGAATGTGAGTGTCAATGCCACCCGCAGTCACGATCATGCCCTCACAACTGATGATCTCGGTACTGGCTCCAATGATGATGTCAACATTGGGTTGTGTATCTGGGTTACCTGCCTTACCAATGGAGGAGATGCGACCATTTTTTAAACCAATGTCTGCTTTGACAATACCCCAATGATCCAAAATTAAAGCATTGGTAAGGACCGTGTCTACCGCGCCAGCGGCTTGGGGCCCGGAAGATTTTCCATCACGCGTTCTTTGCGATTGAGCCATCCCGTCTCTGATGGTCTTGCCCCCGCCAAACTTGACCTCTTCGCCGTAGGAGCCCGCGTTGAGGGTCATGTCCCTCTCCACTTCTATGATCAAGTCCGTGTCAGCCAGTCTTACTCTGTCTCCCACAGTGGGGCCATACATTTCCGCATAAGCACGTTTTCCAATCGTCGCCATCAAAGTGCTCCTTGAGTAAGTCCACGAAAACCATAAATTTCTCTTGCGCCAGCAATGTCCACAAGTTCAATGGTTCTGCTCTGTCCTGGTTCAAAACGCACAGCTGTGCCAGAGGCGATGTTGAGCCTCATTCCACGTGCCATTTCACGGTCAAAACTCAATGCCTGATTGGTTTCTGAAAAATGGTAGTGAGAGCCCACTTGAATGGGGCGTTCAGACGTATTTTGAACCACGATCGTGATGGTTCTCCTGCCAACGTTGAGCAAATGATGACCTTCGTCAACAATGAGTTCTCCGGGAATCATAGGTGTGCCCTTTTACGGAAGTGTTTGAACAGTTAAGTCTATTTCTAGGTTAGACAATGGGTTGGTGCACGGTGACGAGCTTGGTGCCATCGGGAAAGGTGGCTTCAACTTGGATGTCTGGAATCATGTCTGCCACACCATCCATCACTTCGCTTGCGCTCAAAACCCCTCTGGCCTCATTCATCAGTTGAGCCACGGTTTTGCCCTCCCTTGCCCCTTCCATGACAAATGCACTAATAAGAGCAATCGATTCAGGGTAATTCAGTTTGAGCCCTTTGGCCCTGCGTCTTTCAGCCAACAAGGAGGCTGTGAAGATGAGCAATTTATCTTTTTCGCGAGGAGTTAGTTCCATGGCTTTAGGAAATGAAGTGATTGGATATAAAAAAGGGAAGGCGCAACTTATGTGCCATCCAAAAGATATGTTAAACCCAAAAAGGGAATGCAACTTGAACTGGTTTTAAATGGATTATGCAATTTGGTTTCAATTCAATGCATTGAAGTTTGCCAAGGTTACCAAATTGGTGCATTTGCAAATAGTCCATCGATTTGATTTGGTGCGCAAATCAACCATTGTTAGATTTTGGTGCAGAAAACCTTCGGATTTCAAGGTTAAGGTTGATTATTGTTTTACACAAACTGGCACAAGGATTGCCTAGTTAAATTGTTGGCCAACTGTTTTGTAAGTGTTGGCTTGCAAACAATTCACCTCTATCACTTGAACTGGAGTTTTTAATGATTAATCGTCGTAGACTGACCGCTTTGGCAACTGCCTCAGCATTGGCTTTGAGCGCCTTTGGATGGAATACCGCTAGCGCAGCGGAGGACACCATTAAAGTGGGTGTTCTACACTCGTTGTCTGGCACCATGGCCATCTCTGAGTCTGTGCTCAAAGATACCATTTTGATGGCGATTGATGAAATCAATGCCAAGGGTGGAGTTTTGGGTAAGAAGTTGGAGCCAGTGGTGGTTGATCCAGCTTCAAACTGGCCTTTGTTTGCAGAGAAAACAAAACAGTTGCTGACACAAGATAAGGTGGCCGTCATTTTCGGTTGCTGGACCTCTGTGAGCCGTAAATCTGTGTTGCCAGTTGTTGAAGAGTTGAATGGCTTGCTCTTTTACCCCGTTCAATACGAAGGTGAAGAGTTGTCTAAGAATGTTTTCTACACTGGTGCAGCACCAAATCAGCAAGCTATTCCTGCTGTTGACTATTTGATGAGCAAAGACGGTGGCGCTGCTAAGCGTTGGGTTTTGTTGGGTACTGATTATGTATACCCCAGAACAACCAACAAAATTTTGCGTGCATATTTGCACAGCAAAGGTGTGAAAGATTCTGACATCGATGAGAAATACACACCGTTTGGTCACTCTGATTACCAGACCATCGTTGCTGACATCAAGAAATTCGCTGCTGGTGGTAAAACTGCTGTTGTGTCCACCATCAATGGTGACTCAAACGTTCCCTTCTACAAGGAATTGGGTAACGCTGGTTTGAAAGCCAAGGATGTTCCAGTGGTTGCTTTCTCCGTGGGTGAGGAAGAGTTGCGCGGTGTTGATGCCAAGCCTTTGGTGGGTCACTTGGCTGCATGGAACTACTTCATGAGCTTGAAGAATCCTACCAACACTGAGTTCATCAAGAAATGGTCTGATTATGCAAAATTGCACAACATTCCTGGTCACAAAGACAAGCCTTTGACCAACGATCCAATGGAAGCTTCCTACATTGGTATCAACATGTGGAAACAAGCGGTTGAAAAAGCAAAATCCACTGATGTTGATAAAGTCATTGCTGCGATGGCAGGACAGACTTTCAAAGCTCCTAGTGGCATCACATCCATGATGGATCCAAAGAACCACCATTTGCACAAGTCAGTCTTCATTGGTGAAGTCAAGGCTGATGGTCAGTTCAATGTGGTTTGGCAAACTCCTGGTCCTGTGAAGGCCAAGCCATGGAGTCCATACATTGAAGGCAATGACAAAAAGCCTGATGAGCCTGTAACCAAATAATATTTGGGACTCAACCGGTCAGAGTAAGGGCGCTCCGGGCGCCCTTATTTTTGCCAAAGCAGAGTACTTTGAGTGCAAAGAAAGTCTTCTTTGGTAAACGTAAAAATAAAATTAATCTATCAATCAACGGCAATTCTTCATGAAGTCAATCCTCTATTTTTCATTTATTTTGTGTGGATTATTGTTTCATGGCGCAGCTCACTCCCTGAGTACAGATGAGGCCGTGGGGTTGGCCTCGGGAGCGACAGAGGATCGATTGAAAGTGCTGGCCAAAGTGATGGAGAGTGCGGATGACAGGACAGCCGCGTTCATCAAAGCGCTCTCAGATGACAATGTAAAAATACTAGATCACCAAGTATTTGTGGTTCAAAATGGAAAGTCAATTGATCCCGTAACTGGACAAGAGACGCCCCTGCCTGAGGGCGCAGAGGATGTGGTGAGCAACAACCGCATGAGAGGGGAGATTGATGCGGCTTTGTCGAGTCTGAGCTTATTTAGCAGCGACGATTCTGTGAGGCTAAAAGCGATCAAGGAAATGATCAAAGATCCTGATGCCTCACGTATGGGGTTGATTCAAAAAGCCTTGCTCAACGAGAAAAACGAAAAAATAAAGATTCAAATCGAATTTGCAAAGGCCGCCATCGAAATCAATGATGAAGATTTGTCCAAGAGAACATTGGCCATTTCACTCCTGAGTGGTAACGCGACCCCAGAGACTGTGAGACTTTTGAATGATCGATTGCAAACCGAGACCGAGGAGAAGCTGAAAACCCAAATCAAAGATGCTCTCAAGCAAATTCAGGGCAAGCTTGCTTGGGGGGAGAGACTGGGTACGCTTTTCACAGGTTTAAGTTTGGGCTCGATCTTGTTGTTGGTGGCATTGGGGTTGGCCATTACATACGGATTGATGGGCGTGATCAACATGGCACACGGCGAGTTGATGATGTTAGGTGCTTATGCAACGTACATGGTCCAAGCTTTTTTTCAGCACCATTTCCCGCAGTGGTTTGATGCTTATTTGCCTGTCGCTGTTGTCTTTTCCTTTTTGACTTCTGCCATGGTGGGTGCGATTTTGGAGAGAGTCATTTTGAAGCATCTCTATGGCAGACCCCTGGAGACCCTGCTGGCGACTTGGGGTATCAGTTTGATGTTGATGCAAGGGGTGCGGTCTATTTTTGGCGCGCAAAATGTCACAGTTGAAAATCCAGTTTGGATGAGCGGGGGTATTGAGGTTTTGTCCAATTTGACACTTCCTTGGAACCGCATTGTGATCATCTTCTTTGCTGCCTTTGTCTTGATTGCCATGTCATTGTTGATTGGCAAAACACGATTGGGCTTGTTTGTGCGTGGTGTCACGCAAAACCGTCCCATGGCTTCAAGTTTGGGTGTGAATACAAACCGTGTTGACACCTATGCCTTTGCATTGGGTTCAGGAATAGCTGGGATGGCTGGCTGTGCATTGAGTCAAATTGGAAACGTAGGACCAGATTTAGGTCAGAGCTACATTGTGGACTCTTTCATGGTGGTGGTTCTAGGTGGGGTTGGGCAGTTATTGGGCAGTGTTTATGCTGCTGTTGGTCTAGGGGTACTCAACAAGTTGTTGGAGGGAGTTGCAGGTGCTGTGCTGGCAAAAATCACTGTGCTGGTGTTCATCGTGATCTTTATTCAAAAAAGGCCACAAGGCTTGTTTGCCATGAAGGGCAGAAGTGCAGAAACATGATAAATGATTCAGTTTTAAACGTTTTGCGCGTTCACGCTCCATTGACACATTAAAGAGACCCATCATGAATTCATTGATCAATCACCAACCCAAACCCATGCTAAGTGCCGTTGGCTGGAGGGTGTTTACGATTTGCGTATTGCTCTTTTGCGTCGGTGCACCCGTCATGAACTTGGTTTTGCCGGCCACAAGTTTTTTTCACATGAGCGATTTTGCCGTGGCATTGATTGGAAAGATCATGTGCTACGCAATTTGTGCATTGGCCATGGACTTGATATGGGGTTACACCGGTATTTTGTCTTTAGGGCATGGACTCTTTTTTGCGCTAGGCGGGTACATCATGGGGATGTATTTGATGCGTCAAATTGGCACAGATGGAAATTACAAATCTGAATTACCCGATTTCATGGTGTTTTTAGATTGGAAGAAATTTCCGTGGCAGTGGGCTTTGAGTGATAACTTTGTGGCCACTTTGGTGTTGATTGTGGTGGTTCCCGCTTTATTGGCCTGGATATTTGGCTACTTTGCCTTTCGCTCAAGAATCAAAGGCGTGTATTTTTCTATCATCACGCAAGCCATGACCTATGCGGCGATGCTGTTGTTCTTTAGAAACGAGACGGGCTTTGGAGGAAACAATGGTTTCACAGACTTCAAGCGAATTTTGGGTGTTCCTATTGCCACGCCTGAGATGCGCATGACCTTGTTTGTGATCACTGCAATGGTTTTGTTCGGTTTTTATTTACTTGCCAAATGGATCATCCATTCCAAGTTGGGCCGTGTGCTGATGGCGATCAGAGATGCAGAGAGCCGGGTCATGTTCTCAGGCTACTCTCCTATGCCTTATAAACTTGCGATTTGGACGTTGTCTGCGCTCATGTGTGCTGTGGCTGGTGCGCTCTACGTTCCTCAAGTTGGCATCATCAATCCCAGCGAAATGAGCCCCGCCCAATCCATTGAAATTGCGATCTGGACTGCGGTGGGTGGCAGGGGCACTTTAATCGGTCCCATCGTTGGAGCTTTTTTGGTCAACTTAGCAAAGAGTTGGCTTACAGTGTCAGCGCCTGAGTTTTGGCTGTATTTTTTAGGTGCATTGTTCATTTTGGTGACCCTCTTTCTGCCTCAAGGTGTCGTTGGGTTCGTCCAAAAACACATTAAAAAGCATGGAGGTCAACAATGACACCTGAACTCATGGAGCAAGGTGCTCAAAGACTCGTCGACATTGAGCAAAAGCGCGCTAGCCAACAGAGCACTGAATCTGGAGGGCGCACAGCCTCCTATGCAAGGCTACACAAGAGCAATGAGATCGACACCACACATGGACGCATCCTTTATCTAGAGGATGTGAACGTGAGCTTTGATGGATTCAAAGCCATCAATCACCTGAGCGTGGATATTGCACCGGGTGAGTTGCGCTGTGTCATTGGTCCGAACGGTGCAGGTAAGACCACCATGATGGACATCATCACGGGAAAGACCAAGCCTGATTCTGGGCAAGTTTTTTTGGGTAGCACCATTGACTTGCTCAAATACAGTGAGCCTGAAATTGCACAGCTTGGAGTGGGCCGTAAGTTCCAAAAGCCCACCGTCTTTGAGCAACTCACTGTGTTTGAGAATTTGGAATTGGCTCTCAAGACCAACAAGAATGTGAAATCTTCTTTGTTCTTTAAGTTGGATTCAGAGAAGTCAGATCGATTGGCCGAGGTACTTGGCACCATTCAGCTCGATTCTGAGGTGTACCGAGATGCTGGTCATTTGAGCCATGGTCAAAAGCAGTGGCTTGAAATTGGAATGCTATTGATGCAGGACCCCAAATTGTTGCTTCTCGATGAGCCAGTTGCCGGAATGACCGACCAAGAGACGGCCAGGACTGCTGAGCTTTTCTTAACGCTCAAAGGCAAGCACTCTTTGATGGTGGTAGAGCATGACATGAGTTTCATTGCTACCATTTCTGAAAAGGTCACTGTATTGTGCGACGGAAGCGTATTAGCTGAAGGCACTTTGGATCAAGTGCAAAACGATGAGCGTGTAATCGAAGTTTATTTGGGGCGATAAATGTTTTTAAAAATTGATCAACTCAATCAGTATTACAGCGGTTCTCATATTTTGCGCTCCGTCTCCATGGAGGCCAAGTTGGGGGAGGTGACCGTGCTTTTGGGTAGGAATGGTGTTGGGAAAACCACATTGATCAAATCTCTCATGGGATTGGTGCCCATCAAGAGCGGAGAGATTGAACTGGATGGTGTCTCCATTAAGCGCATGGCCCCCTACCAAAGGGCGAAAGCAGGCATTGGATTTGTCCCTCAGGGTAGAGAGATTTTTGGAAGGTTGAGCGTTCTTGAAAACCTTCAAATGGGCTTGGCCACCCAGTCTGCCAACGCCAAGGTTCCAGAAGAACTCTTTGAGTTGTTTCCCATATTGCGTGAGATGCAGCATCGCCGAGGTGGTGACTTATCGGGTGGTCAACAGCAGCAACTGGCCATTGCAAGAGCGTTGGCTTCCAATCCGAAATTGTTGGTTTTGGATGAGCCCACAGAGGGCATTCAACCCAGCATCATCAAAGACATAGGTCGGGTTATCAAAATGCTGGCCAAGCGAGGCAACATGGCCATCTTGCTGTGTGAGCAGTATTACGATTTTGCTGAAAGCTTGGCCGATCACTATTTTGTCATGGAGCGCGGTGAGGTGGTGGCAAGTGGTCCGGGCGCTGAAATGGTGAGCAAAGGCATTCGTCAAATGGTGGCAATCTAAAGTCCGCTAACTCAAAGGGTGGTTCACGCTCGTGTAAACTGTTTGAAGATCAATCACTCTTTTTTCAAGAGCCCATGAACACCATTCAGTCCCCATTGAAGCACTCTGAAGTGCAAAAGCCCAAATTCGGTTTGATCATCGTAGGTGACGAAATCTTATCTGGTAAGCGCGCCGATAAGCACATGCCCAAAGCCATTGAGTTGCTCTCACAAAGAGGACTCTCTTTGTCTTACGCCGAATACGTGGGAGATGATCCAAAGCGTATTCAGTCCGTCTTGCAGCGTGCTTTTTTGAGCGGAGACATTGTGTTTTCTTGTGGTGGCATTGGAGCCACACCAGATGACCACACGAGACAATGCGCGGCCAAGGCGTTGGGTGTTGAATTGGCTTTGCACCCTCAGGCAGAGGAACTCATTCGACAACGCATCAAGGACCAAGCTTTGGAAGCGGGAAAGCCTTATGAGCCCGATCTGCCTGAACACATCCATCGCTTGAACATGGGCCAGTTCCCACTCGGTGCTGAGATCATTCCCAACCCGTACAACAAAATACCTGGCTTTCAGTGCTCAACCAGGGATCCCCAAGTGCTGGCCCAACATCCCTGGGCTCGTGTTTATTTTTTGCCGGGTTTCCCCGTCATGGCCTGGCCGATGATGGAGTGGGTACTAGATGAATATTGCCAAGCTTGGTTTGAAAAATCATCTTTCACAGAGCACTCTGTGATTGTGTATGGCTCCATGGAGGCCTCACTGACACCCATGATGCTCAAACTCGAGGAGCAGTTCTCCCTCATCAAAGTCTTCAGCCTCCCAAGTGTCGACCACCCCGTTCATGGTCGGCACATTGAACTCGGAGTCAAAGGCCCCCCCGATGCGGTCGCTCAAGCTTATCCAGCGCTGCTTGCCTACTTGCATGAATTTGGTGCGTCATTAGGCCCTGAATTGGTGCGTTAAAAATCACTCTAAAATATTTTTCTCAATATGCACTATAATGGTGCACATAATTGATTGCCTTTGGGCTTAATTTTACGTAAAACAGTCCTTTATTCTTCTTAATGGCACATTGGAAGACCTACAATGGGGCTGTTTTGGTTCGCTGGGGCTAGAAGTCTTCTTTGGGAGATGGCACAAATTCTGCTCATAGCTTCAAGACTTTTTTCTAAACTTACCGTAAATTCAGGAGAAACTGATGGCAAAGACCGTCGCTGATGTGATGAAGCAAATCAAGGATGACGAAGTTAAATTCGTTGATTTTCGCTTCACTGATACCCGTGGAAAAGAACAGCACGTGAGCGTGCCAATTTCTGCTTTTGATGAAGGCAAATTCACCGATGGCCATGCCTTTGATGGATCCTCTATCGCTGGCTGGAAGGGCATTGAGGCATCAGACATGTTGCTCATGCCTGATGCCAACACAGCCTTCATCGACCCCTTTTTCCAAGAGCCAACATTGGTTCTGTCATGCGACGTTCTCGAACCAGGTGACGGTAAAGCCTACGACCGCGATCCTCGCTCCATTGCCAAGCGCGCTGAGGCTTACCTCAAGGCCAGCGGCATTGGTGACACAGCCTACTTTGGTCCAGAGCCAGAGTTCTTCATCTTTGATGATGTGAAGTGGGGCAATGAGATGTCTGGAGCTTTTTTCCAGATCGACGAATACGAAGCACCCTGGAATTCCTCCAAGACCATTGAAGGCGGTAACAAAGGTCACCGTCCCACAGTTAAAGGTGGTTACTTCCCCGTGCCTCCAGTGGACAGCACACAAGACATGAGAGCAGAGATGTCCTCAATTCTTGAAGAGATGGGCATCCCCGTTGAGGTGTTCCACCACGAAGTGGCTGGCGCAGGTCAAAACGAGATTGGTACCAAGTTCTCAACTTTGGTTGAGAGAGCCGATTGGACGCAAAAGTTGAAGTATGTGGTTTGGAACGTGGCTCACGCTTACGGAAAAACAGCCACCTTCATGCCCAAGCCTTTGGTTTGCGATAACGGCTCAGGCATGCACGTTCACCAGTCAGTTTGGAAAGACGGTAAAAACCTCTTCGCAGGCTCTGGCTATGCAGGTTTGAGCGATACTGCCCTCTACTACATTGGTGGTGTGATCAAGCACGCTCGTGCATTGAACGCCATTACCAACCCCACCACCAACAGCTACAAGCGCTTGGTACCTGGGTTTGAGGCTCCCGTGAAATTGGCTTATTCAAGCCGCAATCGCTCTGCTTCGATTCGCATTCCTTTCGTTGCCAGCGACAAAGGTCGTCGCATTGAGTCTCGTTTCCCTGATCCCATGGCCAACCCCTACTTGTGCTTTGCTGCATTGTTGATGGCTGGACTTGATGGCATCAAGAACAAGATTCATCCTGGAGAGCCAGCAACCAAAGACTTGTACCACCTCCCACCCGAGGAAGATGCATTGGTCCCAACCGTTTGCCACAGCTTGGATCAAGCTTTGGAGTATTTGGACAAAGACCGTGCATTCTTGACTCAAGGTGGTGTGTTCACTGACAGCATGATTGATGCTTACATTGAACTCAAAATGGGAGAAGTGACTCGCTTTAGACAAGCCACTCACCCCATTGAGTACGATATGTATTACTCACTGTAAAACACCCGACCCTTCTTTTGAGGGATCAATCAAAGGGGGCGGAAAGACCGTCCCCTTTTTTTTATGCAAAAAAACGCTGAGACACATGCCTTCCTCCATTAAATCAAGTACCCGTGCTCGCTCTCTTGCCAAAACCGAAGGCACGCAGAGCTTGCTTCACTTGCTTGCAACTTTGATTCTCTTGGTCAACGCCGATGGAAAAATTGAGTTTGTCAATTCGGCGACAGAGGAGGTCTTTGGCGTACCGAGTAAATCCATCGTTGGTACTTCATTGTTGGAGTATTTCATCGATGCGCAAAGCATAGCCAATGCATTGGCCAGTTCACAAAAGGAACATTTTTCAGCACTTCGTTTTGATGGCATGCTCAAGCGCTCAAGCGTCGAGTCCATGCCTGTTCATGTGATCGTCTCGCCCTCCAATCACGAGAGAGAAGTTTTGGTGGAGCTCATTCCCTTTGACCAAATGGCCAAACAAGAAAGGGAAGGTCGAATCATCGATCAAGCGCGTGCCAATAAAGAGCTCATTCGAAATTTAGCTCACGAAATCAAGAACCCATTGGGTGGTATTCGAGGCGCAGCGCAATTGTTACAACTTGAGATCGAATCCAAGGATTTGATCGAGTACACGCAAGTCATTATCCGAGAGGCGGATCGACTTCAAACGCTGGTTGACCGATTGTTGGCCCCCCATCGTCGCCCACAAGTGGTCACCAAGGTCAATATTCACGAGGTCTGTGAACGGGTTCGGTCTTTGATATTGGCTGAGTTTCCAAGAGGCTTGAAGGTCAGGCGTGACTATGACACCTCCTTGCCTGACTTCAATGGGGATGTAGAACAACTCATCCAAGCTGTGCTCAATATTGCTCACAATGCGGCACAAGCCCTCAGTCAAAAAATTGCAACCTCAGAGGCTCAAATCATTTTGCAAACCCGTGTGGCCAGGCAAGTTACTTTTAGCAAACAACGCAATCGATTGGCATTGGAATTGCATGTCATTGACAACGGTCCAGGGATTTCAGAGTCAATCAAAGACAGGCTCTTTTATCCCTTGGTCTCTGGTCGGGAGGGTGGATCGGGTTTGGGTTTGAATTTGGCGCAAACATTCATTCAACAGCACCACGGATTGATTGAGTGCGAGAGCGTGCCAGGTAAAACAGATTTTAAGATTTTGATACCACTGCAATGAATTTGACACATTGAGCCTAAGTAAGAATTGACAAGGTGAAATAAAAATGAAACCCATTTGGATCGTAGATGATGATCAATCCATCAGATTTGTGATGGAGAAGGCGTTGCTGCGAGAGGGAATGCCAACTCGAAGTTTCACAAACCCAAGAGATGTGCTTTTGGCTTTGGAGCGTGTGAGCGAGGAAGAGTTGCCTCAAGTGTTGGTGAGTGACATTCGAATGCCCGGAGGATCGGGACTTGATTTGTTGCAAGAGATCAAGTCCAAGCAACCTCAAATTGCCGTCATCATCATGACCGCCTTCTCTGACTTGGATTCAGCCGTGTCATCCTTTCAAGGTGGTGCGTTTGAGTACTTGCCCAAGCCCTTTGACATTGCAAAGGCAGTCGAGCTCATCCGGCGCGCCGTGCAAGAGACACTCCAAGAGACAGTGACATCTGTGGGCTCTGAGGAGACACCAGAGATGCTTGGCCAAGCGCCAGCCATGCAAGATGTCTTTCGGGCCATCGGTCGATTGAGCCAAAGCAATGTTACGGTGATGATCACTGGTGAGTCTGGGTCGGGTAAGGAGCTTGTTGCAAGGGCCTTGCACAAGCACTCTTTGAGGGCCAGCGGTTCCTTTGTGGCCATCAACACAGCGGCCATACCAAAAGACTTGTTGGAAAGTGAGCTCTTCGGTCATGAGCGTGGTGCGTTCACTGGTGCTCAAACCATGAGGCGTGGCCGTTTTGAGCAAGCTGAAGGGGG
Source organism: uncultured Burkholderiales bacterium (assembly GCA_903831655.1). Taxonomy (GTDB): domain Bacteria; phylum Pseudomonadota; class Gammaproteobacteria; order Burkholderiales; family Burkholderiaceae_C; genus Limnohabitans. The sequence goes on from CAIKYO010000314.1 coordinate 19,164, forward strand.
AACACTTTTCTTAGATGAAATTGGTGACATGCCTTTTGACCTTCAAACCCGCTTGTTGCGAGTTTTAAGTGATGGCAATTACTACCGTGTTGGTGGCCATGTGAGCATCAAAGCAAATGTGCGAGTGATTGCAGCCACCCATCAAGACTTAGAGCAGCGTGTCAAGGAAGGCTCATTCAGGGAGGATTTGTTTCACCGCCTCAATGTGATTCGCCTGCGATTGCCCCCACTGAGAGAGAGGCGAGAGGATATCTCTGTGCTCACGCACTATTTCTTAAAGCAAAGCGCAATTCAACTTGGGGTTGAGCCCAAACGGATCTCTGATTCGGCTTTGTTGGTGTTGCAAAACTTTCATTTCCCAGGAAATGTGAGGCAACTGGAGAACATTTGCCATTGGCTCAGTGTCATGGCCCCCACCCAAGTGGTGGAGGCCAAGGACTTGCCTCCTGAGGTGTTGAAAGATCAGCGTGCACTTGAAGCGGCAGCTCATCAATCCGTTCAACTCCATTCATTCTCAGCACCAACAGCTTCAAGTACCCTTGCAGATCAGATGCCCCAAGGGGATGTTTCAACCCATCGCTTTGAATCAACCCACGCGGGCATTGCAAGCACTCCTGAGTCAGTGTTGAATGTGTTTGGTGAAATCATCTATAAAAATGAAGGTGTTGCACCACTCTCTCCCAGTGGCATGCCCTCAGCGCATGCACTTGAAGCCTTTGACGCTAGCGCTCAAGAGCAAATGGAGCGATCGCTCTCACATCCATTCTCCTCAGTCAACCCAGTTGGCGCTGCAAACTCCCATGCCCATGGTGCCTCCTCTTCCTTGGGCAGTTGGGAAAGTATTTTGGAGTCAGAGGCAAGTGCTTTGCTAGCAGCCGGCAGAACCGATGTGTGGGATGTTTTAACGCGTCGCTTCGAGTCCAAACTCATTCAAACAGCACTGCTCAATACTCGGGGGCGCAGAATTGAGGCGGCACAAAAGCTAGGCATTGGACGCAATACCATTACGCGAAAAATTCAAGAGTTGGGTTTAGATGACTAAAACAAAAAAACAAGCGTCGCTTGGTTTTTAGCTGTTTTTAATCTCGACCCAAACTGGGGCGTGATCGCTGGGTCTTTCTAATTTACGAGGTGTAGGGTCCACATCACAGTTCAGCAACTTTGAGCTGAGGGCTTGAGAGATCAAAATGTGATCAATGCGCAGTCCATGGTTTCTGCGGAAACCGCCGCCTCTGTAGTCCCACCATGAAAATGTTTTTTGATCGGGGTGAAGTGAGCGAAAAGCATCCACGAGTCCTAAGTTTAGGAGCGCTTCAAAGCGAGCTCGCTCCTCTTTCGTGCAATGAATGGTGTCGGCCAATCCAACGGGATCCCATACGTCCAAATCAATGTGGGTGATGTTGTAGTCTCCCATCAGGACCACGGGAGCAGACTCCTTACAAAGTTGAGCAAGCCAAGCCTCTAAGGCCTCAAGCCAGCGCATTTTGTAGGCGAATTTCTCGCTCCCTGGCTCTTGACCATTTGGGAAGTATCCACCAACAACCCGAACACCCAAGACCTCTGCGCTGATGATGCGAGCCATTTCATCATCAAAGCCTGGAATATTTTTGACAACACCCTTGATCGGATGGCGTGAGAGCAAGGCCACACCGTTGTAGGTCTTTTGTCCCAAAAACACGCTCTCGTAGCCAATGTCTTTGAACGCTTGAGTTGGGAATTGGTCATCACTCAGCTTGAGCTCTTGGAGAACCAAGACATCCATATCTTGACCCGCACTTTGCACGCCCTCCTTGGGTGCCAACCAATCCAGCACATGCTCCAAGCGCACGCGCAGCGAGTTGACATTCCAAGTGGCAAGTTTCATGGTTATTTCTTTGGACTAGGTGCGCTGAGAGAAGGTTCGCCGATTAGATGTGAAGCGCGGCCAATATACCCAATGCCACGCCCAAGCTGGCCATGGCCATCATGGCTTTTTGAAGCCATGATTTGCGCGTGAGCAAAGCAATCGCTGCCAATGCAATAGAGATTTGCAAAGCCGTGGTCGCCTGTGCCCAGCGGTGATGCTGGTGCATTTGCTCGTCAGATTTCTCGTCCCACTCTAAACTTTCTTTTTCCAGTTTTTCAGCGCCCGCTTTGATCTCTTCTTTTTCTTTTTTGTACCTCGCAATCTCAGCTTGATAGAACTCAGCCTTGGAGGAGGGGGAGATATTCAGAGCCAATTCACTTAAATTTTGTTTGCTGCTTTTGGCTTGGTAATAATTCCATTGATTGGAGGCCTCGGTTTTTCGAATGGCCGCATTATTTTTAAAAAGACCTGCGTCCGCTTGAGTTGCACCGCCCATGTATCCAAAAATCGCACCCACTGTGGCAATGATGGCCGTGAACATGGCGATTTGATTGGTCATTTTCGATCCGTGACCCTCGCCAGCGTGTTCGAGCTCGTCTTCATGAGCACCTTTGACTTCAAAACCTTCTTCAGACATGTTCAATCCTTTGTGAAATTTTTCGATAAGAAACGAAACTGTAACCTAAACCTTTGGCAGATTGATGACGATTGCGTTGGACTTCCTCCCAAGTGTCATCGATGACGGGCGCGAGCGCATCTCCATCAACGGTAAGCTCAATTTCAGTGACTTCGATTCTAGATGCCAAAGGCATGAAAAGTGAGTAGACCTGAGCGCCGCCAATCACCCACAGTGTAGGCGTTGGAGTTGCGCTCGAGGCAGAGGCAGCTTGTCGCTTGGCTTTCTCATTGGCTTGATCAATGGCTTGTTTTGGGCTGTTGACCGTGATGGCACCTTCCAGCTTTAGCGCCTCATTTGTGCTCAGCACCAAATTCACACGGCCGGGTAGGGGTCTGAAGGCCTTTGGGAGAGAATCCCAAGTTTTTCGACCCATCAGAACCGTTTGACCCTGTGTGAGGGCTTTGAAATGAGCCAAATCCTCAGGCAAATGCCAAGGAAGTTTGTTCTCATGGCCAATCACTTTGTTGGCACTTTGGGCAAAGATGAGGCTGATCTCCACCGATTACACCGCCACAGGTGCTTTGATGGCCTCATGGCACTGATAGTCCAAAACCTCGAAGTCTTCAAACTGATAGTCAAAAATGGAATCAGGCTTTCGCTTGATGTTGAGCAAAGGATAGGCGTAGGCTTGACGAGAGAGTTGAAGTTCCACTTGTTCAAAGTGATTTTTATAAATGTGGCAATCCCCACCTGTCCAGATGAAGTCACCCACATCCAAGTCGCATTGTTGAGCCACCATGTGGGTGAGAAGCGCGTAACTTGCGATGTTGAAAGGCACGCCTAAGAAGATGTCAGCACTGCGTTGGTAGAGCTGGCAACTCAGTTTGCCCTTGCCCCCTGGGGTTGTGCTGGGGGCGACGTAGAACTGGAAAAAAGCATGACACGGCATGAGCGCCATTTTGGATAAGTCAGCAACATTCCAAGCACTCACGATGATGCGTCGGGAGTCAGGATTGGTTTTTAGGGTGTGAATCACCTGCGCAATTTGGTCAATGTGTTCACCCCCAGGTGTTGGCCAGCTGCGCCACTGCACCCCATACACTGGGCCGAGGTCGCCGTCGGGCTTGGCCCATTCGTCCCAAATGGTGACCCCTCGCTCTTTGAGCCAATTGTTATTGGACGAACCGGTCAAGAACCACAACAACTCTTGAATGATCGAGCGAAGGTGAACTTTTTTTGTGGTCACCAGGGGAAAGCCTTCGTTCAAGTCAAAGCGCATCTGCGCCCCGAAAACACTGAGGGTGCCAGTGCCCGTGCGATCCTCTTTGGACACACCTTGGGTGTAGACCTGGCGCATGAAATCTTCGTATTGGGTTCGAATGGGTCGAGAGCTTTGCATGAAAGGGTGTTCAGGTTTAAATGGGAAAATCCAACATTTCAAGCCGTTTTTTTTTCGGCTATTTCGTAAGTGTATCGCGAGCAAAGCGCAATCCAATGTTGATCTGAATTTTAGGAGGGGTTTAACTCAATTACTCGGTTGGGGTTCATGATGTTATCGGGATCCAGAGACTTTTTGATGGATCTCATGAGGGACAAAGCCACAGCATCTTTGTAATTGGGAAGGGATTTGAGTTTTAAGCTTCCAATGCCGTGTTCAGCAGAGATGGATCCGCCTAAGCTTTTGACCTGCTGGTAGACGATTTCATTGACCTTGTCCTCATATTGGGTCAAAAAGGTTTTGTGATCAAAGCCCCTTGGCGCTTGGACGTTGTAGTGCAAGTTGCCATCCCCCAAATGACCAAAATTAACCAATCGGACGCCTTCAACGAGCTCCTCTAGCGCACGATCGGTGTGCTCAACAAAGGATTTGATTTGCGAGACGGGCAGCGAGATGTCGTGCTTGATGTTCAAGCCCTCTTGGGCTTGTGCCAAGGTGATGCTTTCTCTGATGTGCCACAGCTGCTTGGACTCAGCCAAGGATTTGGAAACGATAGCATCTTGGACAGCCCCTTGCTCGAGCGCGGCGCTGAGCAAGTTCTCCAACAGGGTGGCTGCGTGGCTCGAGTCTTGTGGATCAGAGAGCTCCAAGAGCACACACCAAGGCGAGGATTCAAAGGGAGGGGCTAGATTTGGAAAGTGAGTCCTCACCAGCTCCAAAGAGAATTGGTTCATGACTTCAAAGCCAGTCAAGCCAGCACTCAAATGTTCGTGGGCCAATTTCAAAAGACGTATGCAGCCCTCTAGGTCCTCAGTGGAGGCAAGCGCGGTGAGCGTACTCTGGGGGGCAGGAAATAACTTCAAGGTTGCTGCAGTGATGATGCCCAGTGTGCCTTCGCTGCCGATGAAGAGGTCCTTTAAATCGTAGCCCGTGTTGTCTTTGCGAAGGGCTGAGAGTCCAGACCAAATTTCTCCCTGAGCAGTGACCACTTCAAGCCCCAAACACAATTCCCTTGCATTGCCAAAGCGCAGCACTTGTGTGCCTCCAGCGTTGGTGGACAAATTGCCACCAATGGTGCAACTGCCCTCTGAGCCCAGGCTCAAAGGGAACAACAAACCATGAGATTGTGCAACCTCTTGGAGCGTTTGGAGCACGCACCCAGCCTCGACGGTCAAGCTCAGATTGGAGGCGTCTATGTGTCTAATTTTCTTCATGCGCTTCATTGACAACACAACTTGTGTGCCACTCTCATCGGGGATGGAGCCTACCACCAAGCCCGTGTTGCCACCTTGGGGCACGATGGAGACGCCGTGCGCAAGGCAAGACTTCACGACCATGGCCACTTCTTGAGTGGTCTGTGGGCTCACCACATAAAGTGCTTTGCCCTGCTGTCTTTTTCGCCAATCGAGCTCAAAAGCAGTTTTGTCGCCATCGGTCAACACAAAGGCTGAGCCGACATGGGATTGGAGTTCTTCAAGGAGTGTCATAGGGGCTGCTTGGAAATAGTCTTTTTGAGGCTTTGTTGTTTGAGTTTAATTCGTGCTCGGCGCTGACTCTGCTGATGGGTTGATGTGCGCTTGAGCCGCTTTGAAGCGGTATTTCACATGCAAGGCGCAGCTGACAAATAAAACCAAGCACAACAAAATCTCCACCTGAGCCATTTGACAAGAAGGGGAGGGGTCAGAGTATGCGCGCACCACGCCCTCAATGAAATAGAGCCAAACGATCAAGCTCACCCAGCGAAAGGTGTACAAGCGACGCTTTAGAAAACCAGCGACTGGCAAAGCCAATGGAAGCGCTTTGAGGGCTAGCCAAGAGCCCCCTGGTTTGATGGGAGCCCAAGCAAGCTCCCAGCCCACACACAAAACTATGAGGGCCAATAAAGTCAGTAATGCCACACGCTGAGTGGTTAAAACGCCAGTGCTGGCGAGGAGGGGGGCGTGCTCCGGGTGAGGGGTGTCAACTGTTGCGCTGGGGTCGATGGGGGTCATGTCTTGCTTTGTTACATGCTCCAAGGCTTGTGGCTTGGTGCGAGTTGGTGAGTCAAAAAGAAACTGCATTTTTACATCTTCAAGCCTCAAAAGCCGAATTTCCGCATAAAAAATGGCATCATGGTGTCCGCATGCAAAGTTCATCCTCATTCTCCCCTTTTGATTCGGTCAAAGAGGCCACCCAGTGGCTCAAAACCCTACCCCTCAAGCGGGTGGCTTCTTTGCTCTTTGAGCGCTTTAAAAGAGAGCGTTTGGCCCAGACCGCTGGGAGTCTCACCTTCACCACCACCATGGCTTTGGTGCCATGTTTGACTGTGATTTTGGCTTTGTTCACCGCTTTCCCTTTGTTCACACAGTTTCAAACGATCTTGCAGCACTGGTTTGTTGAGAGCTTGATTCCCGAGAGCATTTCACGATCGGTGTTCAATTACTTGTCCCAGTTCTCCAGTAAGGCTTCCAGATTGGGGTTGTATGGCTTTGTGGCCCTCTTTTTCTCGGCTTTCGCCTTGGTCTTCACCATTGACCGGGCTTTAAATGGGATATGGAGGGTAAAGAAATCTCGGTCGTGGGCCCAAAGGGTGTTGCTCTACTGGAGTGCCATGACTTTGGGGCCCATGGTTTTGTGCGCTGCTGTGGTGTGTTTGTACTATTTGGCAATGTTGCCCCAGACCTTGTTGCCCGAAGCCAGAGAGCTCATCCAGGCGGTCCTGGGTTTTTTTGAGTTTGCCATTTGTGCTTTGTCCATGGCGGCTCTTTACCGTTTTGTACCCAAAGCCAGTGTGCCTTTGTCCCATGCTGTGATTGGGGGTGCAGGGGTCACCATTGCTTTGGAGCTCGCCCGCCATGGGGTCACATGGTACTTGGGCAAGATACCGACAGTCTCTTTGGTATACGGTACTTTTGCGACCCTACCTATTTTGCTTTTGTGGATCTATGTGGCATGGTGCATTGTCTTGGCTGGGGCCGTGGTGGTGGCCTCAATTCCGAGTCTGATCAATCACCACACCAGAAGTTCAAATGCCCCGGGGTGGGATTGGGCCATCGCCCTTGATAGCTTGCTTGCCCTGCAAAGGGCCCAACGAGGGCCTCAAAGGGGGCTTGGCATGATGGACCTTTCAAGCACATTGTCATTGGATGTGCTGGATTTGGAGAGCGTATTGGAGCGGTTGCAAGCCCTGGACTGGGTGGGAGAGCTGAGTGAGCCCACGCAGTTGTATCCGCGCTATGTCTTGCTCATCGATCCAACTCAGACGCTGGTTTTACCCTTGTTTAGAGCCATGCTCTTGGATGCCGAACACACCAGCACCGCCATGGAGGAGAGTTTGGGCCATTTGACTTTGGCCAAATTGTTGCAAGTGCACAATTTTTAAACTAGGGTTTGCCAAGGTGTTCACGGTGGGGCAGAGGTTTAAACTGCAACTGAACGAAGGCTCCAACTCCCTCACTAAGGTGTGAGGTGGGGTTCCTCACCAACCATGGAGAAGATCATGCTAGTCAGTGACATATTGCGTTTAAAGTCAAACCACCTCTACAGCGTGGAAGTTTCGGAGCCCATGTCCTTGGCGGCAAAAATCATGGCGGACAAAGACATTGGTTCTTTGGTGGTGATCAAAGACGGTGAGCTTGCAGGCATGCTCACCTTTAGGGAGGTCATTCAGTGGGTGGTTAAAAATCCAAGCTTGGCCTCTGAGACTCAAGTCAAAGGGTTCATGGAGACCTCTCCTTTGACTTGCACACCCGATACGCATTTGGATGAGGTTCGTCGAATGATGCTTGAAAGGCATGCTCGTTATTTGCCCGTGATGAATGGCAAATCGATTGTGGGCGTGATCAGCTTTTACGACGTGGCCAAAGCCGTGGTTGACAGTCAGAACTTTGAGAACAAACTGCTCAAAGCCTACATCAAAGATTGGCCTGAGGACAATTCTGTGCCTTTCTCCTCAATGCCCCCAAGCTCTGGCTCTGGTTCTCAACAGCCCCACGCCTGAGATCTAGGCCGGTTGCTTTGTGAGATGCCTTTGAGACCTTTCGCTCAGATTCGCCACTTACAAGGCAATCTGAGGCGATAATAAGGGCATGAGCGCAAATACATTTGGAAATCTCTTTGCAGTCACCAATTTTGGTGAATCCCATGGCCCAAGCATCGGGTGCGTGATCGATGGTTGTCCCCCTGGCATGCCGCTGGATACATCAGATATTCAGCCCGATCTTGATCGACGCAGGCCTGGCACAAGTCGCTTCGTGACCCAACGCCAAGAGAGCGACCAAGTTCAAATCCTCTCAGGTGTTTTTGAGGGAGTCACCACTGGGACTCCCATCGCTCTTTTGATTCCCAACACCGACCAAAGAAGCAAGGACTATGGCGATTTGCTTCAAACCTTTCGTCCTGGTCATGCTGATTACACTTACACACAAAAGTATGGACTGAGAGATCCCAGGGGAGGGGGGCGATCTTCGGCTCGCATGACCGCCCCCATGGTGGCCGCTGGAGCGGTCGCAAAGAAGTGGTTGAGCATTCACTTGGGTGTCACGTTCACGGCCTACATGACTCAGATTGGTCCGCAAAAGATTGCCTTTGAGGATGAGCAATACATCACTCAAAATCCTTTTTTCGCACCTGTCTCTGATGTCAGTGCTTTGGAGCACTACATGGAGCAATTGAGAAAATCGGGTGACTCGTGTGGCGCTCAAATCAAAGTGATTGCCAAAGGCATGCCAGTGGGCTTGGGTTCACCGCTTTTTGAAAAGCTCGACGCCGATGTGGCTTGGGCCATGATGGGGCTCAACGCAGTGAAGGGGGTTGAGATTGGAAGCGGTTTTGAAAGTGTTGAGCACTTGGGTAGTTTCCATGGCGATGAGCTAACTCCCTCGGGCTTTAAGACCAATCACGCAGGCGGTGTCTTGGGGGGCATCAGCACGGGGCAGGATTTGGAGGTGACTGTGGCCATCAAGCCCACCAGTTCCATTTTGATCCCCAAGGAATCAATCACCATTGAGGGCCAAACCACCCAAGTGATCACCAAGGGAAGACACGACCCATGTGTTGGCATCAGAGCTGCTCCCATTGCTGAGGCCTTGTTGGCTTTGGTGGTGATGGAGCACGCATTGAGACACCGGGCTCAATGCGGCGATGTCACCCCGCCTTTGAAGCCGATCTGAGGCTAAAAACGAATCGTGATCTCCAAGGGACAGTAATCGTAGGCAGAGCGCCCATCGCTGTCCCTGGGTAATTTGGTTTGAATTTGTGTGCTCTCGATGGCCTTGTTGACCGCGTCATCGTAGTCCTCATTGCCACTCTTTTGTTTGATTTGCCATTTGGTGATCGAGCCATCAGGCGCACAAGAGACCACCACCACTGCGCTTGGACTGCCAGAGACCTCTTTGTGCAATGCCCAGTTGCGTTTGATCAAGTCAATGATCTTGCCCGAATAATTGGGATTCAATGCATGCCCACTGCCCTGACCTTTGGACTCATTGGACGCTTTGGACACAGAGCCTTGAGCGCCAGACGCTGTGGCTGCATTCAAAGCGCGATTCAAATCAGCTTGTTTCATTTTTTCAAGCTCTTTGGCCAATTGAGCTGCTTTTTGAGCCTCCTTGGGGTCTGGCTTGGCTTTTTGAGCTTTCTCTTTTTCCAATTCCTTTTGACGCGCCAACTCGATGTCCTTTTGACGTTGCTTTTCTATCTCCTTTTGGCGCTGTTTTTCGATTTCCTTTTGACGCTCTTTTTCTTTGAGTTTGTCTTGTTCGAGTTTCTTTTGACGTTCAAGCTCTAAACGAGCTTGTTTGGCTTTTTCCTCAAGTGCCAGTTGAGCTTCTTTTTCTTTTTGCTTGACCTCGGCTTGTTTCTTAGCGATCGCCAGTTGTGCCTCACGGGGATCGGGAGCTGCGGGGCTTGGTGGGGGTGCTTTGACGGGCTCGGGCACAGGCACAGGGGCGGGTGCAGGAGGAGGAGCGTCGGGTGTTTCAACGACTTCGCTTGGAGGAGCACTGGGGGCAAAGACGGTGTTGGGTGACCACAGCTCAGCGGTGGACGCCTCTTGAATGGCTTTTTCGTTCCAAGTGATGCCCCAAGTGAGAGCCATCACCAAGAGCAAGTGAACGCAAAGCGAAAAAGCTACGGAGGGCCAGTTGCGCTCTCGCTCAGGAGGTAAAAAAACGCTGGAGGCTTGCGAGCTCATGGGTTAAATCTTGGCGCTCAAGGGTTTTGCACAAATCAAAGTGGCGGTCATCCGGTGAGAGAGTTCCATGTCAATTTTGTGTGATTTGCACAGACAAGCCCACTTTTTGCACGCCAGCGCGTTGCAACAAGTCAAGCACTTTGACCACCTCAGCGTAGGTGAGGGATTTGTCACCAAAAATGATGACGGGTGTGTTGGCTGCATCTGCCGAAGCCTGTTGTAGGGCAAGAGTTTTGGCAACGATCTCGCTCACATCAACCTCTTGCGCCTCTTCGTTTGAGGTGGGGGGTGAGTTCATCACAGCACTCAAGTTCTTGGCAGAGCCGGTTGCAAAGCTTTTGAGGTAAATTTTGTGGTCGCTCTTGAGCTCGATGCGGATGACTTGTTCGGGTGCTGTGGAGGCTTTGCCAACACTGGGCACATCAATCACACTGGTGCTGATCAATGGAGCGGTGACCATGAAAATGATCAACAGCACCAGCATCACATCGATGAAGGGCACCATGTTGATCTCGTTCATGGTTCTGCGCTTGGAGCGCGAACGGGTTGCGATTTGAGCCATGCTTGTAGCGTCTTAGAGTTTGGCGGGCTCAGTGGGGAGACTGAGTGAGCGAGCCCACGTTGCGTTGCAAGATGTTGCTGAACTCTTCCATGAAGGTCTCCATTCGAATGGAGATGCGGTCAATGTCTCTTGCAAAGCGATTAAAGGCGAGCACGGCTGGGATCGCCGCAAAGAGTCCAATGGCCGTGGCCACAAGTGCCTCAGCGATGCCAGGCGCCACTTTGGCCAAGGTCACTTGCTGCAAAGCGGCCAAACCTGTGAACGCGTGCATGATGCCCCAAACGGTTCCAAACAGTCCCACGTAAGGAGAGACAGAGCCAACTGAGGCTAGCCAGGAGAGGCTCGATTCAATGTCATCCATCTCCCTTTGAAGACTCGCGCGCATGGCTCGATTGGCTGCATCCACAAGCACAGAGGGGTCGGTGATGCGACGCTCACGAAGTTTTTGATATTCGCGCATGCCACTGGCAAAAATGCGCTCCATGGGGCCTGCGGTTCGCGCGTTTTGTGAGGCCGCGCCAAAGAGCTCATTTAAGCTCTTGCCAGACCAAAATTCCCGTTCAAATTCTTCGTTCAAAGCTTTGATTTTTTTGAGTGAAAAAATCTTCTTAAAAATAGCACTCCAGCTTGTGATGGAGACCAAAAAGAGGATCAACACCACGAGTTGGACCACCCAGCTCGCATTCATCAAAAGGGTAACGATGCTGAAATCTTGATTCATAAAAAGTAGTCCAAAATGATTTGAGGAATGCGGGCCGGCTTTAAGGTTTGGGCGTTCACCCAACCGATCCGAATGCTGCCCTCGCAAAGAAGAGTGGGGACGTCTGAGTTCCCATCGAGTCGAGTGGCCGTTTGAGCAATCACCAAACTGGCTTTACCCACCTCTTGTGCTTTTGCGCTGACGCTTAACAAGTCATCGAGCCGACAAGGTTGGTGGTATTTCATCTGAGTCTCGCTCACGATGAACAAACCTTGGTGCTCTTTCAACAAATTTTGTTGCTCCAGGCCAAAACTCCTGAGCCATTCGGTGCGAGCTCTTTCAAAGAATTTTAAATAATTCGCGTAAAAAACAATACCACCCGCATCGGTATCTTCCCAATAAACACGAACTGGCCATTTGAACATCATGGGTGACTCCAGAGTTGACGCATGCGGGAGACGGCTTCTTGCAGATCTTGCAAAGAGCTGGCAATGGAGATTCGAACAAAGTGTTCCACCTCATGTTGCCCAAAATCCCGTCCTGGGGCGAGCGCGATTCTGCACTCTTGCATGAGTTTCATGGTGAAGTCCCAACTGTTGTCTACACCCAAACGGGCGTACAAAGGGCGGCAATCAGCCCAACAGTAAAATGCCCCGTCAGGTGTGACAGGAACCTCAAAACCCAGGGCTTTGAGCTCGGGCACCAAATAGTCTCGCCGCGCCTTGAAGGCGGCTTTGCGTTCTTCAAAAAGATCCAAGCTACTGGGCTCAAAGCAAGCCAATGCAGCGTGTTGAGCAATGCTGGAGGGGCAGATGAATAAATTTTGTGCAAGTCTGTCAAAAGTGGGTGCCAACTCTAGGGGTGTGACCACCCAGCCAAGTCGCCATCCGGTCATGTTGAAGTATTTGGAGAAGCTGTTGATGCTGATGATCTCCTCATCAATGGCCAAAGCACTTTGAGCCTCTTGCTCCCCAAAGGACAGACCAAGGTAGATTTCATCAACCAAGGTGATGCCTGAGCGAGCTTTGATAAAGCTGTGGATGCGTTTGAGTTCCTCAAAATCGATGCAAGTGCCTGTTGGGTTGGAGGGTGAGGCGAGCAAGACGCCACGGGTCCTCTCATTCCAATGGGATTGGATTTGCGAGGCACTCAGCTGAAATTTATTCTTCGCGTTGCTTGGCAAAAGGGTGGGAACGCCTTGGGCCACGCTTACAAAATGTCGGTTGCAAGCGTAACTTGGGTCTGGCATCAAGATCTCATCGCCCTCTTCAATGAGCGCCATTGCACTCAATAGCAGTGCTGCAGAGGCGCCTGCTGTGACGGTGATGCGTGCGGGCTCAATGTTGAGACCCCAGCGATTGAGGTACCAATTGGAGATGGCCTCTCGCAACTCGTGTGTGCCGCTCGCATGCGTGTATTGTGTCAATCCAGAGGCAATGGCTTCTTGTGCCGCTTTTTGAACCAAGGGGGCTGCTTTGAAGTCAGGCTCTCCAATGTTCAAATGAATCATCTTGCCCAAGCTCGACTGGGTGGCTGCAAGGGTCTGAGCAGCTTTGGCAATTTCCATCACAAAAAAGGGTTCAATGGCTTGAGCCCGTGCGGATACTCTCATGGATGAAAGCCTCAGTCTTGGTGGGAGGTCTGCGAGTGTGTTGAGTTGTGCTCGGCACCGATTTCAACCGCTCTGTAAGTGGCGGCCAATTCGTTGAGCACAGCATTGACGTATTTGTGTCCATCGGTACCGCCAAATTGTTTGGCCAGTTCCACGTATTCATTCAAAACCACTCGCCAAGGCACATCCAAGCAGTGAGCAAGTTCATAAACGCCCAGCCACATGACCGCACGTTCAATGGGGCTGATCTCATTCAAGGGGCGATCCAAAACGGGCAAAATGGCGGCATCTAGGCTCGTGCGTTCTTTGGCGCATCCATGAAGGAGTGCATCGTAGTGAACGGAGTCTGCTTTTTTAAATCCCACCAAGTCGCGTGTGAACACATCGATGTCTTCGGGTTCATTTTTGCCAATGATCAATTGGTAGAGCGCTTGGAGTGCGAATTCGCGGGCCCGACTGCGTGCTGATTTGCTGGGTGCTTTGATGGGTTTTGCAGGAGAAGGGGTTGCCTCATGCTCAGGCAAGGTTTGGCTCAAAGCCTGGATCAGCGCGCTTTGATTCAAATCAGATGTGGTTTTGGGAGTGTGGTTGCTCATCAAGCCCAGGTCTCCAAAACTTTGATCATGTGCAAAGCCACTTGAGCAGCCTCTCGGCCCTTGACCTCTTGACGGGCATGGGCTTGTTCGGTGTTTTCAGTGGTCAAAATGGCGTTGACAACTGGCACATGAAAGTCCAGTGAGACTTGGCTCACGCCACTTGCGGACTCGTTGGCCACGAGCTCAAAGTGGTAGGTCTCGCCTCTGATGATGCAGCCAAGCGCAATCAAAGCATGAAAGGGTTGGGGTTCCTCAATTTGAGCCAACGCCTGAAGCGCCAAGGGAATCTCTAGAGCTCCAGGCACTTCGACCAAAGAGATGTGAGGGGCCAAGACACCACATGAGAGCAACTCCTTTAAACAGGCATTTTTCAAAGCATTGGTGACTTCAGCGTTGAAGGCCGATTGCACAATGCCAATGTGCACATTTTTCGCTTGCTCCTCAGTCAATTGAAGTACAGGCTGAGAGTTGCCTTTTTCGGAGTGACTTTTGAGGTGCTCTGGCAAGTTGTGCGCAAAGGCACTTTTTTCCAAAGCACTTTGAGCTTGAGTTTGTGAGGGTGTGAACATGTGTGCTGATGAAGGGTGATGGGGGTTGAGGAATCAAGCCGCTTGGGGTGTGGTTTTGGAGACATAGCCTTCGATCTCAAGTCCATAACCAGTCATGCTGGGCATGCGTCTGGGGGTTCCCATGAGACGCATTTTATGAACACCACATTCTTTCAAAATTTGCGCTCCAATGCCATAGCTTCTAAGGTCCATGCGGCCTCGCTCTGGACCGTGCATGGATTTGGCATTGCCTTGAAATTGATCAAGCAGTTGTTGAGCGTTTTCACCCGCGTTTAAAAGGACCAACACGCCAGCCCCTGCTTGGGAGATGGCTGACAAACTCTCGTCTAAGCTCCAGGTGTGCATTTTTCGGTTGACCTCCAATGCGTCAAGCACGGACAAAGGCTCATGAACACGAGCCAACACGACATCGGATGCATCCCACTCGCCTTTGATCAAGGCCAAATGAACGCCTTGGCTCAAAATGTCTTGAAAGGCGTGGGCCGTGAATTCACCTTGTGAGGTCAACATGGGTCGAGTGGCGATTTTTTTGAGCAAAGTCTCGTGACGGCTGCGATATTCGATCAAGTCGGCAATGGTGCCAATGTGCAACTTGTGCTGGGCTGCAAAGCGCTGCAAGTCAGGCAAGCGAGCCATGGTGCCATCGTCATTCATGATTTCACAAATCACGGAACTCGGACTGTGACCAGCCAATCTTGCAAAATCACATCCCGCCTCGGTGTGACCCGCTCGCATGAGGACACCGCCTTCGACGGCTTGCAAAGGAAACACGTGTCCGGGTTGGACCAAGTCACTGGCTTGGGTTTGGGGGGCCACGGCCACTTGAATGGTTCGAGCTCGGTCTGCGGCCGAGATACCGGTGGTGACCCCTTCTGCCGCTTCAATGCTCACTGTAAATGCAGTGGCGTAAACCGTGCCATTTTGCGAAGCCATGGGGGGGAGATTCAAGTGCTGGCATCTCTCTTTGGTGAGGGTCAGACAAATGAGGCCGCGCCCAAATCGAGCCATGAAATTGATGGCCTCTGGCGTTACGCAGTCTGATGCCAGTACCAAGTCACCCTCGTTTTCGCGATCCTCCTCGTCAACCAAGATCACCATGCGACCTTCTTTCATGTCTTTGATGATGGTCTCAACGGGGGAGATGGGCTCTAGGGCTTGTGGGTTCGCGTGATCGTTCATGGTTTTGTGACATTGGAGGGAATGGACACTGCGCTTAACATGCGTTGCACGTAACGGGCCACGGTGTCGATTTCCAAATTGATGTGTTCGCCCACTTGTAACTCATGCAAAGCGGTGTTTTGCATGGTGTGGGAGATCAAGTTGATGCTGATCTCTGAGCCTTCAGGTGAGTCGGTGACGGAGTTGATGGTGAGACTCACGCCGTTCAGTGTGACTGAGCCTTTGTATGCCAAATACACACCCAAATGGTGAGGCGCCATCACTTTGAGCTCCCAACTCTCACCCACAGGTGCAAGCCGGGTGACCGTACCCACTCCGTCAACGTGTCCAGAGACTATGTGCCCGCCGAGTCGGTCTTGAGCGCGAAGGGCTTTCTCTAGGTTGATGAGCCTTTTGGAGTCCAGTCCGTGGGTCTTGTCCAAAGACTCGGCGGAGATCTCAATGCAAAACTGATCTTGAGCTTTGTCCAAAAAGGTCACGGTCATGCAAGCGCCATTCAAAGCGATGCTGTCGCCCAAGCCCACGTCAGCCAAGTAATGGGCTGGGGCTTGGAGTGTTAGTTTTTTGCCATGTGACTGGGTTTGTCCCAAATCTTGCACATCGATGATGCGGCCAAGGCCAGTGATGATTCCGGTAAACATAGGGCTGTATTTTCGCAGAGAACTAGCACACCGTGTTGCGATGTGGACAAACCTTTGGCAATAAATGAAGGTTTTTGAGCTTTACAAGAGCAACTTGGGGGGATCAGTGATCCCTCAGAGCACTTTTGGCCCCTTTTTTTTCTGCAAGGATCCTCAAGTCCTCCCCCACCAATGAGAGCGATTGAAAGTCAAGCGCCAAAGCATTGGCGAGTTGTTCCAAGGGGGGGAGGGTGCTCATGGGTTTTGCAGGGCCAATCCATTTGGGTGCCATGTAGAGCAAGAACTCATCGATCAGCCCTGATTGAATGAGTGCGCCATTGAGCGTTGCTCCAGCCTCGATGTGAACCTCGTTCATGCCTTTTTGTCCCAAATCAAGCACCATGGCCGTTAGATCTACTTGCGGCTTTGAGTCGTTCTTTTTGGCGAAAGGAATCCCAATGACCTCTACTCCCTTGTCCTTCAAAGCGCGCAGTCTCTCTTGGTATTGCCGCCTTCTTTGCTCGTCCATCTCCAGCAAAACGTCGCTTGAATCCTCGTTCAAGGGGAGTGCACAGTAGAGGTACATCGAGCGTTTAAACTGCAAAGCGTGAGCCTCAATGGGCGTGCTCAAAAGCGAATCCACCACCACCAATGCCGGAGCCCTAGGAGAGTCAACTCCTCTGACATCCAGACGCGGGTTGTCCGATAAAAGGGTGCCAACACCTGTGAGAATTGCGCAGGCACGCGCTCTCCACAAGTGACCATCAGCGCGTGCTGCGTCCCCCGTGATCCATTGCGACTGACCATTGAGCAATGCGGTTTGACCATCCAAGGACGCTGCGATTTTGCTTCTCATCCAAGGCGAGCCTAAGCGCATGCGCTTGAAAAATCCTTTGTTCAATTCCAGTGCTTCGGACTCCATTAGACCGATATGTACTTCGATGCCATGGCTTTTGAGTTGCGCAACCCCCAAGCCATTCACTCTCGGGTTGGGGTCGGTGAGGCTTAGGAAGACGCGAGCGATCCCTGCTTGGCTCAAGGCTTGAGTGCACGGAGGGGTTCTGCCGTGATGTGAGCAAGGCTCAAGCGTCACATAGGCAGTTGCCCCTTGGGTCGAATGCCCCCGAGATTGAGCGTCCCGAAGGGCCATGACTTCGGCATGGGCTTGTCCCGCAACTTGGGTGTGTCCCACCCCGATGATTTCTCCGCTTGGGCGGGTGATCACACACCCAACGCGTGGATTGGGGGAAGTGATGAAGAGCGCTTTTTGTGCCTCATCAAGCGCCAATCGCATCATGGAGTTGTGCTCGACTGTGGAGTGCATTGACTTGGAGTGCTTGGGGCAGCTGAAGTGTTAAAAAAAGTGGGGGGAGATGTCCTTTAGCGAACTTCGTCCACCAAGGTTTTGAATTCATCAATGTCTTCGAAACTGCGGTAAACGCTGGCAAAGCGAACGTAGGCCACTTTGTCGAGTTTTTTGAGCTCTCGCATGACCAATTCGCCCAGGCGATGTGAGGCAATTTCCCTTTGTCCAAGCAGCAAGAGTTTTTCTTCAATGCGTTCAATGGCAGAGTCGATTTGCTCGGTGCTCACAGGCCTTTTGCGCAGAGCCAAGTTAAGGGAGCCTTGCAGTTTGTGTCGCTCGTACTCGTTGCGACGTCCATCTTTTTTAACAATAGAGGGGAAGCTCACATCCGGTTTTTCGTAGGTTGTGAAGCGTTTGTCGCAAGCCGAGCACTGGCGCCTTCTGCGCACGAACTCACCCTCCTCGGCCACGCGAGTCTCAATGACCGTGGTGTCCAAGTGGGCGCAAAAGGGGCATTTCATTGTGGGTCCGTCAAATTCAGCCGTAAACGGGAAATTGTCGAGTCAATTGGTGCACTTGTGCCCTGACCTTAGAGAGCGCTGCCTCATCCTCATGATGCTCAAGGACGTCTGCAATCAGGTGAGCAGTTTGTCTCGCCTCTTCTTCTTTAAAGCCACGAGTGGTCATCGCAGGTGTACCGATTCTGATACCCGAGGTGACCATGGGTTTTTCGGGATCATTGGGGATTGCGTTTTTATTGATCGTGATGTGCGCTTGGCCAAGAACTTGTTCGGCGACTTTGCCAGTGATGCCCTTGCTCCTGAGGTCAACCAGCATGACGTGGCTTTGTGTGCCACCACTCACAATGCGAAGGCCTCGCTCGGTCAGGGTTTTGGCCATGATGTCTGCATTTTTGAGGACTTGTGCTTGGTAGATTTTGAATTCAGGGCTGAGCGCCTCTTTGAAGGCCACGGCTTTGGCCGCAATCACGTGCATCAATGGACCACCTTGGAGGCCGGGGAAGATGGCGCTGTTGATGGCTTTTTCGTGCTCGCTTTTCATCAAAATAATACCGCCGCGAGGACCTCTAAGGCTCTTGTGGGTGGTGGAGGTGACGATGTCCGCATGGGGCACTGGGTTGGGGTACAGGCCAGCGGCAATGAGGCCCGCGTAGTGGGCCATGTCGACCAGAAAAATAGCTTCAACGTCACGGGCCACTTTGGCCATGAATTCAAAGTCAATGTGCAAACTGTAGGCAGAGGCGCCTGCGATGATGAGCTTGGGTTTGCTCTCGTGAGCTTTTCTCTCAAAGGCTGGGTAATCAATGGCCTCATGTTCGTTGAGTCCATAACTCACGACGTTGAACCACTTGCCACTCATATTAAGCGCCATACCATGTGTCAAGTGACCGCCCTCAGCCAGGCTCATGCCCATGATGGTGTCTCCAGGCTTTAAAAAGGCCAAGAACACGGCCTCATTGGCAGATGCACCGCAATGGGGTTGGACGTTGGCGGCTTGAGCGCCAAAGATGGTTTTTACACGGTCAATGGCAAGTTGCTCAGCGATGTCAACAAATTCGCATCCACCATAGTAGCGTTTGCCGGGGTAGCCCTCTGCGTATTTGTTGGTGAGTTGCGAGCCTTGGGCTTGAAGGACTGCAGGTGAGGCGTAGTTCTCACTTGCAATGAGCTCGATGTGGTCTTCTTGGCGTTTGTTTTCTTGAACAATGGCGCTCCAAAGTTCTGGGTCGGTGTGTTCAATGGAAATTTGTCTTGAAAACATGTTGTGTGTCCTAAGCGATAGAGAGGGGTTATCTTAAATTAGACCCAAGGGGCTTGGATGCGATGACTCGCAATGGGCTCAGACCTTTGGGTGACCAATTGAAGCTGCCCAGGCGAACGACAAATCATTTCATGAAACTGAAATGGTCCGCTTCCCAGTGGTTGATGTTGAGTTGGAAATGTGCTTTGAACTCAACAATGTCCACGTCAATGAGGATGTGGGTGACATACAGCTTCACCCAAACTCATCTATCGCCAGTTGCGGCACATTGGAGAGTTTATCTTGATTCAGCCGTCTCTTCGTTAAAGGAGGTTAATTTTTGGGCTTTTTCCCATAAATTTTCAACCAATCCCCCTGTGGCTGCAGTGAGAGATGGGGGAGTTACCAATGTGGGTACTTTGACACCTTGAGCCACTTGTTTGAGTCGGGCTTGCTCAGCCAATACTTTGCTGGAGTAAACCCCGTCATCACTTGAACTGCTATCGCCAACGTACATGTGCAGCCCGCCCTCCAAGGAGCCAGCTTTGTCAATGTAGTCTTTCAAGATTTTGACACCCACACGCAAGTTGGAGACAGGGTCGAAAGCGGCCAAATTACCGCCAAATCCTTCGTATTTCTCAGAATGTACGCGGGTCATGACTTGCATGAGTCCTTGGGCTCCGACATTGCTTTGTGCAAAGGGGTTGAAGCCAGATTCAATGGCCATGACTGCCAAAATTAAAGTGGGATCGAGTTGGTTTTTAGGCCCCAAATCGTAAGCCTCCTCCACCAAAGCACTGATGGGCTCGGGGGCGACGTGGTATTTTTTGCTGAGCCAATAAGCAATGTTCGCTTGTTGTTTTGGTAATTCTGACGGATCGGTGGCTGTGGCGCGATCAACCGCATCTGCATCGGTCAAGAGTCCCGTGTCATCGGCATGGCGTTGTTGCAACCAATTGATGAGTTGGAGTTCTCCGTTTTCTCTCAATTCAGGTCTCAACACCATGACCATCGTCAGGCAAAAAACACCTAGCCCCAATAAAGCCAAGCCGCTGTGTGTGATGAAGAAAAAGCCTTCCGCCACATCTTGTGCAAAAGCGATGACAGCGAGATTGAATTGTCTGAGTGCGTTCAAGGCACTGGCTCTCGTTAAAAGAGTGGACATGTCTTTTAAACCTTACTCAACCGGTTGGATGGGTGAAATTGGAGGAAGAGAACTTCGTCTCCAAAGGATCTTTGCATCAATCTACCCGTCGGTGTTTTGCGCCATTCAAATAAGACAATGGACGTGAGATCGGGTGGAGTGAAGAGGCTAGCGTTATTGATATGAAATGCAAATAGAGATGAAGTCCCTATTTTAAAGGGGTTTGGACAAGAAATTCGCCATTTAAATCAAAAAAAGGAACTAAAGTATTAATCATAGAGGGTTTGATTTCACCAGACTGCGAGGTGACTCACTTTTTTGGGGGGTGGTGGATGTGAATGAACCTTCAAATCGGCTTGCCAAGCTTGGATCCCTGCAAGTACCGGATTTCTCATTGTTGAGAAAAAGCACAGCTGCTCGATTGGGGATGGAGTGGTGGCTGGGGTGGGTGGGATGAGATTTGAGAGATGAGCACAAGGGCAAGAGGGGGGACCTTGTGGGTTGTTGTTTGCTGGGTTCGAATTGGTGAGCATATTGGGCTCAAAGTTCAAAACCTTCAAGAAAGCGTTCACAATATGGTTCTTTGCTACCAAAGGCCGAACCATTAAAGGCTTTTGGACTTTTATTTTTTAGAAGAAGAATTTCCAGTGATTGAACAAGACGCAGCCTCTAGCCACCTGAGCCCAAGCCAATTGGACGACTTAACTTTGGGTGCTTTCTCAGCCAGCACCTCCACAGAGCGAGCTCAACGGCTTCGCGCGTGGATAGATTCGAATCCCTCAATGGAGAAAATGCAAGAGGTGTTCAAGGAGATGAGTGCTCGGGATAAGGGTGCGGCAAAGCCTTTGCGTGAAAAAATTGACGAACTGAAAAAACTAAGAACTCAAGAGGCGTTGACACAGGACTGGGCTGCCAAGGCCCAATTGATATTGAGTGCGGAGCATTTAAATTTGGTAGATGCTTTGGCATGGGTCAGAGATGCTGCAAAGGCAGGTGCTCCCCTATCCAAAGAGCCATTGGCTTTGTTCAAAGCTCAAATGGCTGAGAAAATCAAAAGGGTTGAAGACTTGGAGCACCGCTCACAGGTTCAACGCGAAGCTGCGGTGCTTCTCGCTCAGCGAATTGAGGTGCTTTCCACCAAACCATGGCAAGACGCTTTGGCTCAGCAACTCAGTCTAGAAAAAGATGTGAAGTTGTGGTTTGTGGAAAGAGATCAAATCACCATTGATCCTTTGTGGCCTTCTGTAGACCCCAAACACTCACCGTTGATGCTCAACAGCGGACAACAGTTACAAGCGGTCTGGGACGCCTTTGACGCTGCATTGGCGCAAACGCAAAAGGCAGCTTTGGATCCCAATGAGGCACCACCTTTGGTGCCTGCTTGGGCAGAACAAATCAAAGCCACTCGAGCCGACGCCTCTCCCCAAGGCAATCACTTGCCCAGACCCAAGGTGGACCCTGAACAAAAAGCAAAAGCCACAGAGGCAGTTCAGCGCTTTCTAAAAGTATTGGAGGCCGAGGTCGCTGAGGGACATGGCAAGGCAAGCGCATCAGCCGCACAGGATTTGAAGAATGCACTTCGCGAGAACGCTCGTTTGATCGACGAAAAACTTGAACACCACGCTCAAAGTGTATTGGCCGCAGCCAGTGAGTTGGAGGGTTGGCAACGTTGGCGAGCAGACCAAATCAGAGCGGAGTTGCTCTCCAAAGCCGAGGCTTTGTTCAAGCGTGTACCTGTCAAAACTCAAAGTTCTGCCCGAGTCACCAAAGTGACTCGCGCTGAGACCAAGAAAAAAATGATCACACCACAAGCCTCACCTGATGGGCTTGTGCAACCCGTGCCTGAGCTTTCAGGGCAATCTCATTCAGAGGTCTTGCACCCAGATGCACCTCAAGTGGTGTCCGTTGATGTGGCCTCAGCTCAGGCCCCAACTGGTCTTGAACACCCAAGCCATTCACAGCTTGAGCCTTTGAGTCATGTTGAAAATGTCACTCCTGCTGCAAATGTGGAACATCCAGAAGGTGTTGCGACTGCCGTAACTGAGGGCTCCCCGGTCCAAGAAATTCTCACACCTGTGACCCAGGAGATGACTTGGGTTCCAGTGGTGGGTGGGCGGAAAATGCAAGAGATTTTGCGTGACCTGCGCGAGCAGTGGAAGCAAACCGATCAGGGCGGTTTGCCCAATCATGCATTGTGGAAAAAGTTTGATCAAGCCTGCAACCGCGCATACAAAGTGGTTGAAGTTTGGCAAGAGAAAGTTAAAAAAGAAGGTGCAGAGCACAAAGCGCAACGCTTGGCTTTGATTGAAGAGGTCAAAGCCTTTGCCCAGACCAAAGCACAAGGACCTGATTGGAAGGGAGTCGCGCGCCAATTGCATCAATACTCCGAACGCTGGAGAGAGTCGGGGCATGTGAGCGAGAGAGTATTTGCAGAGTTGCAACCGATGTGGAAGGAGGCCATGCGCTTGGCCCACGAACCCATTGAGAAGGTTCAGGCCGCAAGCATTCAAAAACGCCAAGCCATGATCGAAGAGGCAAAGGCCTTGGGTCAAGAGAGTCAACTTCGCATCGATGCGGTGAAAAATCTCCAACAGCGCTGGCAGCAAGAGTCTCAAAGTGTATTGCTCGACAGAAAGCAAGAACAAAAGCTTTGGGATTTGTTTAGAGAACCGATTGATGCTGCATTTAACCGCAAAACGCAGCAAAGGCAGCAAAACATGGCTGCCTTGAGTGCCCACGATGAGGCGGTTGTTCAGGCTTCTAAATTGCTTGAGGAGGCGGTGCGTCAAGAAGACGCCAAGTTGATCAAAGAAAGAATGCAAGCATTGGATGCGGCCTTGAGAGGACAAAGTGCTGCTCAATCGCAGGCCTTGAAAGATGCCCCATCTCAAGCTGAGCCTGAGATGGGTTCGCCAGCTCAAGCCCCCGAACAGATGGCTCCTCAAGGCCAATCCCAGACAGAGGTACCCCCCTCCACTGCCTCCGAGACCTTGGCTGCTGAGTCTTCCCCAGAGACTGCTCAAGCGGTATCTGAAGAGTCCGAAGATGGGCAAGTACAAAGTGAAAAGAGCTCACCAACTCCAGCCCCCAAAGCTCCCCCCAAGCCTGTGGTGGCTGTGAGAGGGGATGATAGACCGGGTCAAAAGCCAGGGCTCTCAGCGCCACCAGCACCAGGCAAGGATTCTCGTTCGGCCAAAGGTGGGTTCGCTCGTGGGCCCAAGGACAATGCGCCAGGTAGGGGGCGTCGAGAATTTGAAGGACAAGCAAGGCCATCTCGATTTGATGATGCACCCAGGGGACCCAGACTCTCTGATGCCGCGTTCAGGATGCAACGCCACGCTTTGGAGTCGGCTGAGCAGACCCTTAGAAAGCTCTCTGCCATGGCCCACGGTGAGTCATTGATGCAGTTGATGCAGGCTTGGGAGCATCGTGACGCTGAGCGTGTACCTGCTTTAAAAGATTTGAGCTCCAAGCTCAGTCCCGCTGAGAGACAATTGATGGTTCAAAGCCTGCAAGTGACTCCCAAAGCACAAAGTCAAGCCTCGACATCCATTTTGAGACTTGAGATGGCCAGTGAGGTACCCACACCTGCGCAGTTTCTCTCAGACAGGCGCGCATTGCAGTTACAGCTTTTGACGCGTAGAAATGATCCCTCTCCACAGCAAACCTGGACACGAGACGTGGCTCAGGTGCTAGAGACCTCTTACGATGCAGGGCTGGCTCAAAGGCTTCAAAATACACTCAAAGTGCTCTTGAAAAAGTGAGTCGATGAGGCGCGTGGTGGGCGTGGGCTAGATCTTGGTGTCTTGCCAAGTTGAGATGGACACTCTTTTGAGCTCCTCGCCCTCCAGTCGAAGCACTTGGGTGCGGGCGGGAGATGATTGAGCATCCCAATCACTTAACACCACTCTTTGGTGTGATGAGTCCAAGGACAAGTCATTGGGTTGGTGGGTGTGCCCATGAATGAGGCAATGACAGTTGTGTTTGCTGAGCCATTGCAAACAGGCCTCTGTGTCTAAATCGGGAAATGCGTTTGCACTGATCTTGATTTGCGCTTGAACCTCTTGACTTTTTGCGCGCATCTCTCGGGCACTTTGAGCCCTTTGCTCAATGGGTTGGGCCAAGAAGTTGGATATCCATTGCGGCGAACGCACCAAGGATCTGAAGCTTTGGTATTCACGGTCAGATAAACAAAGTTCATCCCCATGGCTCAACAGGAACCGGTGTTTTTGGGTTTCAAGTACGCAAGGGTCGGCAAGCGCTTGAACTTTTGAGGATTTTAAAAAATCCTTTGAAATTAAAAAGTCTCTGTTTCCAGGTAAGAAATACAAGGCACAGGTTTGGGCTTTTTGCGCCAAGTGGAGAACACATTGACGCTCAAACTCAGCGCCATCAAGCTCCAACACATCATCTCCAATCCACACCTCAAAGAGGTCGCCCAAGATGAAGATGGCTTGTGCATGGGTGAGCCTTAAGTAGTCAAAAAAGGCCTGTGCTGTGAGGGGGTCATCGGCTTGCAAGTGCAAGTCGGAGATGAAGTCCACTGTCGCCCAAGCTCTAGCATCAATGACTTGAGCGGTGAGGGGGTGTGCGCTCATGTGGGGCGTTGAGCTGTTGGGTGAATCAGTGGACCATCTGGGAGGATTAGATCTGTGTGATTTTTTCGATCAGCACAGTCTCTTTGGGGACGTCGTCGTGAAACCCTTTGCGAGTCGTCGAAACCTTGTTGATGGCATCCACCACGCTTTGCCCCTCAGTGACTTTGCCAAACACTGCATAGCCCCAACCGCTGGGACTGGGTGAGGTGTGGTTCAAAAAAGCATTGTTGTGGGTGTTGATGAAGAACTGTGCGGTGGCAGAGTGAGGATCTGAGGTGCGAGCCATGGCGATGGTGTAGTGATCATTTCTGAGGCCATTGGCAGCTTCGTTTTGGATGGGGGAGCCAGATTTCACCTCCTTCATGTCAGCGGTGAAGCCACCCCCTTGAATCATGAAGCCTTCAATCACTCGGTGAAAAATAGTATTGGTGTAGTGGCCATCTTTGACGTATGAGAGAAAGTTGGTGACCGTCGCTGGAGCGAGTTCTGCGTCGAGTTCAAGGGTGATTACACCAAATTTGGCGACGTGAATTTGAACTTTGGGGTGAGCGCCAGCGGTGGCTGACTCTCCCTCGGTGTGTGAGTCGACTTCAGCACTTGATTGGGTCTCCAGCGCTTGCACTTCTTCAGGCTTTTTGTTGTTGGATTTAGGTGCAGATTTTTTAGAGGTTTTGGTTGCTTTGGTCATATTGATTTATTTGATGATGCTTGCGGATTGAATGAATACAAAAGATTTTGGAACATCGCTGGAAAAGGGGGGAGCCGATCCTGTGGGGACTGACTTGATGGCGTTTACGACCTCCATGCCAGATACAACTTTACCGAAAACAGTGTACCCGAACAGTTTGGGGCTAGAGGTTAAGTTTTCTCGAGGAATATTGGTGTAAGTCTTGCCGTTGTAGGTAAAGCTTGGGACAGGGTCACCGGGGGGCACAGGGATTGGATCCAAAAAGGGGTTGTCTTGCACATTGATGAAAAATTGTGCGGCTGCCGAATCGGGGTCTCCTGTTCGAGCCATGGCAACTGTTCCAACTGTGTTGTGGGGTCCACCCAAGGCAATCGCCGCTTGTCCTTCGTGTTTGATGGGGGGGGGGGTTTTTTTCTCAAACATACTTTTTGTGTACCCGCCACCTTGAATCATGAAGTTATTGATGACACGGTGAAAAATCGTTCCATCGTAGTGGTGTTCCCCCACGTATTGCAAAAAGTTGGCGACTGTTTTGGGTGCGTACTCTGGGTACAACTCAATCACGATATCACCCATGTTGGTGCTGATCTTGACCTTTGGGTGCTCAGTAGAGGCGCTTTGCGACAAGGCCAAGCTGGTGTGGCCCACCAGGGCGAGGCTTGCGATCCACAAGAGCAGTTGGCGCCAACAAAATTTGGAGAATGTGTTTTGCATACGGGGTGAGTGAAGGGTAGGGGGGGGATTGAAAGTTTAAATCCATGGGCTTGGCTATTTTTTTAGCAAAGCAAAATACGGATGGCTTGTATTTTAGTGAATGCCCGTGGAGCTCAGGGTTGAGAACTGATTAATCACCCCTTCTATGGACTTGAGTTTAGAGGCGATAACTTTGGATTGTGGATCCAGTGTTTGTGCCTGGATGAGGGAGGCTTGCGAGAGCAGGAGAAACACAGACGCTAAATTCTCCTGCGCATTGACCAAATTGGGCGCGTCTTTGAGAGCCATCTCAAATGACGCTTTGGCATTAAGCAATTCGCCTTTTTTTACCCAAAGAATGCCCAAATTGTTGTGAGGCTCTGCAAGCTCGGGGTAGTCTTGGGTGAGCTGCAAATATATTTCAAAGGCTTGATCAGAGGCTGCTTTTTTTTCGAGTAGATTGGCCATCCAAAATCTCATTTGAGGATCAAGTGGGTGGTCCTTTAAATAGTTCTGAACCAATTCAAAAGCTTCGTCGGACTTATCCTGGCGCAACAATTTCATGGCATCTTGGTGTGGGCCGGCAAAGGCCATTGAACCCAAGACCATGCAGCCCATGAGATTGAGGTATAGCCAAATTTTCAAAAGTCTGATCATGGTGTTATGGGGCAGGTTTGGGCAATACAAAAGGAGGGTTAAAATGCGAAAAGTTAAAAAAAGCTTCTTAAATTAAAGTGTGCCTTGGTCACCTGATTTCACAAGCCTCTTGTTGTGAGGCTCTAGAGTTTTTTCAGAGCCAATCATTTCAAATGTGGGGTGTTTTATCTTCTGCCCTTTGGGTTGAAGGGTTGAATTCAAGTCGTCCCCATTAGGCCATCGCCCATTGTAAATCAACCACTTGCAGCCTTGCTTGGTTTGCCAGTGAGTCAATCTTAACCCTCAAATTTCAGTCTATCTCTTTCCATGACACTTCGAATTTACAACACACTCAGTTCATCCCTTGAGGAGTTTCGTCCCTTGGTTGAGGGGCAACTGAAGATGTACGTTTGCGGTATGACCGTTTATGACTTGTGTCACATTGGGCATGCCCGTTCGATGGTTGCTTTTGACATCATTCAGCGTTGGTTCAAAGCAAGTGGCTACCAGGTGACTTACGTTCGAAACATTACCGATATTGATGACAAGATCATCAAGAGAAGCCTTGAAAATCAAGAGAGCATGAGCCAACTCACCACCAGAATGATTGATGCCTTGCATGTCGATGCAGATGCTTTGGGCATTGAGCGTCCCAGTTTTGAGCCCTGTGCTACTCATTACGTAGGCTCAATGGTTGGCATGATTACCTCTTTGTTGGACAAAGGCTTGGCTTACAAGAGTGGTGCTGATGTTAATTTCTCCGTTCGCAAGTTTCCTGGCTACGGAGAGCTCTCTGGCAAAACGATCGATGAATTGCATGCTGGAGAGAGGGTGGCCGTGCTTGAGGGCAAAGAGGACCCCTTGGATTTCGTACTTTGGAAGTGCGCCAAAGCGGGTGATCCTGAGGAAGCCAAATTTCCTGCACCTTTTGGGCAGGGACGTCCGGGCTGGCACATCGAATGTTCTGCCATGGCTTGTGACTTGTTGGGGGAGACCTTTGATATTCACGGTGGTGGAGCGGATTTGCAATTTCCTCACCATGAGAATGAAATCGCTCAAAGTACAGGTGCCAATGGCATCAAACCCGCAAATTACTGGATTCACAATGGATTTGTGAACGTTGACAACGAAAAGATGTCCAAGAGTTTGGGTAATTTTTTCACCATACGCGAGGTGCTTGAGCACTATGATGCCGAGACCTTGCGCTTTTTTATCGTTCGCAGCCATTACCGCAGCCCTCTTAATTACAGTGATGTTCACTTAAACGACGCCCGCGCCTCACTCAAAAGGCTCTATACTTCGCTTGACTTGGTGAGTCCCTTGGATTCGCCCAAGCCCTTAGATTGGAGCAATTCTTTTGCACAACGATTCAAAGCAGCGATGAACGAGGATTTTGCAACCCCCGAGGCTGTGTCTGTGCTTTTTGATCTTGCAAGCGAGGTCAATCGGACCAAAGATGCTGAACTGGCCACCCTTTTAAAGCAGTTGGGTGGTGTGTTGGGTCTGTTGCAAGCGAGCCCCTCCTCTTTTTTACAGTCTGGCTCAGAGTTAAATGCCGACTGGATCGATGAGCAAATCAAAGCACGCGCTCAGGCCAAATTGGACAAGGATTTCAAACTTGCCGACTCCATCAGGGCTCAGTTGTTAGAGAAAGGCGTCTTGCTTAAAGATTCAGCGAGCGGCACCACATGGGAACAATTGCATTGACTTCCCCACAATTTAGCCCCCTTCAATTGCCTGAAGTTTGGGACGAGGCTTGTCGCCATCTTTGTAAAAAAGACAGGGTCATGAAGAGACTCATCCCTCAATTTGGAGATGCCAGGCTCGTCTCCAGAGGGGATGCCTTCATTACCTTGGCCAGGAGCATCGTGGGTCAACAGATATCGGTCAAAGCGGCTCAAACGGTGTGGGAGCGATTCGCTTTACTGAGCAAAAACTTGACTCCTCAAAGGGTTTTGAAATTAAAAATCGATGACATGCGGCAAGCTGGACTCTCCGCTCGCAAGGTGGAGTACATTGTGGACTTGGCGCTGCATTTCGATTCAGGCAAGTTGCATCCCAAGGATTGGGAGAGCATGGATGATGAGTCGATCATCAAAGAATTGGTGGCCATTCGGGGCATTGGTCGATGGACGGCTGAGATGTTTTTGATCTTTCATTTGATGAGGGTCAATGTCTTGCCTCTTGACGATGTGGGGCTGATCAATGGAATCAGTCACAACTACTTTTCTGGTGAGTCGGTGAGTCGCAGTGATGCAAGAGAGGTGGCTCAAGCCTGGGCCCCCTATTGCAGCGTAGCCACTTGGTATATTTGGAGATCATTGGACCCTGTACCCGTTGAGTATTGAGGGACAATAGAGCATTGGCACTCAGAGTGCAAGCATTTGGAGAATGTATTTTGGCTAAAAAAACTTTTCTTGATTTCGAGCAGCCTATTGCCGAATTGGAATTGAAAATTGAAGAGTTGCGTTATGTACAAAGTGAGTCTGCTGTTGATATTTCCCAAGAGATTGAGCAGCTCTCCAAAAAGAGTCAACAACTCACCAAAGACATCTACAGTCACTTAAACGCGTGGCAGATTACAAAAATTGCTCGTCATCCTGAGCGTCCCTATACCCTTGACTATGTGAACGAGTTGTTCACGGATTTTGTTGAAATGCATGGAGACCGTCATTTCGCTGACGACATGAGCATCGTGGGTGGCTTGGCCCGTTTCAACGGCAACCCATGCATGGTTTTAGGTCATCAAAAGGGCCGAGATACCAAAGAGCGAGCCATTCGCAACTTTGGCATGAGCCGACCTGAGGGCTACCGCAAAGCCCTTCGATTGATGAAGACGGCTGAGAAGTTCAAATTTGCTAACATTTGATATCCCTGTTGGTGCCTAACTGGCGGGCAGATTCCATTTCTGACTG
>CAIKYO010000315.1 GCA_903831655.1 uncultured Burkholderiales bacterium
AGTTATGACAAGATGTTTGTTGAAGCTTTGACAGCGTCTGGGCTTCCTAAAACTCCTTACACAGTCAAGCGCATGGCAGAGCTCACTTTGGTGAACGTGAAAAAAGGGCTTAATTTAGATCCAGCCCAGTTAGCTAAGATCGTCAGAGAAGATTACATGAACGAGCAAAAAGCTCTCTTTGGACAGGCAGACGGGAATACTTTGATTGAACTTTTAGGCAAAGAGGGAGTAAAAAAACTCTCCAAAGCACAGCTCGCTCAATATAAATCAAGCCACACTAATTCTGCTTCCAAAAGAGAAGTGGACGAACCTAAAGAGACTAAAAATCCCATTGATGCTTGGAAGGCAATGAAGAAAAGGACAAGATCTCTGCTCTAAGCACACGCGCCTTCGCTGTTTTGTCTAACTCTTAGATAAGGACTTAAGACATTTGCGGATCTACTCGTGCAATCGAATGATCTCAAATCAACCTTCATAGCTCCCCATGAATAAAGCTGACTCGGCGGACCTACGTCCTACCTAGAGGAAGTTTTAACGAACGCGAGAAATTTGAAACAAAACTTAAAAGGGCTTAGCGCGGACGCGCGCCCAATAATGAAGGAATGATCATGTCACAACCTAGTGTAAACGTAGGTACGAATCAATCGGGAGCAACACTCCCGGGTCTATTTAAACAGGTGTACGCAAAAGAAGTAAAAGATGCGATCCCATCTTTTGCCATTTTACAAGCACGTATCCCATTCAGTAAGGCTCAGCTTTTAGGTGACAAGTATCATTTACCTGTCGTACTCGCTGATGAACACGGTTTCACTTATGGCGGAAACACGGCTTCCAACTACACACTGAATGCTGGTATTGCAATGCAGTTACAAGACGCGCAAGTAGCGAGTAACGAACTGACTTTGCAATCTGGAATTAGTTACGGTGCAGTCAGCCGAGCTCAGAATAGAGGCGAACAGGCAGTTGAGTCAGCAGTCAGACTCCTCATTGAACGTATGAAGGCCTCTGCTTCTAAGCGTGTTGAGATTGCCATGATTTACGGCGCATCTGTCAATGGTATTGGGATTCTTGCTTCGGGCACGGGTTCAGGTACATCAAGAGTCTATACGTTTGCCACCGGCACATTTGCTAACGGCATCTGGGCTGGGATGGAAAATGCTCAGCTTGATGTTTACTCTGCAACAGGATCAAGCCCTGTTCAGAAAAATACCAACGCCGCTGTTGTCATCACGGCTGTATCGGTTGCTAATCAAACCATCTCTGTCACAGGTAACTCCACAGATTTGACTGCAATTGATGCTGTTTTGGGATCGACTTCAGGAACGAGTGCGACTGTTTATTTTTACGGTGCGTTCGGAAATGAAATGACTGGTATTGATGGCATTTTAACAAACACAGGAACATTGTTCAATATCTCGGCTAAACGTAGTGGCCCTGTACTCCATTAGAGAGTACAGAAAATCTTCTCTGATTGACTTGGAAGCCCTGTGAGAAAAAAGAAACAGGGTGACAGGGGGCAAGTAGAAATACAGCCTGAACGACTAAGTGAGAGGACCCGGAAACGGGATGCGATAGTCTGAACACTGGCAATACATAAAACCAGTGAGGGAGATCCGAAGAGGTTTCCCCGCCTACGAAAGTAGGTCTTTAAAGTAACAGAATTGTCTACTTATAATCTTTGGCAGGCCAATACCTACAGTTGTTCAAGCGCACAGCTGACGATGGGTAAAGTTCTATCGGCAACCAGTGTAGCAGTGGGTCGAGGCTTGATGGAAGAGACGGCTCTTTTGTTAGCCCCTAGCTCATTTGCTAACTTGGTTTCTGATCTCTCTGCTCAGAGGCGTTTTGATGGCTCTTACAAATCTAAGAAGGGTACAAACGGAGTGGAGACCATTGAATTCTACGGTCAGAATGGGCTCATTGAACTCATTCCTCATGCCATGGTGAAAGATGGAGACGCATTTGAGCTTCCTCTTGATGCCGTGAAACGAGTGGGATCAACAGACGTAAGCTTCCGAGGTGAAATGGTGGGTGGCGAA
>CAIKYO010000316.1 GCA_903831655.1 uncultured Burkholderiales bacterium
ACAGTGATGTGGCAATAGAGGTCCCCATTGAAGCTGGACCGAATGCCTTTGATGCCCTTGCCTCTGAGTCGGAATTGTTTGCCAGTTTGGGTGCCCTCTGGAATGTCAATGGCTGCTTCGCCTTGAAGGGTCGGGACTTGAATCTCACCACCCAATGCAGCAGTTGTGAATCCAATGGGAACCGCACAATGCAAATCATCGCCATCGCGCTCAAAGATATCGTGCTTTTTGATTCGGATTTCAATGTAGAGATCCCCTGCTGGTCCGCCGTTGGCTCCAGGCTCACCATTGCCGGTGCTTCGGATTCGCATGCCAGAATCGATGCCCGCTGGAATTTTGATTTCAAGCGTCTTTTGTGATTGAATCTTGCCTTGGCCACGACAAGGCGAGCAGGGGTCGGTGATGACTTTTCCGGCACCCCGGCAATGGGGGCAAGTTTGTTGAACACTGAAGAAGCCTTGGCGCATTTGCACCTGACCTGAGCCTCCGCAAGTGCCACAATTTTTAGGACTTGTGCCCGGTTTTGCTCCTGAGCCATGACAGGTTTCACAAGTGTCCCAGCTGGGCACTTGAATTTGACTCTCTTTGCCACTTGCGGCTTCCTCTAGGGTCACCTCCATGGCGTAATTCAAGTCGTTACCGCGGTAGACCTGGCGTCCCCCTTGTTGTCTTCTGGCTTGACCAAAAATGTCGCCAAAGATGTCTCCAAACGAGTCTGCAAAGCCTCCAAAGCCAGCTGCCCCAGCACCAGGACCACCTCGCATGTTGGGGTCAACGCCAGCAAACCCGTACTGATCATAGGCAGACCTTTTCTCTGGATCAGACAGCATTTCGTATGCTTCCTTGGCCTCTTTGAATTTTGCTTCCGCCTCGCTAGAAGCCTCTCCCTGATTTCGATCAGGGTGATACTTCATCGCCAATTTGCGATAAGCTTTTTTGATTTCTTCATCGCTGGCTGTTTTGGACAGGCCCAGAACTTCATAAAAATCACGTTTTGCCATGGTTGATAAGCATCCTAAATTAACAACAAAGCCGCGAGAGGCCTAATGCATAGGACTGTCTCGCGGCGTGGTGGAAAAGGGTAGTCGAGGCAGATTAGCCTTTTTTGACTTCCTTGACCTCAGCGTCTACAACATTGTCATCGGCTGGTTTCTCGGCGTGCTCATGTGGAGCTGCACCAGTTGCACCTGCCGCGGCGTTTTGAGCTTGCATGTCAGCGTAGGCTTTCTCGCCTAGTTTTTGACTCACAGTCATGAGAGCCTCAGTTTTGGCATCCAACTGTGCCTTGTCCTCAGATCCAAGCACTGCTTCGAGCTCTTTGATGGCTTTCTCAATGGCTTCCTTTTCTGAGGCTTCCAACTTGTCGCCGTGCTCACCCAGAGATTTTTGGACTGAATGGATGGCCGCTTCAGCTTGATTTTTAGCTTGAACGATCTCTAATTTCTTTTTGTCCTCAGAGGCGTTGAGCTCAGCGTCTTTGACCATCTTTTGAATCTCTGCCTCAGAAAGACCAGAGTTGGCTTTGATGGTGATTTTGTTTTCTTTTCCAGTGCCTTTGTCTTTCGCGCCTACGTGCAAAATACCGTTTGCATCGATGTCAAAAGACACTTCAATTTGTGGTGTACCTCTGGAGGCAGGGGGGATGCCCTCGAGATTGAATTCACCCAACATCTTATTTCCCGATGCCAATTCACGCTCACCTTGGTAGACCTTGATGGTTACAGCAGGTTGGTTGTCCTCAGCGGTAGAGAAGGTTTGAGCGAATTTGGTTGGGATGGTGGTGTTTTTGGTGATCATTTTGGTCATCACGCCACCCAAGGTTTCAATACCCAATGACAAGGGCGTCACATCCAAGAGCAACACGTCGGTGCGGTCTCCAGAGAGCACTTGACCTTGAATGGCCGCACCCACAGCCACCGCTTCGTCAGGGTTGACGTCTTTTCTTGGGTCTTTGCCAAAAAATTCTTTGACCTTGTCTTGAACTTTAGGCATGCGAGTCATACCGCCAACCAAGATCACATCGTCGATTTGATCAACGCTTACGCCAGCATCCTTGATGGCCATGCGGCAAGGAGCAATGGTGCGCTCAATCAACTCTTCAACCAAAGACTCCAACTTGTCACGGATTAATTTCACGCTCAAGTGCTTGGGGCCGGTGGCATCTGCAGTGATGTAGGGCAAATTGACATCAGTGGAAGCGGAGGAGGAGAGTTCAATTTTTGCTTTTTCTGCAGCTTCTTTTAAGCGCTGCAAAGCGAGTACATCCTTACTCAAGTCAACGCCTTGATCCTTTTTGAACTCACTGATGATGAAGTCAATGATGCGTTGGTCAAAGTCCTCTCCGCCCAGGAACGTGTCACCGTTGGTGGAGAGCACTTCGAATTGTTTTTCCCCGTCAACGTCAGCGATTTCAATGATTGAGACGTCAAAAGTTCCACCTCCCAAGTCGTAGACGGCGATTTTTCTGTCGCCTTTCTCAGTCTTGTCGAGTCCAAAGGCCAAGGCAGCTGCTGTAGGCTCATTGATGATGCGCTTGACATCCAAGCCAGCGATACGGCCAGCATCTTTTGTCGCTTGACGCTGTGCGTCATTAAAGTATGCAG
>CAIKYO010000317.1 GCA_903831655.1 uncultured Burkholderiales bacterium
ACACCCGAGATTGACCCCCCCCCCCGATTGGCCGGTCGGGGGATCCGGCATGCACCAAGTACCGGCCAAATAGGGGACCGGGGATGGTAATAAAAAAATCAGTTTGAGGAAGAAAAAATGGCATTTCAATATTGATGTGTCGGAACTTAACAAACCGGGACCCCATCTAGATGAAAAAATATTGTGTGATCTCACCATTGATTATCCAAATATAGTCGAACAAATCGAGAAAAATTACTCGAGCAAGTGGAGTGAGTGGCAAAATTTTGTAAAAAACATTAAGTTAAGCGTTCCCTTGCATGAGGAATCCCAACCTGAATTTGCTTCTCATTGCAACCCCAACGAAGTAGTTGAAGCCATTGCTTCTGAACTTATGGGGAACGACATTGTCATTCCTTGTTCAAGCGGTGGCGCTTATACAACTGTTATGCAAGGTTTCCGTCAAAAAAGTGGTCAACTACTGACAAATAACCGAGGCCTAGCAAGTATGGGATATGGATTGGCGGGGGCTCTGGGCACCTGCTTTGCGTTGCCTGAATCTCGAGTTATTTTGATTGAAGGGGACGGTGGATTTCTTCAGAACCTCAGCGAAATTGCAACTTTGGTCAGTCATAATTTAAATTTGAAAATATTTATCTTTCTAAACAATGGCTACGCTTCAATAAAACTTTCTCAAAAAGCAAATTTTGACGGACATTACATCGGATGTGATCCTGACACTGGTGTTTATATTCCCGACTTAAGAAGTGTGCTCAGCGCATTTGGTTTACCTGTCTACGACATCACTTCCACCGGAAGTGATGTCGTAGAAACTGTTTTAAAGAAACATGGGCCAGTTGTTGGTTTAGTGCACCTACACCCTGATCAGCCATTCTTACCTAAGATCGCAAGTAAATTATCACCAAATGGTGTGATCGAATCTAACCCCATTCACCTAATGGAGCCAGCGCTTCCAGCGGAGTTGTTCGATGCCGTGATGAAATATCCCAGCCTTGCAGCGAAGACTTACAATAATGACTAAAAAAATTGTCCTTACTGGAGCAACGGGCTGGCTCGGCCAAGAATACCTTTTTCGGCAGTTTCAAAAAGTTGGCGAAAGTTTTTTAGACAATTTTATTTTGGTTGCTGGTAGCACAAGAACCATTAAACTTTTTGGGCTGTTTCCAACTAAGGTCTATTCGCTTGAAGACGTTAGTTCGATTCAAGACATCGAAGGAGTAATTCACTTAGCATTCATATTGAGACATCGCGTCAAGGAGTTTGGCGTTGATAATTTTCTTCGCAAAAATGAACACATAACGGCATCGATTGTGGAATTAGTGAAGTCTGGTAACCCTAAATGGGTCGTAAACGTTTCATCTGGAGCTATTTTCGATCGCCGAACGGGTAAATATGAAACTGATCAATTTGCCAATCCATATGGGTACGGAAAATACCAGGAGGAACTAGCTCTGACTGAGGTTACAACAATATGTAATATCCCAATAGTGATCGGTCGGCTTTGGGGCGCTTCAGGATTTAAAATGCCACCAAATTCTGCCTATGCGCTGAGCGACTTCGTTGAATCGGCTTTAACGAAGACTGAAATTAATATTCACTCGGATTTTGAAGTTTATAGAAGATACTGTGACGCCGGCGAATTTTTAGATGTACTAGTAAGTGAAGCTATAGCCGGTAATTCGCATGTCCTTAATTCAGGTGGACCGCTGCATGAAATCGGCGAAATTGCTGAAATTATAAGTGCGCTGGTAGGTAACGTAACTATAAACCGGCCGCGATTAACAGATAAACCGGTCGATGATTACTTTCCAAGAGAGTCCATGTACGAAGAGCTTGCCTTGAAAAATGGGCTTGATTTGGCCTCAATGCCCATGCAGATTCAGCGCACGGTTAACGGGCATCGCGATTTCATGAATCAACTCAAACATGGATTAGACTAGACTCCACGTAAAGGAGATTTGTAAATGAATTCGGTTGAAAAGCAAATGGTCGAAATTTTGTCCAACTGTAAAGAAAGAGGCGCTGTTAGCGTCAAGGCCGAATTTGAGGCTGAAGGAACTCGTATGGATGAGCTCCTTCGGTTAGTAGATGTCGCGAGGGCCGCCGGTTTGAAACTAACTGTAAAGATTGGTGGATGTGAAGCAATAAGAGATTTATTGGAAGCAAAGCAAGTTGGAGTTGACTTCATTGTTGCTCCAATGGTTGAGACACCATATGCTCTCTCAAAATTTGTTAATGCTATCTCAGTTGCTTTCAATGAAGACGAAAGAGAAAATACACAATTCTTATTTAATTTGGAAACTGTAACTTCCTACAATAATTTGGCAGAATTGGCTGAAGTGGCAAAAACAGGTGGAATCGAAGGAATAGTTTTTGGAAGAGTTGATTTTTCAGGTTCTTTAGGTATCGGACGCGAAGGGATTGAATCGAATCAGGTAACGGAGTGCGTGATCCAGACGGCTAATATAGCGAAAGTTCATGGTTTAGATTTGGTGGTCGGAGGCGCGGTTAGTTCAGGGGCTATTCCGCAACTTAAGCGAGTGCACTCAGCACATTTGACGAGATTCGAAACTCGAAAAGTTGTTTTCAATGGAAGTTCAATAATCCAACCGGAAATCGAGGAAGCCTTATTGCAAGCCGTGCATTTTGAACTTCTTTGGTTATTAAATAAACGTGATTATTATTCACGTATAACAGCTGAAGATAACAAGCGCATTGAAATGCTTGAGAATCGTTGGAATTTGCTTAGTGGTAACAGTTAGGCCAAATTCAGGTACTGTTGTATTTGTTCCCTAGTTCGCTCAAATTGCGTTAATTCTGATCTGTACCAATTGCAAGTCCAAGAGACTGATTCTTCAAAGTTTAATTTATCTTTCCAGTTAAGTAAGGTACGTGCTTTGGTCGTGTCGAGCAATAAGAGATTAGCCTCACGCTCAACAATTCTTGAATCGACAGTCCACGGCAGACTATCCCAAGCCCACGCTTTAGCAAAACAATCCACCAGATCTTTGACTGAATGTCTTTCTCCTGATGTCGGTCCAAAATTCCATTCTCCAGATAATCCCTGCGTGATCTGTTGATCGATAAGAACAAGGTATCCGTTGAGGCAATCAAGAACGTGCTGCCATGGTCTAACAGCGTCTGGATAACGAAGCGCCGGGATTTCATTATTAGTGTACGCGTTTACTAGATCCGGGATTATGCGATCTTGAGCCCAATCCCCTCCCCCGATTACATTTCCTGCTCTTGCGATAGCAAAAGGGCTCCTAGAAAAATTCTTAATCCATGATTGACTTGCTATATCAGCAGCCGCTTTTGATGCACTGTAAGGATCATCACCCCCCAATTCATCAGTCTCAACATAACCACGCGATTTGTTGTGATTCTTGTAAACTTTGTCTGTAGTAATGATTAATGCTGCCTTGAGATTATTCAAGTTACGCGTTGCTTCGAGAACGTTCAGCGTACCGATTACGTTAGTTTCAAAAGTTTCCAGGGGAGTGCGGTAAGACTCGCGAACTAGGGGCTGGGCAGCCAAATGTATTACTACGTCTGGATCAACCTGCTCTACTGCTTTCTTAATAGCATCTCGATTTCGAATGTCTATTCTCAAATCCTTTTGAAATAAATCAGAGATGTTTGCTTGTTCGTATAGCGACTTTTCGACCGGATCTAAGCCAATTCCGGAAACGGTATGGCCTTTCATTTCCAACAGCAAACTGAGCCAAGAACCTTTGAAACCCGTATGCCCCGTTATCAAGTAGTGCATTGCTTGTTACTTCACCTTACCCGTCATAAAATCTGATATTGATGAAATTACAAAATCAAGCATGGGCTTTGTTAAACCAGGATAAACACCGACCCAGAATGATCTGTTCATGACAATATCAGTGTTAACCAGGTCTCCAACCACTCGAAAATCTACATTCTTATATGCTGGTTGTTTCGTAATATTTCCAGCGAAGAC
>CAIKYO010000318.1 GCA_903831655.1 uncultured Burkholderiales bacterium
GTGGAATGCTGTACGCGTACCAGTTGAAACCCAGAGTGCACGACCTTTCCAACCAGCCTTTGGATCATCAATACGTCCATCTACGTTCTTGCTAAAAAAGCCCATTGGATAGGGTATACGCAGGCTCACCATTTTGCCGTTTACTAATGCAAGCAGTTCCTCTCCACCGTTAGCCGTAGCAACTGGGACATCCTTGCCAAGTCCCAATGTATTATCTAAATCAACCCAAATATAGTAGGCAGCATTTGCACTACCGTTAGGATCATTCACGCCTTTAAATTGTGGACCAGGCATACGGAAAATTGACCAACCTTCGGGGCAATGTTTGCCGTCAGCTGCAGCTGGACCATTGAGCGGTGCTTTGCATTTACTACGGTCAAAACTAGCCATCTGCCCACTTGATAAAGTTGACCAAACTACGCCTTTGGAATCAATATCAATACCCCTCAGACCATAAGTGCCTTCAGGTGGTTTATATATCTCTGCTAGTGCCGTGTTTGTAGGATCTGAGCCTGGGTTTAGGCGAATTAAATAACCCGGTTGGTCAATCCGAGAGAAACCCGTGTCCATTGATTGACCCCAAATGGAGTTATCAACTGGACTTGTTTGAACTCCATAAAACCCCGTCATCACGCGTTTGTCTTTTGTGGGGTCAGCAGGTTGGCCAATTTCGGTGTATTCATCACGTTTACCATTACCGTTGTAATCCAAAACGATAGGAGTCCAACCTTGAGACTTTTGTTCGTCCTTTGTCTCAAGATACATCTTTGTATTGAGCCAACCTACAGCGCTGAAGCCAGGGCCACCGGCACTTGTCCAAAGCGTGTCATTTTTATCGCGTGCGAAGTATAAGTGATGGGTCGTAAAGCAAGTATTAATTAGTGACCATTCTTTTTTGGCCGGATCATACATTGCTAACTGACGAATAGATTCGTTAATCGGCAAGACCTTAGCAGACGGGTGGTCTGAGCCGGCCTTACAAAAATCTGGGTTACCTGGATTTCGTAACTTTGCAGAGAACCATACACGACCAGCCCCATCAAGGGTGTTGTTATGAATACTATTGCTACCATCCCATATCGCTTCATCCCCCCAATAAGCGGAGGGACCTTTGGGCTGATCTTTTTGATTGTGTTGCTTTGGGTCTAACATTGGCATCGTCACTTCACCAGCGACATGCTTGATTGGATCTAAGAAGGGAACATTATTCGTAGATTCTTCAGGCGATCCCCAAAATGGTCCATTCGCATTCACACTTGGATTACGTTTGTCTGTAGAGGATCCGTCATGTAAATAATAATTTTTCCTGGAGTAATCCCAAGCTGAGTAAATCATATTGCGCTCAAGACCTTCTGGGCGCTTAGGCTTGGCAAAAGGAAGCGCACCTTTCTCGATATTGTCCGTCCAATTAGCAAATAACTCGAGCCCTTTTTCTGGGCCTAAACGACCTAAAGCTAAACCCATGTAAGCCATTGCTTGACCCGCTTGTGTTCTGTGGGCCCAAGCTACAAAAGAATCACCTTTGGCTTTTTCCTTAAAGAAAGTAGGTACATTACGAATACCAGAACTGCCCAACGCATGGCATGACTGACAGGAATTTTTAATAGTATCGACCCAGTAGTATTGTTTTTTCAAGAATGTTGGAATTCCATTTCCTTTATCTCCAGTTCCAGGGAATTCACTTTCAGCAGGAATCTCTAGCATGGAGTACCAATACATACCTGGATAATATTCGGCCGCTGCTTTTTCGTTCGGAGCAATCATGGCTTTCAAATTAAGCTTTTGACCAAGCTTGGCGGCTACCTTGTCTGAATCTACTAACCCATAACCACGAACCCACACTTGATATTTAGCACCAGGCAAATCAGGAATTAAAAACCGCCCTTGATCATCAGTTACAACGACCTTAACAAACTTTGTTGGTAAATCTTTGGTTTCAGCAATTACCCAAACACCAGCTTCTGGTCCATTTGAACTAGCGACTACACCTCCAATATCTTTTTTAGTGACATTGATCGTCGTAGCTGCTTGTGAAATCGAGATTGCGCCAGCAGCAAATAAACTAGCGATAAGAATGGTAATTTTTTGCATACGTTATTCCAAAGAAAAAATAGTATTGCTAATCTAAATAGATTAAATTTTGCGCGATTCTATTCCAGTTAATTCGATAAAAGCTGCTGTTAAGGGTATCCACTGATGATGTTTAGAATGAGAAATCTAATATGTCCGGGTAAATGTGGTTGTCAATTAGAGAAATATTCAACCATCTAGAGGCCTGGGGCTGCTATAGAGGTAAGTAGCAGTAAGACTTTTGCTTCGGTGA
>CAIKYO010000319.1 GCA_903831655.1 uncultured Burkholderiales bacterium
CCATTGCACCTGCAGACCAATTCGAAATTCGAACACCCAATGAGGGCAATCCGAAATAAATGAGATAAACAAAAAGTAAAAATGGTACGCATCTCATTGCGTCAACAAATGCTTTGGACGAGGAACGCAAAAAACGCTTTGGTGACATCAATAAGGGCGTAATTAAAACGCCTAAAACAATCGAAGCAAAGCCTGAGAAAAAAAGCAAAAACAATGTACAGTAAAGACCGTCGAGAACCTGCGTTCTATGTTCCCAAACGATAAAAAAATCACCCTTCATAGGTAGCCCAAATGCGCTAATCGAGCTTCAACATATCGCTGGATTAGGATAAAAGCATAAACGATCAATCCATAAATAATGATGGCAAATATAAATGGTGGTAAAGGTTCATACGTGTTGGAGCCCACTCTTAGAGCCGCTCTTGTTATATCGACAATACCAATGACCGCGACAGCCGGTGTGGATTTAATTTGCAGAGTCATTTCATTGAACAAACCTGGCAAACTCTGCCTCCAGATCTGTGGGAAGATCACCAGTATCATTCTGTCCCAGCGATTCAAACCCATGGAGTAAGCAGCATCAAGTTGATCTTTTGGAAACTCAATCAAGGAGCTGCGCCAGACCTCACAATTGAAAGCAGTAGTGCTGATCGTCAATGCAAAAATAGCAGCGGGAATGGGCTCAAAAGAAATACCAAATTGCGGCAAAGCATAAAAAATCAAAAGTGTCAGGGTAACGGTTGGACAAGAACGAACAACACTCACGTAGAAATAAGCTACATCTTTAAAGATTGGCAAATTAGACCAGCGCAAAATAGCCAAACCTAGCCCCATGGGAAGACCAAATAGAATGCTGATCAATGACAAAGACACTGTTGCCAATGCACCTTGCAAAATACTGTAATAGTCGTAACTACTCATAAGTCACAATTGCAAGTGAAACATGTCTTTGTCATGACTCAATTCAGCGCAATTAATTGACCGAGTTAGGCATAGATTCAAAAGATGTACCAAACCATTTCTTTTGCAATTTGTAAATCTCACCACTCTTTCGTAGATCAGTCAAAACACCATCCAAGAGTTGTAGAGTAGTAACGTTACCCTTTT
The DNA here is from genome assembly GCA_903831655.1 of uncultured Burkholderiales bacterium. Classification (GTDB taxonomy): domain Bacteria; phylum Pseudomonadota; class Gammaproteobacteria; order Burkholderiales; family Burkholderiaceae_C; genus Limnohabitans. The sequence continues at coordinate 1,108 of CAIKYO010000319.1, forward strand.
TCAGTGCCCATGCAATGTAAACTGGATTCCCTACTTTGCCGCCCAGGGCAAACATATCTGTACGAGTTTGAATAAGTGAATTCAAATTGATTTGGGTATTGGCAACTGCATCTAAACGACCATTAGCTACATCTTGATAAGCCTCAGGATAAGACTGATACTCAACTATCTCTTTGATGCCTGATCCAGCATGCTTTGACTTCAGGTCCTGATCTAAAGCTTTAAGATCAGCCAACATAGCAGAACCAGTTTGAGCTCCTACTACTTTACCAATGAGAGCCTCGGAGGATTTGATATTTGAACCTTTTTTAGTTGCAAAATAAGTAGTCGATTCTGCAATAGGAGTTGTGAAATCAAAGGTAGCTTTTCTCTCAGATGTAACCAATACAGCCGTTACAGCTGCGTCGTATTTTCCCGTTGTCACTCCAGGCAGTATGCC
>CAIKYO010000320.1 GCA_903831655.1 uncultured Burkholderiales bacterium
CACACCATTTAATTCACTCATGGCTACTTTTGGTTTGGCTGTTTCTGTGGAGGCTTTGATACAGCTTTTTTGGAGCGCTGATTTTCGAAGAATGCCCTCTCAATACGAGGATATGAAGTTCCACATGGGTGGAGTGATCGTGACTTATTCTGAAGCAATCACCATGCTAATTGCATTGCTTGCATCCTTTGGGGTATGGTGGGTGCTAAGTAAGACGGATACAGGTAAATGCATACGCGCTAGTGCGGAGGATGCTGAGATGGCCCGAGCGTTTGGTATCAATGCATCAAAGCTTTCGCTGGGTTTAGCCGGTGTTTGCGGAGCGTTGGCAGCTTGTGCTGGAGCTAGCGTTGCGCTTACTTTTACTTTGGCTCCCTCTCAGATTTTTGCTTGGATAGGGGTTATCTTTGCAGTTGTCATGATGGGTAAATTGGCCTCACCTTGGGCACCTTTATTGGCAGGATTGGTCATTGGAATCAGTGAATCAATGACCATGGCCATAACAGCCCCGTCTTGGGCTCCATTGGTTTCTTTTTCGCTGTTGATTGTGATTTTGTTGATGAGGCGCTCAAATGGATAATCTGCGCCCTACATTCCGCCTATCTTGGTTATGGTTTTTTGTAATGGCAATTCTTGCAGGATGGCCATTTTTTGGGATGCCTAACCACTTGGAATCTTTGCTCTATGTGGTATTTTTTTGGATCACACTGGCTACAAGTTGGAACTTGATGTCTGGTTACTCTGGATATTTTTCATTTGGACACGGTGCATTTTTTGGCATTGGTATGTATGGAATGGCAACTTTTGCCGGGAAATTCGGATTTGGATTTTGGCCAAGTGCATTTTTATCTGGAATTTGTGCCTCGATTCTGGCCTTGGCTTTGGGAGCCTTGGTTTTTAGATTAAAGAAAATCAGAGGCGAATCGTTTGCTTTGATCACATTGGCTGTCACCTTTGTACTTGCTACATTGATTGTCAATACTCCCATCGACGGGGGGCCTGGTGTCTATTTGATGGGGGTTCAAGTGCCCATGATTGGGCCAAGCGCATCCTCTACCTTTTACCTTCTTGGATTTGTCATGGTTGTGACCTCTGTTTGGTCATCTCGAGCGCTTTTTTATTCGCAATCGGGTTTGGGACTATTGGCAATTCATGATGACGAAGACGTCGCTGAGGTTCATGGTGTTCCCACCTTTGCACTCAAGATGAAGGCCTTTGCTTTGTCTGGATTCTTCGCAGGCATGATGGGTAGTATTCATGCTCTATACGTTTCTTACGTAACAGTTAGTGAGACATTCAGTATTACAGTTCCATTAACCGTTGTACTTATGAGTATTCTGGGGGGAGCAAGGCAGTGGGCTGGTCCTATGCTTGGGGCTGTTTTGATCACTTTTTTATTGAACGCCTTTACCGAGGGTACAAGTGCACTGTATGGTCGAATTTTGATTGGCGTAATATTGACCCTCTCTGTTCTCATCATGCCAGAGGGCTTACTCGGAACATGGCAAGCCAAACAAAGAAAAAGAAGCTTGACAAACAAGAAGACTTTTGAACATGATCATCTCGCATCAGATCACAATTCAAGTCAAACTTTGCTTGTCAATGATTTAAAGTTACGTGATATCAGACAGGAATTGCTCATTGCCCAAAATCAATCCGAGCAGTCTGGTCATTCAACTACTCTACCGAATACCTCACATTCTGAGCCCAAAGAAGTCGTTTTGGAATTGAACAGAGTGTGTAAGTATTTTGCTGGAATCAAGGCATTAGATGGCGTCAATTTGACTTTGCATAAAGGTGAAATTTTAGGCTTGCTCGGTCCCAATGGTTCAGGTAAATCGACGCTTATCAATGTGGTGACTGGACACTTAACTCCAACAGCTGGATCAATCAAGTTGTTGGGTCAAGAGTGTGCGGGTCAATCTGCTCATCTCATTCGTCGCATCGGCGTATCTAGAACCTACCAAATTCCGAGGCCCTTTAAGGGACTGACTGTTTTGCAAAATGTTTTGCTGTCAGCACAGTTTGGCGCTCAGGCGGTGTCGGATGAGAAAGCTCAGCAATTGGCATTGGAATGGATCGAATTCACTGGATTGAGTGCCAAAAAGGACGATTATCCCGATGATCTTAATCTACATCAACGCAAATTTCTAGAGCTTGCCCGAGCCCTTGCTGCCCAGCCTACAGTCATCATGTTGGACGAAGTTTTATCAGGACTCACGCCATCTGAAATTGACATGGCAGTACAAACCATTCGTTTAATCAGATCGCAAGGAACTTCGATCGTGTTCGTTGAACATGTCATGTCGGCGGTCATGGCCTTATCTGACCGTTTGGTCGTTTTAGATCAAGGGCGTGTGATTGCAAGTGGTGAACCACAAGATGTTATGAGGCAAGATGTTGTGGTAAAAGCCTATTTGGGCGATCAGGCTGAGGTGATTTGAAATGCTAAGTCTTACAAATGTACAAGTCAACTACGGCGCGGCACCGGCTTTGTGGGATGTATCACTTAGCATCAATGAGCAAGAACTGGTTTCTGTGATTGGACCCAATGGTGCAGGTAAAACCACCTTGATTAATGCGATCATGAGGCTCAATGATTTAAAGGCTGGTCAGATGCATTGGATGGGAGAGGATGTGAGTGGTTTGAGCGCTCATTTGTTGTGTGAAAAAGGTATTGCGTTGGTTCCTGAGAGCCGTCGACTTTTTACAAACATGACTGTCTTGGAGAATTTGGAGCTTGGCTCCATGCACCCCAAAGCCAGGTCTGAGAGATCAAGAACCATGGAGCAGGTCTTTGAACTCTTTCCAGTAGTCAAGCAAAAACTTGCTCAAAAGGCAGGAGAACTCTCTGGAGGGCAACAGCAAATGGTTGCCATTGGTCGTGCGATGATGGCTTTGCCAAGGTTATTGCTCTTAGATGAGCCTTCGCTTGGTTTGGCTCCGGCTATTGTGAGCGATATGTTTAAAGCCATTCAGTCCATTCACCAAGCAGGTACTGCGGTTCTTTTGGTGGAGCAAAATGTATCAAGGGCGCTTTCTATATCTTCTAAAACATATGTTCTGGAAAACGGACGAGTTGTCGCTCAAGGTCCTTCAGCTGAAATTGCATCACGTTCAGAAATTAAAAAAGCTTACCTCGGGTTATAAATCTCATTCCTTTTAATCTCACTGAAGGAGTTAGCTGTGAAATCAAAAGGATCTCAATGGTTCCTAATCTCAATTCTTTTTTCTCAGCAACTTCTATTTGCCGCACAAGACAATTTTCCTAATCGTCCTGTTCGAATAGTTGTCCCGTTTGCGGCTGGTGGAGGAGGCGATTTCATTGCTCGCTCTTTTGTGGATAAGCTGTCAGAGGTTTTGAAGCAACCCGTTTTAGTTGACAATCGGGGCGGTGGCAACACTGTCGTGGGAACCGATGTGGTAGCTAAGGCATTACCAGACGGTTATACCTTGGGTTTGGTCAGCACCAGTTTCGCCACGAATCCCACATTGATGCCCCAACTTCCATATAAAACGCTGGAGGACTTTTCTCCAATTTCCCTAGTCATCACTTATCCCTTCGGTCTCGCCGCACGAAACGGATTGGCAGCCAATTCAGTCTCTGAGATCATTGAGTTAAGTAAACGCGCACCAAAGTCATTGACTATTGCTACCTCTGGCGATGGATCTGCCTCGCATCTTGCAGCACTTATGTTCGAAGACGCATTGGGCGCCCCCGTGGTACTGGTTGCCTATCGGGGCGCGGGACCAGCAATCAATGATGTAGCCGCTGGGCACGTGGACTTGCTTTTCACAGGAATGTCGCAAATCAAACCTTTGGCAGATGCAAATCGTTTAAAAATCATAGGCACATCAGGACTAAACCGAATTCGATCAGAACCAAGTGCAAAGACCATTTCAGAGCAAGGACTTAAAGGCTTCAACGCTGTAGTTTGGTGGGGTTTGATTGCCCCTTCCAATACTTCAAAAGAAATTGTCGAACGCCTCAATAGCGCTCTAAGACTTGCTCTCAACAATTCAGATGTTTCGAAAAGACTGGATGTTGTGGATGGGGAGATTCATCCTACTAGCCCGCAGGAGTTTGATGTCATGATTCGACAAGAGGTGGCGCGCTGGAAAAGACTGCTCTCAAGCGTAAAGGAAATTCAGTAAGCCATTTTCTCCAGGCTTTATTGAATGCAGCCCTTTAGATTGGCATTGAATGAGCTAGGCGCAGAGTTTTAAAGCGCTCAATGATGTCCTTCGGTGGTATGTCATTTAGTTCGCCACTGGTGCCCTGAATGGCACCCTCAATATGTTGGGTGGGAAGGCGAAAGGAGGGGGTTATTCCTTGAGTAAACAAAGCCACAATTTCTCGGGTTCCACTTGCGACGCCCAAGTGCATCATTCCGCCATCCGCAGTCAATAAAGTTTGAGTCTTTCCAAGCATTCGTGCGCATTCACTCAAAGTGGTCTGATTGATTAAGTTCTGAATTTTAATGAGTGAACTTAAATCTTGTTGAATTTTCTTGGCTTCTTGCTCAGCAAGCGAACCTTTGCCAATCAATACACATTCTTTGATGCCCAGATTACTCAAGCCAAGAATAACTTGATCCCACTGGTGATAGGTTCTGGAAGGATCCATGCCGCCAATTGCAATCATGACTTCGATCATATGGTCAGAGTCAATATCTGATTTAGCCTTGATTGAACCTAGCTTGGGATAAGCATGCTTTTCTAGATTAATTTGTTCATCAGTCCATCCAAAGACATCTAGGAGACGTTGAGTGCTCCATAGACTGCGAGCAAAATCAGGCACATCGTAAAAACCTTGAATACAAATCCACGGGAGCTTGGGAAAGTATTTGATTTTTTGTCTTAATGCTCTGTGGTGAACACTTTGGATAATCACAAAATCATATTTTTTTAATTGGACTGGATCAATGTGATCAACTACTTTGTTGAAGTAAGGGTCATCTTGAAAGATTTCACGCAAATGCGTTGGAGTCAGTAAATCGATATCAATGCCTTTGAGAGCAAATAGATTTCTCGGAGCCAAATCCATGAGTGAGTCACCGATTTGAGCTGTTCGTTGGTATATCCACAGACCTGTTTTCCAGTCTTTGTTGGCTTTATCAACCATAAGGTCTGTTTGTCTATTAAGTTCCAAATAGATCAACTTTCGCAGGTGTCGCCATCCTAATTTTCTAAGACCTTCACTTTTACGGTAATTTATCTCATTGCCTGGCACGCTTTGAGATAGTGGTTGCGTAATGACCCATTGCCCTAATTTTTCAATCCATGAAAGAGTACCCACTTCTTGGGCAGAATTAGGAGATGTGCAAGCTGTTGTCTGAAGACTTCCCAAAGCAACCATGCAAGCAAGAAGCAAAAGAAAGTACTCTCCCATTCCAGCGCCATAGAAAGGACAGTTGAACATGCTGACCACCAATGCAATCCAAGTAACGCTCAGCATGGCTTCTCTGGGTCCTTTTGAGAGTGAGTTGGCGTCTTTAAAAAGGCTGGCAAACAAAGCAACCATTAAAAGCATTCCAATCAAGCCGCTTTCAACGAACCAAAGTAAGAATTGTTGGTGTGGGTTGGAGGGTGGATTGGGTTCATTACCTCCGTATTTAATATAGTCTTGACGCCAACTCCCAACTCCTGTTCCTAAAATTGGTGAATCCTTGATGGCTTTGAAAGATTGGATCCAATAGTCAATCCGATATCCTTGCGAGGTGGCATCATTGCCTTGGCTATAGAGTTCAATGTCATGCTTCACCTCCATGGCTCGCTGAGCAAATCTAGGCGAAAAAGTTCCAAGCGTGATTATCAAAAGGACGGGAACAATTGCAATCCAAATGGCGTTAAATTTAAAATTTCTTCTCAACCAAAAATAAAGCGCACATGTAATCGCAACAACCATTGCAAGAAATCCAGTACGCCCATTCATGATGAAAAATATATTTCCCACGCTAAATGCACATATCAAGAAGATCCATTTGCGATTCATATGAGGAAACAGATCCTCTTTGAGGGTCCAGATGCAAACAACCATTAGACTGGTCATAATGGGTTGTTCCAGGTGTCCATTGATCACAATTCCCCAATCTTTGGGGTACATGGGGTTGGAGATGATGTGAGGAA
>CAIKYO010000321.1 GCA_903831655.1 uncultured Burkholderiales bacterium
AATTATTAATGGGGCAACAAATCCTCTTTGTAGATTGTTCATGTTGAAAGTATATCACCTCACAAAGTTCTGAACACTCCTTGTTTAGTATTTCCGAATCCTATATTTATCAACATAAAATACCGATGTGACCCCAGCGACTGGCTTTCCGAAGCAGTAAGAAATCACAAGTGGATCAAAGAAAGCGTCGATCGTTTGCGACAGATTCTAAATGGTAGCCTAATATCTGGGCCATAGGAATGGAAGACATGCCAGTTCTGGCAAGTTTACTCCCCTGCGCATTATTTACCATTGAGCTAATCTAACAAACATATGAAAACATATCCAAATTCGCTTCGTAAGCATCGCAAAGCTGCCGGTTTGTGCCAGCATGAGGTCGCGTGCGCTTTAGGTCTCGGCACTATCGAACGTATTTCCAAATGGGAGAATGGTCACTCGATTCCAAGAGGACAGAGCTTGTTCCAACTTGCTCTCCTGTATCATGTGCCACCACAGCAGTTGTTCAGTGAGGTATATCAGACCTCTCCTGTAGAACGCACTCCAGAACCCAAAGGGTTCACTATGGTTCCATCCCAATGTATAGATGATGAAAGCCCTTTTCGTAAAAAAGGCCCAATACGTCAGCTTATTCCGATCTCCTCGTCCACTTCCGGTGATGACTTGGGGGTTTGTATCCTGGAGGAGGTGTAAATACCCCATCCTTGATGATCCAACCTTCTGAAATCATACGGTTGTGAATTCCCCGGAGGACTTCCCCGAGTTCCTTAAGCGCAGCGATGGTTTCGTCGCTGAATGGTTTTTTATTGGCCACCAGTGAACAATGACAAAATTACTGGTTAAGAGCCAAAATAATTTGGCTCCATGAAGTATTAATTAGCAGGATTTTTCCTTGCGACCCATAATGCGACAATATCCCGACTCACTTTATCTGTATCACTCATCCACTCCCTAAAATCTCTGCGCAAGGGTTTCTTTAAAGTATATGTATCAATCAGGTCTATTAGATACGAAGTCACCATAAGACTCATTGTGGCAATCCAAAATCGTTCATTGAATGCACCTTTATAATTGAAATAGGGATTGCCATGACATAATTCCGAAACCATGCCATACAAACCTATGAGGTCTTGCCCCTTAAAGACTTTAATAGGCGGATTCGTATATCTGATTATAACCCACTCTTCAAGTAGGTCGCGATTCGAGTTGAAAGCAAGTCCACTTTTTCTCAAATACCATGTGTAATTAAAATCTTTAAAAGATGGAAACTGATATTTTTCTTTTGCTATAAAGTTTTTGCAATTGGACAATGTTTGATCAAAAACAACCTGATTATTTAGACTGTGGTATGACATCAATTGATAAGCAGTGCAAGACAATGCCCGCTGGCTCTCTGTCGAACAATTCTTTAAAAGATGAATGAAGCGAGCATACACATCAAATAACTTCCGGGCATTTGGTAGCAAAAAGAAAAAATATTCTGGGTCATCACGAAGTATTTCCTTGGCAAGAAAAGCTAGAGTATTGCAATATAATTTTAAAGAAGAAACCTTGAATATACGCACAATGGCATCAGCTTCCTGATCTGCAATTGAAGTGGTCGATGTAAGGGTGGATTCGCCACATTGTCAAAACCGACAAGCATTGGCTGAAATGCTATTAGAATACAAACAGCGCTCAACACTCAACTCTGGGGCTCTGGCTGCGAGACTTGGAATAAGTTTGGGGACGCTTGCAAATTGGGAACGTGGACGCACAAAACCGAGCAAGGAATTTTGGAAGATAATTCGATCTTTGAATATGTGAGAGGCAACAGCTTTTAGTTTCCGTTTCCAAGCCAATAAATTTTGATCTGTTAAACTCGCACGGGGTCAACTTTTGGCAAGCCGTCCCAAAGGAGGTTTAAAATGGTTTCCCCGTATGCAACGGGGCCGGTTTAATC
>CAIKYO010000322.1 GCA_903831655.1 uncultured Burkholderiales bacterium
AGATATCAAAGTGGCCTAGCACCAGAGCATATTCAGATTCTTTAGTAGACACAGTATCATTTAAATCTAAATCCATAATTGTCAGGTGCATTGATCCTGTTGATTGCTTACTAACTCACCATTCCACAACAGTGCTTATATCTTTTTCCGCTTTTGCAAGGACATGGCTCGTTTCTGCCTATAAATTTTTTATATCTTTCACCGCTATTGAGACTTTCAACAGCCTCTTTAATTAATATTTCTATACTTTTAGGTCCTTGAGAACTCCCACGGCCAGCATCTGCAATTTTCTTTGATTCAAAATATACGCGTTCTGAAAAGTTTTTCTTACTAAAAATATTTAGTGCATGTTCTTTGCCGGCTTTACCCATCTTCTCTCGCAATGTTCGATCATTACTCAATCGCTCTAATTGCTTGGATAAGATAACAACATCTCCAGGCGGATACGATAATCCGGTTTGACCATCTAACTGGTATTCTGAAATACCACCAGTGTTTGCAAAAACAACTGGTTTACCTAGCAACATGGCCTCAACGCCGACACGGCCAAACGCCTCTAGGCGGGATGACATAATTACAACATCACAAAGACTCATTAACCCAAAAGGATTATCTGCATATCCAACAAAGTTTATATTTTTCTCAACGCCAAGATCTTTTGCTAAAGCCATTAAATGCTTGAGGTATGCTTGATCTGCGCCCCCGGCAATTACAAGCTCAATATTCAATCCATTCTTTATGCACTCCGCAATGGCTAAAACAGCATCTTCTTGCCCTTTTGTTGGACGAATCTGACTAAACATACCAAGCTTAATAGAATCTTTTTTTCGGAAATATTGATCAATACTTGGTAATTCATTAATAGTTGGCTCCGGAATGCAGGAATATAAAACACTAACCTCCCCCTCCTCGGCAGAATGGAAAAGAGTGTCTTTTAAAACTTGGCTACATGTATATACATGGTTAGAAGCACTTTGTATTTCATTAAGCACTTCCTCAAAGGGGCCAAAAAACTTAAACCCAAAATCTAACTCTCCGAATTCTGTAACATACCAAATATGGGGTTTGTGTAAAATTTCTGCTACTTTTGCACCCCACGGTATAACCATGCTTTGGGTCCAAACAACATCTGGATCAAAGCTGCGCAAGCTTTCAAGTATATTTGTCTCAATCTCCTTGGCACAAGTAAATGCTCTCAACTGCTTATCTTCCTTAGACTTTTCTTTGCCTGCGTCATCAGACCACCAACCATAGTCAAGAAAATGAGGAAACGCATAAAGGGTGGCGACACCAATCTTTTTATGTGCCTCAGATTGTGGCCCCGGTCGTGGGACCACCACAGTACAAACAGCACCAAAATCTTTTACTAGCGCATCTGCTAATTCAAACATCATTTTTTCAGATCCCCCAAGACCCGGGCTATGCGAGAAAAAACAGATGCTTAATGCTTGGGACTTTTTTACACAGTAAAAAATATAACTACTCAGTACAGGTATATTTTTGATTTCATCGTTCGGTGATATTCGCAGAAATTTTTTTGATGAATCATCTAATGCCCAAATTTCAAAACCACTATTTACAATTTGTTCAACAAAATTTGTTAGATCTATCAATTCTGAGCTTATGGACTTTTTTCCAATCTCAATAATGAGTTTTGTTTTTTCAACCCCAAGGATGGCTTGATTTATTAAGCTCAACTCCTCAAT
>CAIKYO010000323.1 GCA_903831655.1 uncultured Burkholderiales bacterium
CCGCGCGTGCTTCATTGCCCGTTCTCACCAATATGGCGATATCTGAGGGTTTTAGAGCTTTCAGAGCTTGACCCTGAATTTGCCCCTTCTCTGGTGATAAGAATCCAACTTCATGACCCTCAAGCCAATCCAAAACCTGTTGCGCGCAGTGATGAGAAAACTCTTCACGCAATTGAGCACCCGACTTGGGAGTCAAATCACACGCCCATTTCAAAACTGCACATCTCTCACCATTGGCTACAAATTCCTCTCCAACGCCATTGGCCACCACAGAAACATAGGGCAAAGGGCTCACTTCTTTTGAACCATAGAGAAAAGCCCCCTGTTCGCAAGCCTCTGCCTTTTCAAACATCCCATTGACCACTTCAACCACAGATTGAGTGGAGCGGTAATTTTTGCTCAAAACAAAATGTCTACCCCGAGTGGCCTCTTTGGCTTTGATGTAGATGTTGACATCTGCGCCCCTGAAGGCATAAATGGATTGCTTAGGGTCTCCGATGAGACAAACGCAAGTTGAGTCAAAGTTGCTTTGAATCGAATAAATCTCATTAAAGATGCCGTACTGAATTGGAGAGGTGTCTTGAAACTCATCGATCAATATCGCTGGAAACTGTTGCCTGATTTTTTCCTTCAGCTCTTGTGCATGCTCATTTTTCAGGGCTTCAAACAATCGACTCAACAGATCAGCAAACCCAAACACTTTTCTTTGACGTTTGATCAAATCAACCTGTGCTTGGATCTGTGCCACCACAAAGGGGGACAAAATTTCAGCCAGGGGTTCTAATGAAAACAGCAACTCATGAACTTCTTCAAATCGCTCAAAACACGTAGGAGGCTCTTTGATCACGCCCGTTCTGAGCATGCTAATCAGACCGCTTTGGGTGAGCTTGAAGCACTGCTCTGGGTCCAAGGCGCCAGGACCCATCGAATCCATTGATTCACACCAAATCCTTAATTCCCTTAAAGTTTCGTTAAGCTTTTCAATTTTGAACCGCCTACCATCCCAATTGTTGGCAAAGTGCGTCGCCTCATGATTCAACCAGTTTTGCATTTCATGCAAATCAGACAACAAATCTTCTCTCAAATCACGGTGCAATGCCTCGGCCTTTAGCCTCCATGGCTCAATCAAGTCGCCCAGTTGATCTGAGGTGGGCGTTTCATCCTTGTTTCCGTCTTGAATGACATTCACCTCTAAAGCATAGGCTTTAAAGTACTCCTCCATCAAAGGCACAAGACTCTCAAAACCATTTGGCCAAGCCGACTTTAAAGCTTTGGCATTTTCTTGGGATAAAGGATAAACATGTTTCCTCCAAAAGTCTTCCGTTGCCTGTGTTTGTATCTCTTGCTCTTGAACACTGAGCTCATCGTCAAAGGGTTGACCCGTTAGAATTGCATACTCTTTGAGCACACGCTGACACCAAGCATCGATCGTGAGTACGCAAGCCTCATCCATCTGATTGGACGCTTCAAAGAGCCTCCATGCTGCAATGTTTTTTTCTTCCTGAGTCGAATATGACTGCAAAAGTCCTTGCACAAAAGGATCAGCATCCGCGTTCAAGTTTTGGCGCAATGCTTGTGCAATATCGGTGAGCCTGCGTTGTATTCGATCGATCAACTCTTGTGTTGCAGCTTTGGTGAAAGTCATGACCAAAATTTGGGGAGGTGCCAAAGGCTGCCCAAAGGCGCATTGCTCCCCATGACCGAGAATCAATCTGACATAAAGTGCAGCAATGGTGTAAGTTTTGCCTGTACCGGCACTCGCCTCAATGAGAC
>CAIKYO010000324.1 GCA_903831655.1 uncultured Burkholderiales bacterium
CAAAACGTTCACGGCCTTGGCGGTGGTCAAGTACTACGAGCTGCGCAACAAATCGGTTCTGGTGCTTTGCCCCAAGAAGCTGGCAGACAACTGGTTGAATTACAACCGCAACCTCAAGACTAATATTTTTTCAAAGGACCGATTTAATTATGACGTCCTGTGCCACACAGACTTAAACAGAACCAGTGGCGAGTCTTTTGGCACGCCTTTGAACCGAATTAACTGGGGTAATTACGACTTGGTTGTTATTGACGAATCGCACAACTTCCGCAACAACGATGCCTACAAGGAAAAGGAAACGCGGTATCAAAAACTGATGAATCGAGTCATCAAGGAAGGCGTGAAAACGAAGGTCTTGATGCTATCGGCGACTCCAGTAAACAACCGATTCAATGACCTTCGAAACCAATTGGCTCTTGCCTATGAGGGTGATTCTGAGAACCTTACTAAGAAGCTACGAACAGGCAAAACAGTCGAGAAGATTTTCAGCAATGCCCAAGCCAGCTTCAACGCCTGGGCCAAACTGCCCCCAGAGCAACGAACCGCAAAAGCAATCCTTGAGACATTAGAGTTTGATTTCTTTGAACTGCTAGACAGCGTCACCATTGCTCGGTCACGCAAACACATTCAGACCTTTTACGATACAAAAGATATCGGCCCGTTCCCAGAACGGCTCAAGCCCTTGTCATTCCACTCACCGTTGACCCAACGGACTGATGTGATGAGTTTTAACGAGATTTTTACCCAGCTCTCTTTGCTAAAACTCGCTGTTTACGCACCGATCAGTTACATCCTTCCAAGTCGCCTCAGTAAGTACGAAGATATGTACGACACAGAAGTTGCCGGCAAAGGTAAGTTGAAGCAGGTTGACCGTGAAAAAAGCCTTCAAGCGTTGATGACAACCAACCTGCTTAAACGTTTGGAAAGTTCAATTCAGTCGTTTCGTTTGACACTGACCTCTTTACGAGACAACAACGCAAACACGTTGGCCAAGATCAGCGCTTTCAATAAAACGGGCGAAGCCGTCAATGTTGATGACCTAACAAGCCAAATGGAAAACTTGGATGTTGATGACGACGATTTACCAGATCTAAGTGAAAGCGAAATTGGCAACAAGGTAAAGATTAGCTTGGACGACATGGATCTGCCCTCTTGGGAGCATGAGCTGCAAGTTGACATGGAGATCATCGACGGGCTGCTGGCTTCCATGAACAAGGTCACACCTGCGGATGATGCAAAGTTACAGCATTTGAAGGCTTTGATCCTCGGCAAACTGGCAAACCCAATCAATCCAGGCAACAAGAAAATCCTGCTGTTCACTGCCTTTGCCGATACCGCAGACTACCTTTACGCCAATCTAGCACCAGAGTTGTTAGAAATTCTGCACCTGCACAGCGCCAAGGTAACCGGCAGCGCGGCTCCAAAATCCACCCTGAAAAAGAGCTACGACTTTCAGGAGCTTCTGACGCTGTTCTCACCGCGATCAAAAGAGAAAACCATTGTGCTTCCCGGTGAGCTTGCTGAGATTGACCTGCTCATCGGCACTGACTGCATTTCTGAAGGCCAGAATTTGCAGGACTGCGATTACCTGATCAATTACGACATTCACTGGAACCCAGTTCGCATCATTCAGCGCTTTGGTCGAATTGACCGCATTGGTTCTACCAACGCCAGCATTCAACTGGTCAACTACTGGCCCGACATCTCACTTGACGAATACATCAACCTCAAAGAGCGGGTTGAAAGTCGGATGATGATTGCCGACGTCACGGCAACCGGTGACGACAACGTCCTTAGCGCCCAAGCCAATGACGTCTCATATCGAAAAGAGC
>CAIKYO010000325.1 GCA_903831655.1 uncultured Burkholderiales bacterium
ACAGGCAATCATGAGCACTAACCAAAACCCTTCCCGCCAATCTGATCAAGGCATTGACGAGGATAACGTCCTCTTGTTGGGCAAAAACTTCAGTATTGTTGGTGACCTAACCGGTCAAGGCACTGTAATTGTTTCGGGAAAGGTTGAGGGTAATATTTCCTCCAAAAAGGCTGTTTCAGAAGCTGGTTCATTTGTTGTAGGAAATATTAGCTGCACACAACTGGATGTATCCGGCTCAGTCAAAGGCTTAATTCAGGCAACTAATGTCATTATCCGCAAGGGTGCACTAGTTGAAGGTGAGGTTCATTATTCCACTTTGGCCATGGAGCAAGGTTGCGAAGTGCTTGGTAAGCTCAAGAAAATTGTCGAGCAGTCACCTTCATCTGCGGCAACACCTGGAAAAAATCAAACAACTGAAGTCATACTTCTGAACTTTCCAAATGAACTCAAGATAAAGCTGCAAGATTCAGCTGCTCGATCAAGTGCTAGTCTCACCCTTGTGGATGGCTCCCCGGCTCCAGCATGGGTAAATTTAACTGGCGATAAGCTTGGCCTCTTGGTCAACAGCAATGAAATTGCAGCGCTTAAGAATAAAAATGAAACCCTGCAGTTAAGACTAAACGCTGGAGAGAATTACTTCGAATTCTCTCTTCCACTCTAAAAACCCCTAATTGCGATAAGACAGTAACAGTCAGAGGTCACAGAGAGTCTTGAAGAGCATACAATTTTTATGTATTGGGCTGCTAATTGTGTTCGGCTCTTCCTTTGCGTATGCCGGTAGCACCGATCCAACAGTCACCAGTGATAACGCCCTTTCTGCCGTTGATAATGAACTCAAGAGTATTAAGATTGCAATCAAAAAAGAATTTGCCAATCAGAACCTAGCGAACGCCGAGACTAAAAAGAACATTATCCAATTAGGCGCTCAAAACGAAGCCATAGTAAGTGCAACCAATACACTCAAAGCTGAACAAGAACTACTCTCCAAAAGAATTAGCGAAAATCATCAGACATTGACCCAAGTTGCTATCGCTCTATTCATTTTTATTTTTCTAATATTTTTGAGCTTATGGGCCATCAATCAAAAGCTTAAAAAAGGCATCGCTATTCGCTTTGGACAGCATCAAGATCGCGAAGCTGCAGCTCCAAAATCCACGAACAATCAATCATCTTCGGATAACGCTGTATCTGGTGATAATGATCTCAGCATAGCATCTAGAGAGCACGGCATTAGCGCTGAAGAATTTCAAAAACTCATGAGCCATCAAATCTCAAATAATACTTTTAGCCTCAATACATCAATACCAGTAGATGAAAAGGCTCTCATTTCAGCTGCGATGGATGCAGCTATAAAAAAGAAAATGCAGGGATTTATGCGGCCAGCTCAGCCGCCAAAAATGTAATTTTTTGACAATTAGCGTCACTATTATTTTGAAGCAACTGATGCAGTGTAAAGATCTGCCCTCCCCCTGCTGTTTGTCCATTTATTTTTAGCCAATTTGGCCTTTCTGAATACTCCTTTTGAATTGGAGTCCTAGGCAGGTTAAGATTTCGTATGAATTCAACTGTGAACACCCCAATTGCCTTTGACTACCCCCAGCAAAATGCTGCTGGAGCAACCTGTACGGCCCAAGCGTGGGCCAAAACCCCTCCCCATTTGCATGGCGCTGAAAAAGCCGCTGTTACCTCTCGAATTAAGCAACTACTGGTAGAAAAGGATGCTGCTCTTGTAGCCCATTACTATGTTGATGGCGATATTCAAGATCTAGCGATTGAAACTGGTGGTTTTGTAGCCGACTCTTTGGAAATGGCACGTTTTGGCAAAAACCATCCCGCCAAAAATCTGATTGTGGCTGGCGTGCGCTTTATGGGTGAAACATCCAAAATTCTGAGCCCAGAAAAACGGGTCTTCATGCCTGACTTGGAGGCAACCTGCTCATTAGATTTGGGTTGCGACGCCTCTGACTTTGCCCAATTTAAGGCCACCCATCCAGACCGCGTCACAGTGGTTTACGCCAATACCAGTG
>CAIKYO010000326.1 GCA_903831655.1 uncultured Burkholderiales bacterium
AAGAGGCCAAATTGTCCAACTCCAATGCACAGTCCATAGGTCAGCAAATTGAGAAAGGAGACCTTGGGTCTGGGGATCAAAAAAGCAGCAGGCACGAACGCCAAGCCAAATCTGAGTGAGCCCAGCAGCATGGGAGAGATGGTGTTCAGTGCGTACTTGATCACGACAAAATTCGTTCCCCAAACAAAGACCACCGCAAATGCAATCAATGCGTGGGTTATGGGAAAGGAATGAGAAGTGTTATTTTTTTGCAACAAGTGAGCACACTTCGGCTAATTATTTAGTATTACGCTTGTTTGAACCACATCATTTTGCTTTGTTTGAGGTGATGGGCAAAGATAGTGAATCAAATCGAAGCACAAGAAAAATGTCCGTGCAACGACGCTGTAATGGCCATTGCAATGGGAAAGGAATTGTTCAATCGAGTGTCTTTTTTTTTCATTGTATTGGCTTGCTCTGAGAATGTTTTGTACCAGATGGTGAATTAGTCCCTTTGATACAAATTTATTAATCGGTCACATTTTCGGATTGTAAGAGGCGTTTAAATTTCGTATAAAGGAGTCTGATGACAAAATAATGAAATTGCAATGTTTCATTGTCTGACTTTTGATAGGTGACCTTCTAAGCCCTAGGCTGTTGTTTTCATTCAATCCACTGAAAAGGATAGGTTCATGAGTGTAGTTAGTTTGACTCGCAGGGTGTTCAAGCCCAGTTTAATTTTGACGTTTTACGCCAGCGCATGCATCTCTCCAGGGGTGGTTTTTGCTCAAACTGCGGCCAGCACTGCGGCCTCAGCGTTGAACAATCCGGCCCAAGAAGCCGCTCCTAGTTTCATTCCAAATCAGGCAAAGCCCACACAACTCAATCGAGTTGAAATCACGGGCTCTGCGATCAAGCAAATTGATGCTGAGACTTCTGTTCCCGTTACTGTCTTAAAAATGGATGATTTAAGGTCCCAGGGTATCAATACGATTGAAGGTGCCCTTGCTTTGATTTCAGGCAATCAATCCACTCAAAATACCAGTCAATCTGTTGGAGCTGTAACGGGTGGAGCTTCTTTTGCGAATATGCGTGGTTTGGGTAACAACAAAACCTTGGTGCTCCTCAACGGCAGACGCATTGCCAACAATGCGATTGATGGTTCGGCTCCTGACTTGAATATGATTCCAATGGCTGCCTTAGACCGAATAGAAGTGCTAAGAGACGGGGCCTCATCTCTTTATGGGACAGATGCAGTGGGTGGTGTGATCAACTTCATCACGAAGAAACAATTCACAGGTGGTGTTTTATCGGCTGGTGCAGGCAAGGGTTCTGGGCAAGGTGGAGGCAACAAAAATCTTAACTTTGGCTTCGGTATTGGGGATTTGGAGGAGCAAAACTTCAATCTCTTTGGATTCATTGATTACCAACATCAAAATGAAATCTCTGCAACCGATCGCAGTTTTACAACCCCCAAGTATTCGGTGAATTCATCGAATTACAGCCAGAATGTGGTTAATGGGCTTTACAGTCCCAACGCTCCAGGTTGCAAGCAGCCCAATTCCTCTTACGTCAACGATCCAAATTCGGGTCAGTACTGTCAGATCGATGTGGAAAAGTATTTTGACCTGGTGCCACAGTCAGATAAAACTTCTGGCATGTTAAGAGGAACTTTAGCTCTTCCCAATCAGCAAAAACTTGAAACAGAATACTTCGCGACTCGAAGTGTTGTAACGAGCAACATCTCGCCTTCGCCCATTTCAGGCTACAACATGAATCCCAATACGCCTTTTTATCCAGGCTACACGGGCCCTGGCAGTGCAGGTATTCCTTTGTTCCCTAACCCAACTATTGTGAAACCAGGCGCAACCTCTTGTCCCAATGGAAACATTGGTGCAGGGGATTGCTGGGATCCAACAGCACAAACCCAAGTTTATTGGAGAGACACCTTTAATGGCAATCGAGCTGACCAAGCGACCAACGTACAACAACGTTTTGTGACGGCTCTGAGTGGCGAGATGAATGACTGGGACTATCAAACGGCCCTCAGTTTTAATCAGAACAGGATTTCTGACTTTTACTACGGTTACCCCAATAATGCGATCATTTCCTCTGGCATTTTGAACGGCATCATCAACCCCTTTGGGGCGCAAACACCCGCTGGAACTGCTCTCATCAATCAAGCAGCAGTCAATGGAGTTCCCATCAGTGCAATGGGTTCAGTGATTACTTTGGATGGCCGTGCGAATAAGGAACTGGGAGATTGGTATGGAGCAGGTCGCTCAGTGGCTTTGGCTGTGGGCGCAGAGCACCGAAATGAGAAATTCTCTGACATAGCCAATTCCGATGTGGCTACTGCTCTTGGCAAATCAAGTACTGGCATAGATCCAAACACCAATAACCAAGGCCAGCGAAGTGTGTTCTCAGTCTTTTCTGAACTCAATGTGCCATTGACAAAGGCATTGGATGTAACGGGTGCGATCCGATATGACAATTACAGCGACTTTGGCTCCACTACCAATCCCAAGTTATCTTTCCGCTTTCAGCCACAACCGGAATGGCTCTTTAGGGGCTCAGTCTCTACTGGATATCGCGCTCCTTCGCTATACGATTTATATGCCGCTAACGCCTTCAGTGTGACAGCTGGAGATTGGACCGATCCTAGATACTGCAACAATGGTGTTGCTGTTAGCGGGGCACCCAAGGGCTCATGTGTTAATACCCAACGCGTCGATCTTTTAGGTGGAAATCAAAATCTTAAGCCAGAGACATCTAAAAATGCGATGTTTGGCCTTCTTTATCAGCCCACTCAAAACTTCAATGCAGGGTTAGACTTTTGGTGGATTCAGTTGAATCAAACCATTGGCACATTGTCCGAAGCTACCGTGTTCAATCCTGCGAATTACTCAACTTTTGGAGGACTTTTTAACCGCTTGCCTGATGGCTCCTTGTCAGTCTCTGGTGTGAATTGTCCAAATTGCGGTTATGTTAATTTGCAGACCATGAATTTGGGAACAACAAATACCCACGGAGTGGATTTCTCAACGTCTTATAAAATTCCCACAGCACAATCTGGCGCCTTCTTATTCAAGGCAGTTGGCACTTATGTTGAGGGCTATGATTATTCTGACTATGCTGGTGGACCGATGCATGACAATGTGGGAGTGTTCTCTGGAACAGGCCCTGTTTTTAGACTCCAAGATACAGCTTCAATGACTTGGATGAAGGATGAGTGGTCACTGGGTCTTTCAATGCACTACAAATCTGGATACATCGATCAAAATCAAACCTCTGTAGTTGCGCCCTATCAAACGTTTGATTTTTTCGGAAGTTACAAGCCCACTTCAATGCTCACGTTCACTTTTGGTGTACGGAATTTGAAGGATACACCTCCACCTGTTTCTGGACAAACTATCACATTCCAAACAGGATATGATCCACGCTTTTATGACGTTTACATGAGAATGTTCTAT
>CAIKYO010000327.1 GCA_903831655.1 uncultured Burkholderiales bacterium
AAGATTTGTTTGGACTGCGAACTTTTCATAACTGAAGATAATCTCCTAGTATCTCTTGCTGCTTCTGCGTAGCTTCTAATTAAATTTCTTCAATAGTCTGTTTGTATTTTTGAAATAGATTGCTTAAGTTCAGATTTTGATTTTATGAGAAAATCGTTGAAATCTTCATATTCAATTATCTCATTCTTTATCTTCGCATATGTCAAGGAAATATTTTCTTTTCTGATGATTGGTACTTCCAACACCAACAATTTGAATATATTTTTTATTTGCATTTGTGAATGCGTTTTCTAGTAGAACCAATCTAGGGCTTGGTTGAATGTGGTATGCAAAATTGGTGTCAGTAATTCTGAAAACGCTCCCATTAAGAAATCGTATCAACCTCCATTACTGCTTGAAACCAGAGTAGTCTAGAAAAGTAGCTGGTGAAGAGGATTTATTTAACTTGACAGCGTGATCTAACGAGTTTATGTCGTGCAAATTGTAAGAGGATTTAGACTAACCATTCAGATGTAAAACCATGCAAATGTAGAATAGTTTCGAACTTCCACTTATTGGGAGCATTGCGAGTACAAATGATGAATTACCTTTAATTCCGGGTGATCATCCGACTCGCTACATCCACTAATTGCTCACTTCTCTAACAGACTTTCGAATCCCTTGTTTAATACCTGGCCCCGCAAGCGAGAAGCCGAATCCGGTCAAGAACCAGAGAATTGTGCGCCAAGTACTTGCGCTCATCCCACCAGGATCTGAGGTCTGGGCTAGCAATGCATAATCTCCCGAATACCAATGGAACCACCCGCCACCTATCAGGGTGCTTGGGGTGATGTTCAAAGTTACATATTCGGCCACCGAGGGCATGCTGATTGCGTTCTCTAACGCAGTGCCTCCGACAAACAGGCCTATGACAATGCCAACCCACTGAAGCCCCGATACCCCAACGGGTTGTTTGACTGGGGCAGGTTTAATCATGATTGGGATTTGTGTTGGCTCAGGAGCTACAGGTACCGGCGCAATTGCTACATAGGCAGTACCGCACTTGGAGCAGAACCGAGCTGTTGAGACCGCTGCCTCGCCACAATTGCTACAGAAATTAGTTGCCATGAGTGCGTTCCTTAAAACCGGTTAGTTTGATCCATCAGGATTGGTACTGAAGTAAATGTTGGTATTTCCATTCGGTGTTAATTCAATGTTTCCAATGACAGTGTGTGTTGTCGTATCGATTACCGTGCCTGAAGTCTTAGCTGGGGTTGAATTCAGTGTGAAGGAAGCACCTAATCCACATCCGCCTTCACGTGCATAAAGTGATCCGGTCGCCAATGGTTTTTCCGAGAGAGGGTTTTGCCGAGGATCGCCCAACACCAATGAGACACTGTCGTTGGAATTAATGGCGGCATTTCCATCGCTAAAACAGCCTTTATCAATCGGTTCGATGTAGACAAATAGCTGAGAACCAGCGGGAAGTGAAGCACCCGAAGTGCCAGAGGAATTAGATTGCGGATTTGCACTTGTGCCTGCTGGATTTCCATTCGTCGAGCCGCATGCGCTCAAAGTCAATATTCCGATACAGCCGATAAGTCCTACAAAGAATCGTTTCTTCTGACCGTTCATTATCATCCTGCCTTCAATTTTCTCTCTCACGTTTGTAACTCAGACTGAAACTTTAATGAATCGTGCCACGTCGTACAACGAGTTGAGAATTAACGGCGCTCAGAGTGACTGGTCAACCGTGTATAGGGTTTTTCTTCTGCCCGGCATACAAAATTAGTAAAATGCTCACATGCGTAGAGCTGCAAGTGCTTGCGCAACAGCGCTCCAGGCTAAAGGTTTGGAAGGAAAAATGGCCGTCGATGATCTTGTGGCAGCCGTTACTCACAGTTCTATTTTTGGAACACATAACCTCAAAGAGGGTGTGCCATCGCATGTACTTACCTCTGCCAGTTCAAGTTCTGAGCTGGCCCGATATACCTATCCTTCGTTCGCACCTTAATTAAGAGGAGTTATTACCTCAATGCTGCGAGGTTAAACATCCCGCCTAACGAGCGCGAAGCTGGTGAGCGCGAAGACGCCAAGAATCCAGGCGAGAAAGACGATTCCGCCCGCAGTGGGTGAGAGCGAGTTGATACTCACGCCATTGGGGGTGGTGAATGCTCCGCCCGCAT
>CAIKYO010000328.1 GCA_903831655.1 uncultured Burkholderiales bacterium
GCGCAATGGATTGCCCAGCCACCACTTTGGTGGACATGCTTAATGGATTCGTTGAAGGTTTCACAGGCTCAGGCACCTTGGGAGCAAGGTGTGAGTGAGTTTTGACAGCGCCCTTGGCGCTTGCGCTGGCGCCCCCTTTGACGGGCGCCTTGGCGGGAGGAGCCTTCACGGGTGGTTTAGAGGCCACCTTGGGTGCAGGCTTGGCCGCCGCTTTGGCGGGAGCTTTCACAGGCGACTTTGCAGGCGCTTTGACGGGTGCTTTGGCAACTGGCTTGGCTGGAGCTTTGGCTACTGCTTTAACGGGGGCCTTGGCTGAGACTTTGACTGGCGCCTTGGCAGGTGCTTTTGGAGCCGCTTTGACGGGTGCTTTGGCAACTGGCTTGGCTGGAGCTTTGGCCACTGCTTTAACGGGGGCCTTGGCTGAGACTTTGACTGGCGCCTTGGCAGGTGCTTTTACAGCCGTTTTAGGGCTTGCTTTGGCAGCCACTTTGACAGCGGGTTTTGCGCTAGAGCCCTTGGAGACGGGCACACTGGATTTGGAGGACGACTTTGAACTTGACGCACTCTTAGCCGACGTTGTGGGCTTGGAGGTCTTGGCCGCGGGGCGAACACTCTGACTTTTCATGTGGGTCTCCTAAGAATCTCTGTGGCTGTGTCAAACACGCCACTTTTATCATCATTCCAACATCAAACCGCTCTCAGTTGAACGCCCCTTGGAGCGCTGCCCCTGAGGAGCACAAAACGCAATAAAGCGTCAGTCGCGCGCGGATTGTACTCATACCAAGCACTGTTGGAGTCCTTGGAGGAAAATATCTCGGGGCAAATCGATACCAATGAAAACCATTTTGTTCATTTTGGTCTCATTTGGACCCCAATCTGGCCCCAAGTCGCTGCCCATCAACTGGTGAACCCCTTGGAAGATGACCTTTTTCTCGGTCCCTTTCATGTAAAGCACCCCTTTGTAGCGAAGCATCTTGGGCCCATAGATGTTAACGATGGCGCCCAAAAAGTCTTCCAACTTGGCTGCATCAAAGGCCCGCTCTGACTTGAAGACAAAGCTCTTCACATCATCATCGTGGTGGTGGTGATGACCATGATGGTGATCATGGTGATCGTGCCCCTCATGAGCGTCGTGATCATGCCCTGCATGGTCATGGTGCTCGCTCTTGTGGGAGGGATGATCACAATGCTCACCGCTGTGATCGTGACCTTGGTCTGCGTTCAAGAACTCTGGATCAATGTCCAATTTGGCGTTCAAGTTAAAGCCCTTGAGATCGAACACCTCTGCAATGGAGACTTCACCAAAATGCACCACTTTTTGGGGTGCTCTGGGATTCATGTGAGACAAACGGTGCTTTAACGCATCCAAGGCTTCGGGGGTGACCAAATCACTTTTACTGATGAAGATTTGGTCGGCAAAGCCCACTTGTCGTCTCGCCTCTTGTCGGTCATTGAGTTGAGTCGCAGCATGCTTGGCATCGACCAGTGTCAAAATTGAATCCAGCAAAAAGCTCTCTGCAACCTCGTCATCCATGAAAAAGGTCTGCGCCACAGGCCCTGGATCGGCCAAGCCAGTGGTCTCAATGACCACGCGGTCGAAATTCAATTCACCTTTGCGTCTTTTTTGCGCCAAGTCAGCCAACGTGGTCCTCAAATCCTCACGGATCGTGCAACAGACACAGCCGTTGCTCATCTGAATGATCTGCTCTTCACTCTCCAAGACCAAGATGTCGTTGTCGATGTTTTCTTCACCAAACTCATTTTCGATCACAGCGATCTTTTGTCCATGAGCTTCGGATAGCACTCGCTTGAGGAGTGTTGTTTTGCCTGAGCCTAAAAAGCCGGTCAGAATGGTCGCTGGAATGAGCATGGGGGACTTTCAACAGTTTGCAAAAAAGAATAAGTGGGGCAGTCTAGCTCGATTTCAATGACAGGGACCCACTTAATGTCGCAAAATGATCAAATTGACTCTAAAAGCCCCCTCTTTTTAGGCTTATTTGCTTATTTGCTTATTTTTTAAGCACCACCAGCCCTTTCAAATAATCCCCTTCCGGGAAATTGAGCGTCATCGGGTGGTCCACGTCCCCTTGGAGTCGCTCCACAATAAAACCATCGACATGGGCATCGGCGCCTGCGGAGGCGACAATTTTGTGAAACAGCTCTGGGCTCACCCCCCCTGAACAACTAAAGGTAAAGAGCGCGCCCCCTGGACGCAGGAGTTGGAGCGCCAAACGATTGATGTCCTTGTAGGCACGAGCGGCACGCTCCACGTGGTGAGCCGATGGGGCAAATTTAGGGGGATCGAGCACGATCGCATCAAAACGCCGGTTCTCAGCCAACAGGCCTCTCAAGGTCTGCCCCACATCGGCGTCCAAAGTTTGGTGGTGCTCAGAGGTGAAGCCGTTCAGCGCCACGTTTTTTTGCGCCTCCATGAGGGATGGACCCGAGGAGTCCACACTGATCACGTGGCCTGCCTTGGGCCAAACACCTGAGTGTTTCATGCCGTGCAAAGCCGCAACGCTAAAGCCTCCTGTGTAGGCGTAACAATTGAGCACACTCTCAAAGGCGTGGCGCCTCACATACTCTGAGAACACGCGACGCGCGTTGCGTTGGTCCAAGTAAAAGCCTGTTTTGTGCCCCTCGTGGATGTTCAATGAAAGCGTCCAATCGTGCTCTTGGATGGTGAGATCTAAAGGAGGCGAGTCCCCCAAAGGATGCGACAACCACCCAACAGTGGACTCCAAGCCCTCCAAGACCCTGGCTTGGGTGTCGCTTCTTTCATAAACCTTATCCAAACCGGTGTGCTGCTTGAGTGCTTTGAGCCACAAAGGCTTGGCCCTCTCCACCCCACACGCTTGGACCTGAACCACCAACGTATCCGCATATTGATCTACGATCAAACCCGGCAATCCATCGGACTCACCATGCACCAAACGAATTCCGTTGGAGTGAATTTGAAGGGCTTGGCGGGCCAGCACCGCAGCTTGAACCGTGCGATCGAAAAATGCCTCGTCAATTCTCTCGTCTTCCTTGAAGCTCCAAATTCTCGCTCTGATCTTGGACTTGGGACTGTAAGCCCCCCATGCCATGAATTGACCTTGGTGGTCTTCAATGCGCACCGTCTCTCCCGCATCTGCTCGCCCCGTCTCAATGGCGCCCTCAAACACCCAAGGGTGACCACGGCGCAAAGATCGGTCCTTGCCTTCTCTCAATTTGAGTGTTTTCATGTGTGTAGGTGTGCGTTGATGGTTTGAGTTTTGGGTTGCGCTTTGCTAGGCCTCTGACCTGTGCAGGGCCAAGTTGAATTCAAGCTAAGCGCTTGACCCCTGGCTCCCTCTTGCTCAAGCCAAGAACTTTGCATTGTCCCTCAAACCAGTACACCCATGACCTCTCAAAAAAAATGGGGCTCAAGATTTTCGCTTGGCTCTTGGGTGTGCTTGATCGTAAATTTTCGACAAATGTTGGTGGTCAAGTCGCGTATAGACCTGCGTGGTGCTGATGTTGGCGTGTCCCAAGAGCTCTTGCACAGCCCTCAAATCTCCACTGGACTGGAGCAAATGGCTTGCAAAGGAGTGCCTGAGCATGTGGGGGTGAACCGGTGTGTGAAGTCCAGCTGCTTGGGCCCGTGCTTTGAGTCGCTCCCAAATGGCTTGAGCGCTCAAGCGGGTCCCGTGTCTACCAATGAGCAAAGCACGTGAGTCGCTCGCGCGCTCTTCAGTGGGGGACCTCTTCAAGACCTCCTCTCTGATGGACTTCCAATGGGCCAACGCCTTCAATGCAAGCTCTCCCACAGGCACCGTTCGCGCTTTGCTACCCTTGCCCACCACATAGGCCAAACCCGCTTGTGCGTCTATCCAGCCCAACGCACCCTTGGAGTCCTCAACATCGAGGCCCACCATCTCACCCACCCTCAGGCCGCTGCCATAGAGCAGCTCCACCATCAACTCGTCTCGTGCATTGAGCCACAACTGAAGGGCCGCATTTTTGGGGGACCGCTGGGCCTGAGCCTGCTCAAAGCCCACGCTTTTGGTCCGATCGAAATCGGCAAGTCGCACCGCATCATCCACGCTTAAGGCTTTGGGAAGGGGTTTGGCAGCCTTGGGCGCTTTGATACCCAGCACCGGGTTGGCACTCATCAAACCCGCTCTCGTGCCCCAGGCGTAATAACCCCTCCAGCCCGACAAAATGAGCGCGATCCCTCTGGGGCTGCGACCCTCTCGGTTCATGCGTGCGATGAAGTTGCGAATGTGCTCGCTCGTCAATGTATTGAGGACAACTCCTTGAGCTTTGGCCAAGGCACACAGCTTTTCCAAATCGAGCTGGTACAAAGTCACCGTGCGCTTGGACAGGCGTTTCTCATGCTCCACGTGGTCCAAGTACCGCTCAACCCAAGACCAGTCGCTTGGCTCTACAGACTCTGGGGACGCTGGGGCGCGCGCCGCTTGAGGGGCAGCACTCACACTTGAAGAAAGCGCTCTATTAGGTGCGTCCATGTGCATCGATCCCAATCCGGTGAATGCTCAAAGCGTGAGCTTCTGGCCATTCCCCAAAGGCCCTTGAAGGACCTGTTTGTATTTTCAAGCGGCCAAAACGCTCAACGCCGCGCTGGCCAAATCTCCAATGCGCTCCAAGAAGTCCGTTCCCATGCCTGCGTGGTATCGCTGGGGGTCTGGGGAGGCCAATATCAACAAGCCAAAAGCAGAGTGTGCGTTGGATGTTGCTGCACTGGACTCAGAGGTCTGCTCTTTGCCCATGGCGCCTTGTGTGGACGCCATGGCGCTTAACTCCACAGCACCCAATGCGTTGGGTTTTCTGAGTGTGACCATGGCAATGGACTGAACCGCTTTGGGATCTTCAAGCCACGCAATGGCCTCAAACCCCGAATTGGGTCCGCAGTAAGGCTGAGACAAAGAGGAGGCAAACTCTTGCACACTCGAGGTACCCGCCAAGGCCAGTGGGTGGTCTTCAAACTCGCTCTTCAACGACCAAAGCCTCATGGCCACTTGGGGGACCATGAATTGATTTTGAATCTCCACCAAAATCAATTGGGCCAGCTGCTCTGGGTTGTTCTCCAACAAGATGTGCTTGGACCAGCGGTGCAAACGATCGGTCAAGATCAAATTGTCGTTGCCGTTTCGAATCATCTCCATCAAGCGCGTCTCCAAAGCCCGGATTTTTTCTCTGAGCATGTCGGCTTGTCGTTCTTGCAAACTCACCGCGCGTTGTCCATGAGGACTGGAAATGCGAACCTGCGCCAACACCTCAGCGTGCCTCACAAAGAAGTCAGGTGTGTTCACCAAAAAATTGGCAATGTCATCCTCTGTGATGGGATTCATGCTGTGCTGTTGTGTCATGTTCTGTCCAATTCGCCTTTAAATACGGTCACTGCAGGCCCGCTCAGCACCACATCGTGCCCCTCGCCTGACCACTCAATCATAAGCGAGCCGCCACGTGTTTTGACTCGCACCTTGGATTCCAAAAGCCCCAAGCGAATGCCACTCACCACTGCAGCACATGCGCCCGTTCCACATGCCAACGTTTCGCCTGAGCCTCTTTCAAAGACACGCAGTGAAATTTCCTCGCGCGAGAGTATCTGCATGAAACCCACGTTGACTCGGTTGGGGAAAGAGGGGTGGTGCTCAATCTCTGGACCCCAGGTCTGAACAGGGGCTGACTCGAGTTGTGGGACCACGATCACCGCATGGGGGTTGCCCATGGACAAGGATGTGAATTGAACTGGGGTGTGATCTTGGAGTGTCAACTGCCAAGTCTGAAAGCCATTCTCTGAGCTCGCCACCACCCCTTGGGTGTGGCTCACGTCCATTGGGATCAAGGCGGGCTCAAAAACGGGCACGCCCATCTTGACACTCACCAACCCCTCAGCGGTGTCAACGAGTTCGATGACACCCTTTTTGATTTTGACCCTCAAGGGACTTTTTTGACTCAAGCCTTGCTCGCGCACGAAGCGCAAAAAGCACCTGGCTCCATTTCCGCAGTGCTCAACCTCTGAGCCATCTGCGTTGTGGATGTGGTACTCAAAGTCAATGCCTGGCTCTGAGCTGCTTCGAACCGTTAGGATTTGATCCGCGCCCACACCAAAGTGTCGATCGGCGATGAATTGGTAATCTTTTGCGCTCAAGCCGTAGCTGCTTTGTGTCTCATCGATCACCACAAAGTCATTGCCTGTGCCGTGCATTTTGCTAAATGGAATGGTCATGAGCGAATTATCTGAGCTTTTTAGCCCCAAGTCTTGGTCGAGAGAAAATTTCACACCCTCCCATGTGCTGTGATCAAGAGGCGTCTCTTGCAAACGGCTCACACCCTTGGTGCGTCAAATCCCATCCCACGCATCTATACTGTGCGCTTGAATCCCATCTTAGTGATCTCCTCCCTCCTTAGAAAGCCCAAGCACATGCGCATACCCTCCTGGACACCCGAACAAAAGGCCCAACCCCAAGAACTCATCGATGCCATCAAAGCCAGAAGAGGCGGGGAATTCATCAATTTGGATTTGGCGCTTCTTTGGAGTGAACCGGTGGCCAGAGGGTGGAATGGATTTTTAAAAGAGGTGCGCACTGGGCTGCCAACCAGCAGAAAGTTGCGCGAGATTGGGATCTGCACCGTGGCCCTCTTGACCGGTGCTCACTACGAGTACGTGCACCACGCGCCCGACTTCTTGAGTGCAGGAGGCACCCAAAGCGAACTCGATGCCTTGGCACGCGTTCTTGCAGGGGATGCCAGACTTGGGGTCAAGGACCCCGAGCTCGACGAGGTCTCCTCGCTGGTGATTCAGTACGCTGCACAAATGACCCTAGACGTGCACGTGAGTGATGCGGTGTTTGAGGCCATGAAAAAACACTTTGACACCACTCAAATCGTGGAGATCACCACCGCAATCGCCACTTACAACATGGTCGCTCGCTTTTTACTGGCCTTGGGCGTGAACCCAGAGACCTGAGCTCTAGGGCGCCTTGCACCTCAGCTCAACACCACAAGCTCTGAACTTCAAAGCCCTTGGCATTTAGGCCAGAGCTTACTCAGCCGAGATGTTGTTGTCTTTGACCACCTTGGCCCAAATGTCCATTTGTCCATCGATGAAGGTACGGGCTTTGTCCGCACTCCCGCCCACCACGTCAATGCCCTGGGCGTCGAGCTTTTGAGCCACTTCTGGATTTTTAAGAACTCGGTTCAATTCTTCGTTCATGCGCTTGACAATCTCAGGAGGCGTTTTTGCGCTGGCCAAAACAGCCCACCAAGACGGCGCATCAAAGCCTGGAAATCCCATCTCCGCAATGGTTGGGACATTGGGCAAATCTTGTGCGCGCTTGGTGCTCGTGACTGCGAGTGCTCTCATGCGCTGACTGTCCAGATGAGGTTTGGTCACAAAAACAGAACCAATCGACAAAGGCACGTGTCCCGCAATCGCATCGTTCATCAAGGGGCCGCCGCCTTTGTAGGGGATGTGGTTGAATTCAACGCCTGCGTTTTTACCCAACAACGACATCGCCAAATGACCCAAGCTGCCACTTCCAATCGTGCCGAAGCTCACGACTTTTTTGGCCTTCGCCGCTTTGATCACATCTTGAAAGGTCTTGTACTCTGAGGCCGAATAGGTCGCAAGCACCATGGGAGAGGTCCCAACCAACACAAGGGGGATCAAATCTTTTTTGCTGTCATAGGGCAAATTGGGAATCAAACTGGGGTTCACACCGTGGGTGTCAAACACCACTGCAAAGGTGTAACCATCGGCAGGGGAGTTCAAAACACCGGCTGTGCCAACCGAGCCTGAAGCGCCTCCCTTGTTGTCCACGATCACCGTTTGTCCCAACTGCTGGGACAAGGGTTGCGACAAAATGCGAGCCACTTGGTCCACTGAGCCCCCGGGCGGGAAAACAGCCACGAGTTTGATGGGTTGTTTGCCCGGCCAGGCTTGAGCCCAGGCAGCGGGCAGGCACGCCCAAAGGGCGAATAAAGTGGCCAAGGTCCACTTGAAAAATAGGTTCATGGCAGCTCTCCATTGAATGGGGGGGGAATTGAATTGATGACTCATGACACTGGCCCCTCAAAGTCACCTTGTGTCATTGCATGAGGACACAGTTTAACGCCTTCAACCCTCTTGCCCACCCAGCCACCCAATACCCCCACTGATTTGGCGAAAGCGCTTGGAGTGGAGTAGCATCGAAGTTTTGGAGGCCAGGGGTGAGAGAGGCCATCAAGCCCAGAGCCTGTGCCCCATGAGACCTTCTGGCGTTATTTCAAGCGTTATTTCATCCATTCCCTGCAACATGACCCGTCCCTCACAACACCTGCATCCTGCAACGCCCATCGCGCCCGCCCAGCCTGCGGCCACCCTGATTTGGTACCGAGATGCACAAAAGCCTCAAGGGCTTGAAGTCCTCCTCACCCAAAGATCACACAAAGCGCGCTTTGCGCCAAGCGCCCACGTCTTCCCCGGTGGACGCATCGATGACGGCGATTCGCAATACGCCGCCTCTTGGGCGCAAGTGCAAGGGCAACCCTTTGAGCCTCGCCTCACCCACAGCGCCACAGCGCTCAGAGAGAGCTTTGAAGAACTCGGCATCTTCCTTGGCGTTGATGAAAAAGGTCACGCTCTCATCCCGTCTCAACTCCAAAAGTTAGCGCGCCACCTCCCCCTTTGGCCCCAACTCCAAGCCCTGGGTTGGCGTGCTGCCTTGGACCAACTCAATGTGGTTTGCCATTGGAGCACCGACCGCGATTTGCCCATCCGCTTTGAAGTGCCCTTCATGGCGGCCCTGGCTCCAAAAGACCAAGAACCCCAAGCCGATGGAAACGAGCAACTCAATTCGCTTTGGATTTCCCCCAAAGCAGCCCTGGCTCAACACCACAAAGGCGACTTGCCCATGGTCTACCCGACCATCAAGACGCTTGAGCGTTTGGTGGGATTTTCCAGTGCAAAGGAACTCCAAGACGCGCTTCAAGACAATGAGCCTTGGTTTTCGAGTTGCCCCCGAGGGGGTTTCATGGGCGGGCGAGAAGCTCGTTACATGGAAGGCGAAGGCCCCTTTGGTGAACTCACGCTCACCTGCCCCGAGGGACAAGTCAAACACGTCTTGGATTGGCAAAGCGATCAACCCGTCGCGCTTCTTAAAAACCTCTCTCGCCTCACCGCCCCCAACCCCTCATTGATGACAGGTCCTGGCACCAACACCTACATCGTGGGAGACCCCCAAACGGGCTTCATCGTGATCGACCCCGGTCCTGCCCTGGCAGGACACATTGAGAGGCTCCACCAAGCAACGGGGGGCAACATCCAAGCCATCGTGTGCACCCACTCTCACGCCGACCACTCACCTGGCGCCAAGCCGCTCCAAGCCATGTGCACGCTCACCCACCCCCCCATCTGGGGTGTTCCCTCAGGAGAGAGCGCCTCAGCTGCGAGTTACTTTGTGCCCGATCGTGTGCTTGAGCACAACCAACGCCTGCAGCTTGGCTCGGGCGCACACACGCACACCTTGCGTGCTGTGTGGACCCCAGGACACGCAGCCAATCATGTGTGTTTGATCTTTGAAGAGGAAGGCATTTTGTTCTCAGGGGATCACATCTTGAATGGATCTACTGCCGTCATCAACCCACCCGATGGCAACATGACTCACTTTTTAGAATCCTTGGACTTGTTGCATGCGTGTTGTGAGCGAGAAAAAATTGAGTTCATCGCCCCCGCCCATGGACATGTCATGGGCAACCACTTTGGGGCCCCCCATGACCCCATGTCCATCATCTCTCAACTCAAAGCGCACCGTTTAAAACGAGAAGCCAAAATCAAAGCGGTGGTACAACGCAACCCCAAAGGTCGAATGGAGGACTGGCTGCCCTTGGCTTATGACGATGTGCCTGAGAGGCTGTGGCCTGCGGCCATGAGGTCGCTCACCGCGCACGTGATGAGACTCATCGAATTGGGCTTGGGGGTTGAACACCTTGAGCAAGTTCGTCAAATGGCTCAAAACCCCACCGCAACCCTCCAAGACCTGCACCCTTGAGAGCGGGGTCTCGCAGCAACTCTCTCCAAGTCCATTGGAGATTCAGCATACACAATTGAAATCGGGTCGAGAGGCACAAAAAAAGTGTGAAGTTTGCCGATACGCCGGATTTTGTGCACACCCACGAATGGGTGTGTGACCACCATTAATCTGGGCCATGGGTCGCCCACATGGCTCGGTGCTACCTACCCGCCCACTCGACCCGCGGAGCCACGGGCAAAGTGTTTTGCAACGCTTTGATGGGCCTACTTGGTATTGCTGCGCGCAGAGATTGCCCGTTTCACCCAAACCCAAAAGGGTTTGACTCGTCTCTGTTGCTCTGATCCTCACCTCACGGTGGAGAGGTGTTACCTCCTGCGCTGCCCTTTGCAGTCCGGACGTTCCTCCAGCGCGGTGTTTCCACCTGTTGCGCCAGCGATGGTCTAGCAAACTTCACATCCACCATTATCCCTTGGAGCGCGCGGATTGCGAGCCCTGTTGAGCACCTTCTTGGCCAGCCTGCACCAAATAACCACAGGCAAACACGCCCGCTTGGTCGATAATCGAGGCATCTTTGGATTTGCCCGATCACCACGGGCCACTCATGATCATGCTTAGAATTTCTGAACTCAAGTTGCCCCTTGAAAAAATCGCACCCTTGGAGAGCATCCAAACACAAGAGAGCGCCTCACGCCAAGACGATTTGGCCAAAGAGCCCATTCCCTTTAGAAGCTCCTTTGACGCGCAAAAGTTAATCCCTGAGCGATGGATGAGCGGGCACGAAGATGCCCTTGAAAGACGGTCCACAGATCCCAGCGAACACGCTCACGCATTGCCCGTCGAATTGATCGAACTGATCACGCGAACGCTTGGCATTAAATCCTCTGATATCCAGACCATCCAACTCTTCAAACGCAGTTTTGACGCGCGAAAGAAAACCTTGCTCGTGGTCTACATCGTGGACTTGGAGCTCAAAAGTGCTGCGCTTGAAGCTCGCATCTTGGCGGGCTCCTACCCCCCTTTGCAAATCCAAGAGAGCCCCGACATGAGGTGGCACCCTCAAGTTCAAATCCCTCAGGGCTCAGCGCAAGAGAGCCCGAAAGACCCAAGCCTCACGCTCTCGCGCATCCAAGAGACAGCGGCCAAGCATTTCACCAAGAGCCCAACCCGACCCGTGGTCTTGGGGCTTGGACCGTGCGGGCTTTTTGTGGCCTTGACGCTTGCGCAAATGGGCTTGCGACCCATTGTGATTGAGCGCGGCAAACCCGTCAGACAACGCACCAAGGACACTTGGGGTTTATGGCGCAAGAGTGTTTTAAATCCCAACAGCAACGTTCAGTTTGGTGAGGGCGGTGCGGGCACCTTCTCAGATGGAAAACTCTACAGCCAAATCAAAGACCCCCGCTTTTTAGGTCGACGTGTCATCGAGCAATTCATCTTGGCTGGAGCACCCAGTGAGATCGGTTTTGCGGCTCACCCCCACATTGGCACCTTCAAACTCGTCAAAGTGGTGGAGTCCATGCGCGAACAAATCATCGCTTTGGGTGGCGAGGTTCGTTTTGAGCAAAAAGTGGTGGGCTTGGAATGTGAGGATCTCAGTGAACCATCCTCCACGCCAGAGACCTTGAAAAAGCTCACCGCGCTTCGCATCTTGGACCTCAAAACACAGCAAATTTATCACCACCCTTGCACCCACTTGGCTCTCGCCTTGGGTCACAGCGCGAGAGACACCTACGCTTGGCTTTTCAAACAAAAAGTGCCCATGCAGGCCAAGGCTTTTTCAGTGGGGTTTCGCATCGAGCACCCCCAGTCCTTGATCGACGCGTCCCGCTGGGGACAACACGCCGGTCACCCGCTCTTGGGTGCAGCAGATTACAAACTCGTGCACCACAGCAGCAATCAAAGAGCGGTCTACAGCTTTTGCATGTGCCCGGGCGGGACCGTGGTAGCCGCCACCTCAGAGCCTGGTCGCGTTGTCACCAACGGCATGAGCCAGTACTCTCGCAACGAGCGAAACGCCAATGCAGCCCTGGTGGTGGGCATTGAGCCCGAGGACTTTCAAGCCAGCACAGAGGATATTGCACACACCTTTACAGAGGAGTTGCAAGACCCCCATCTGAATTTGAGAAAAGAGGATTTCGAGTTCACAGGCCCCGGTGTCCACCCCTTGAGTGGCATTGTGCTACAAAGAAAACTGGAGAGCGAGGCCTTTGTGATGGGAGGCTCCAACTACAAAGCCCCGGCTCAGTGGGTGGGGGACTTCTTGGCCAATCGAAGCTCAAAGGCAATGGGACC
This sequence comes from uncultured Burkholderiales bacterium, assembly GCA_903831655.1. GTDB lineage: Bacteria > Pseudomonadota > Gammaproteobacteria > Burkholderiales > Burkholderiaceae_C > Limnohabitans. The sequence goes on from CAIKYO010000328.1 coordinate 12,294, forward strand.
CGTAGAGCCATCCTACAAACCCGGTGTTGAGCTCGCCAACCTCACCCCCCTCTTGCCCAGCGAGTGCACCCAAGCGCTTCAAGAAGCACTCCCTGCCTTTGGCAAAAAGATCAAAGGCTTCGATACCCCTGAGGCACTGCTGACAGGAGTGGAGACCCGGACCTCAGCGGTGCTCAGAATCACAAGAGATGAGTCGCTTCAAAGCCCAGGCGTTAGAGGGCTCTTCCCAGCAGGCGAAGGGGCAGGATTTGCAGGCGGAATTTTGTCAGCAGGAGTGGACGGCATCCGAGTGGCTGAGGCCATGGCCAATGCGATATTGAATGGGTGAGATCCATTCAAACCCTGGGCTTGAATGGATCGAGGTCACGCCACAAGCTCTCTGGCCTCTTGGTGTGCTCGTGCCTCAAATGCCCATTCAAATGCTTGCAGTTCCTTGGTTTTCAAACCAATTGATTGAGTGGTGGCCTTAACACGCCATGTGGACACAGCTTGAAGAACTTGACGTACAACCTCCAAAGCTTCATTTGGAGTGAGCTCAAATCGATGCGCTTGGCTCAACAACTGAGCCGTGCTCGTGATGGGTCCGGTATCTTCACTCAACCAAGTTTTTGACTCGCGCTCCTTGTCTGGAAATGGATTGAGATCAAAAGCAGGTGCCAACTTCCACAGACCTTTGCCAACGTAGAGAAATCCGATGTTTTGAAGGTGATCGTCAACGTTGGCAATCAAATGGTTGAAAACAAGCCTTCTCCACAACTGCTGGGCTTGCTGGATGTAGGCGTGGCATTTGCCTTTCATCAAATCAACGATTTCTGTGTAGGCATGCTCATCTCCTCGCTGAGCCTGCAAAAGCGTAGCGCCTGAGATATAGGGTATGCGTGAACCTTTTTTTGTTCGATCAAATCTTCGGATCACAGCAACCGCTTGTCCTGCCACCCATTCGATTCGAGCTGAAGCGCTTTCAATTCCAGCCTCTTGAGCCAATTGCAAGGCAAGAACCTCTCCCTGTGTGACACTGCGTTCATCACTGGCGCTTGGAAATTTTCCCAAGGCAAGCGCTCCATCGACATCAAGCAAGGTGCACTTGGGCCTCATACCTCCAAGGGAGGTTGCTTTGCCTTGAAGGTATTGCAAATCTTGGAGACTCTCGGTGCTCAATTCAAATGCACGCGATGCATTGAGAATTTTTTCCAGGTCCATCAGCACTGGCGTGTTGCGTGCATCGAGTTCAGATGTTTTTAAATACTGGAGACTCGAGTCTTGGATTCTCAATGCCCCAACACGGCTGTAATCATCTACCGCACACAAATAATCGAGCTCATGCAAAGCCATCAATTCCGGGTTCTTTGATCTGGCCTTTGCATGCGCTCTGGCAATCACTCTGCGGCCCCAAGCATCTGGCTCGGTATCAGCCAAAGCCAAAAAAAATGTACTCTGATCAGGCTTAGAGGGCTTGAACAGTTGATAGCCCACCTGTGGTATCAAATCTGGAGAAACGTCAAAATAATCCTCATCTGCAAGCCACGCTTCAGAATAAGCAAATTGCGAGTACTCTCGAGCCCCCCTTTTTTCGTAAACCAATCTCCCCAAAAGTCTTCCCTCTAGGCCCAAGTGGACCTCGAGCGGAACCCGTACAGAGCTCGCGTCAAGGGGCAACTTCAAGGACATCAAAAACCTCCCGTCTCGGGTGTGATCTTGGATTTGCGAATGCGCTTTGGTAATTTCTCATCCATCATCATCAACCCAATGCTGTCATTCTTGGACTCCAGCAATGCGTCGAGCTTGTCCAACTCACCCAAAATCTGAAGGGCTTTGGCCAAGTGTTGAATCGAAGTGCCTGGACTCCCTGCCTCCATTCGACGAACCGTATTTGCAGTGGTACCCATGCGCTCGGCCATGTCCATTTGACTCAAGTGACGCCTTCTTCGGGCCATTGAGAGCCCCTCTCCCAGTCGCAAAAGGCTGCGTTGTACGGGCAAAGGAAGTGGCGGATTGACTTTCATTTAAAAACCATAAAATAACTATTAATTAATTTAATTATTCATTAATGATGTATTATAAAATTCGACCGAGAGCCTGTCAACCCTATCTAAGGGATTGAATTGGGCACCTCACGTCACTGAACTTTCTGCGCAAAAAGCCCTCTCAGCCTTTGGGGCGAAAGACCGCTTTGTCTTCATAAAATCCAAGCCCAGTCTCCTCAGGCCACCACCCCGGTATGCCCATCACCGGCATGACTTGGTAGGGTTTTTGGGGGGCTTCTTGTTCAACTAGCTTTGTTAATCCCAGTGCACACGCCTGCATGATTGCATCTGAAGGGTGAGGGACAGAGGGCTGGTCTTCGCCCTCAGGTTTGAGAGGAAAGTCCACTCTCACGAGGTGGGCTGTGATGGCTTTGTAGGGGTTGAGTAGTTTTTCAAGCAAAGCATGGCCAAAGACATGGAGCTGTACGCCAGGCCATTCATGCTTTGAATGCCAAAACAAGTTCACCCACTCGTGTGCACAGATCGCCCCCCACATCTCATCACTGCAACTGATGCACACCACGTTCTCATCAAAAAGGGTGAGCGCATCTCGGAGTTTGCCTCTCCTGTCCCCAATGCCTTGCCTTTTGATATCTTGGGCTTGCAAACGATTGAGGGCTTTCTTCGTTTGGGGGCAGGTCAACCAAATCAAGGCATTGAAGAAGTCGTGCGCATTGTCACGGGTTGGGATTTGTTGCGTGTCAAAAATAAATTCTTCATAGGACACGCCTTCGGGTTTTTGACTTTGAGGCACGAAACTGTATTCAGTCAAAAGCCCCCTCATGAGCCGTTGCTCATTGAGCACCTCGTGCAAGCGCTCAAAAGTGTTGGGCGATGAAGAGCGTTGAATGAGTTCTTGCCAACTTGCAAGCACCGGTGCGCCCAAGGGCTCAAGGGGTTCAAACCAAGGTTTTTGCCAATCGACTTGAAACACGTCTGAACCCTTCAGCGCTCAAAGACTTCAAGTGGCAATTGTGTTCATGCGCCCAAGCGCGTTTGCCACGCCAAGGTCTCGCCCCCCATCAAAGGCTTGAGGAGCGCATCACCATACGCAAAACTCTCGGGCAAGACCCAAGGCGCCTTCACCAGCGTCAAATGGTCTGTGTTGCGAGGAAGCTCGTAAAAATCGGGACCAAAATGAGAGGCAAATCCCTCCAAGCGATCGAGTCGACCCAATCGTTCAAAGATTTCAGCATACATGGACATCGCCCCAAATGCGGTGTAGCACCCAGCGCAGGCCTGCGCGTGCTCCTTCAAGTGAGCGGCATGAGGCGCGCTATCGGTGCCCAAGAAAAAGCGTGGGTCACCACTGGTGGCCGCCTCCACCAAGGCCAATCGGTGAACCTCTTTCTTTAACACCGGCAAGCAGTAATAGTGAGGGCGCATGCCGCCTTTGAAGAGCGCGTTGCGGTTAAAGAGCAAATGGTGTGCTGTCAAAGTGGCGGCCAAGTTTTGGTCCGCACTCTTCACATATTGGACTGCGTTTTGAGTGGTGATGTGTTCAAAGACAATTTTGAGTGCTGGAAAGCGTTTTCTGAGAGGCTCCAAGTGTCGGTCGATGAAGACCGCCTCGCGATCAAAAACATCCACATCGGGATCGGTCACCTCTCCGTGCACCAACAGCTTGGTACCGGTTTTTTGCATGGCTTCAAGCACGGGGTAAATCTTCTCAATGCTCGTGACCCCTTTGTCGCTGTTGGTCGTGGCTCCCTGAGGATAGAGCTTGCATGCCACCACATGGCCACTTTGATGTGCACGCTCAATCTCCGTTGGCGCCAAAGTGTCCGTCAAATAAAGCGTCATCAAAGGCTCAAAACGCACACCCTTGGGAACACTTGCCAAGATGCGCTCTCGGTACGCCAAGGCTTGCTCAGTGGTCGTAACAGGCGTCGACAAATTGGGCATGATGATGGCGCGTGCAAATTGCGCTGCCGTGTGGGGCACCACTGCCGCCAATGCTTGAGCGTCTCGCACGTGCAAGTGCCAATCATCTGGACGAGTGAGGGTGAGTTGGGACAAGGAGTTAGGGGCCATGGGTGTGCTTTGAGTCATGGCCCTATTGTCCTAGAAAATTAAGCCCTCCCCAACCCGAATGATCCACCATCCAGGAAATGGAGGCGTCGGTTGGCCATCAGTGCTGCAAGATTTTGCTTAAAAATTCTTTGGTTCGGTCTTGGCGGTTCTCAGGGTGGTTGAAGAACTCCTCGCTGGTGCAATCCTCCAAGATGCGCCCACCCACGTCCATGAAGATCACGCGGTCACTCACCCGTTTGGCAAAACCCATCTCATGGGTCACGCACATCATGGTCATGCCGTCTTGCGCCAAACCCACCATCACATCCAACACCTCCCCCACCATCTCGGGATCCAGTGCGGAGGTGGGCTCATCAAAGAGCATCACTTTGGGGTCCATGCTGAGCGCTCGGGCAATGGCCACGCGCTGCTGTTGACCTCCAGAGAGCTGTCCTGGGTATTTGTCTTTGTGAGCTGTGAGACCCACTCGGTCCAAGAGTTTCAAGCCCTGGGCCAAAGCCTGCTCAGGCGTTCTTTTGAGCACTTTGATTTGCGCCAGAGTCAGGTTTTCTGTGACACTCAAATGGGGAAAGAGCTCAAAGTTTTGAAACACCATGCCCACCGTTGAGCGCAGTTTGGGTAAATCGGTTTTAGGGTCGTGCACGGCCACACCGTCCACAAAGATCTCACCAGATTGAATGGGCTCCAAGGCGTTGATGGTTTTGATCAAGGTCGATTTACCAGATCCCGAAGGTCCGCAGATCACCACCACCTCTCCCGCTTTGATGCTCGTTGAGCAATCGGTGAGCACTTGGACTGAGCCATACCATTTGTTGACGTGTTTGAGTTCGATCATCGATTGGTCCATTAAATTAAGTCATGTCATTCATAAAATTTTTTGGGATTTGCTAAGAGCGCCTCCTTTGAGACACCCCTTAGGCACGCACAATGGCCATTCTTTGCTGCAACTGACGCACCAACATGGAGAGCGCCATACAGAGCACAAAAAACACCACTGCCGCCAAAAGATAGGCTTCCTCGGGTCGGCCAAAAATTCGTCCCGCGGTCACAAAACCTTTAAGCAAATCGTATGCCCCAATGGCATACACGAGGGAAGTGTCTTGAAAGAGCACGATGGTCTGCGTGAGGAGCACAGGTGTCATGTTCCTCAAAGCTTGGGGGAGCACCACCAAGCTCATCGCACCCCATGGGGTCATGCCCAAAGCACGGGCAGCATTCTTTTGACCTGCACCCACCGAATTGATACCCGCTCTCATGATTTCGCTAAAGTAAGCGCTCTCAAAGGCTACAAACGTGATGAAGGCCGAGAGCTCCGCCCCAATGGGCTTTCCAATCAAGACGGGCATCAACAAATAAAACCACAAAATCACCATCACCAATGGAATGGAGCGCATGGTGTCGACATAAAAGGTTGCGATTCGAACCACGAGCCCCGATGCAGACAGTCGCATGAGCGCCAATAGGGTACCAAAGATCAATCCGCCAAGCGTCGCCACCAAAGTCAACTCCAAGCTAAAGACCAATCCTTTTTCAATGAATTTGGTGAACAAATCGGCATTGAAGAAACTGAGATCAAAATCCCCCATGATCAGTGCCCCTCCATCGCCAAGGGTTTGGCCACGCTTGAGGCACCTGGAATTCTCAGTCGATGCTCCAACGCAAGGAACAAACGGCTCACCAAAAAGGCAGATGCGGCGTAGAGAACGGTGACCGCCAAATAGACCTCAATGCCCCGGGACGTCTCCTCTTGCACTTGCATGGCAAACATCGTGAGCTCGGAGATGGAGACCGCAAAAGCGACCGAGGAGTTTTTAAGCAAATTCATCGATTCACTGGTGAGTGGGGGCAAGATGATCCTGAGCCCCATGGGCAAGAGCACCGAGCGATAGGTCTCCCAAGTGGACAAGCCCAAAGCCATGGCGGCTTGCCTTTGGCCTTTGGACAAGGACTCAATGGCCGCTCTGAACTGTTCGGCGATTCGAGCTGAGGTGAACAGTCCCAAGGCCAACACCACCAATATGAAGCTGGGCAACCCTTGCATGAAGGGCAGGAGTTTGGGCAACACAAAGTACCAAATGAAGAGCTGAACCAAGAGAGGAATGTTTCTAAAGAGTTCAACCCATGCACGTGCGATTTTTTGAAGCACGGGCAGGTGATTGAGGGTTCTCATGACGCCAACGAGGGTGCCGCAAACCATAGCGACCAGCCACGCGCAAAAAGCAACCGAGAGCGTCCAACCCCAGGCTTGGAGCATCCATTCGAGATAGGTGCGTCCACTGCCATCGTCGTCCAAGAAAAAACCAAGCTCAAAGGTCATGAAACTACCTGTCTAAGAAATTCACAGCCACCCCATCAAAAAAGCAGGTCGTGTGCCCAAGGCGTCCCCCAAGGCACACGGACCCTGTGCGTCGCACCAAATGCTTTATTTCTTTTGGTAGTCTTCAGCAGGCTTGTCGTTCAAATTGGCCCAAGCCGCTTTGGTGTTTTCACTGGCAGGCAATCCGACCGGTGTATTTTTGGGAGGAATGGGTTTAACGAACCACTTGTCGTAGAGTTTTGCCAACTCTCCCGTCTTGGCCAAATCGCGAATGGTGTCATCGGCCACCTTTTTAAATGCGGGATCGTCTTTTCTGAGCATGATGGAGATGGGCTCCACTGAGAGCACTTCGCCCACGATTTTGTAGTCAGAGGGCGATTTAGATAGCGCAATGTTGCCCGCCAAAATCTGACCATCCATCACGAATGCGTCGGCACGACCCGACTCCAACAAAAGGAAGCTCTCTGCGTGGTCTTTGCCATACAGCTCTTTGAAATCGATGCCGTTTGCACGCTCATGCTTTCTGAGCAACTGAACGGATGTGGTCCCTGTGGTGGTCGCCACATTCTTACCGTTGAGTTGATTGATGGATGTGATGCCAGAGGAGGCCTTCACAGCCATTCTCACCTCTTCAACATACGCAGTCAGCGCAAAGGCAACATCCTTTTGGCGAGCCAAATTGTTGGTGGTGGAACCACACTCAATGTCAACGGTGCCGTTTTGAGTCAAAGGGATGCGGTTTTGTGAAGTGACCGCCACATATTTGACATTCAATTTGCGACCCACCACTTTTTCCACATTGGCCACAATGCGTTCACAGATTTCTACGTGAAAGCCGCCGTATTTACCGTCCCCCAATGTATAGGACAGTGCACCAGAGGAGTCTCTGACTCCCATCACGATTTCACCTGAGGCTTTGACCTTGGCAAGCGTGTCGTTGGTTTGTGCATGAACACCAAGGCTCAACGTGAGTGCACCCAGCGCCATCCAACAAGCATTTGAGACAAGTGTGAATTTTTTCAACATCAAAATACTCCCTGATCCATGGATAAAACTTTACAAAAGTCATTATTAACCAAATGAAGGCTTTTTGATGACCTGCTTTGAAAGAATAGCTGAAATTTGAGATTTTTAAATGGGGACTTGGCCTCAATGCTGTTTGGACAATGACTGAACTTCAAACCCGCTTGGTCGTTACTCAAATAAAAAGCGCCCCGAAGGGCGCCTAAAATTCAAGCCAAGAGAAATCTTCTATTGCAGTCAATCACTCTTTCAGCTTGATAACCATCGTTCTCTTTGAAAGCAGGAGCCAAGTCCTGCCTCCAATCAGAAGAATGCGTAGAGCAAACCGACGTTAACGGTTGAACCTGTAGCACCTGAAGAGATGAAGTCAGGAGCAACTGAAGCCCATGTGAAATTGAAAGCAGCAGCAGGTGTTCCGCTGTTTTTCACGTTGGCGTATTGACCATAGAGAGTCAAATCTTTCACAAAGTTGTAATACACACCAGCAGCATAGGTGTTCATGTTGTAGTTGGTAGCTGAGTCTTTTGTGTTGTACACACCAGCATCAAAGGACACTTTAGGAGACATGGCATACAAGCCACCCACGCCCGTTGTATTGAGTTTTTGGTATGTGGTTGTCTTTTGAGCAACGGCCAAACCTTTGAGTGTGAAGTCACCGAATTTGTAGTTGGCGCCAGCAACTGTTCCGCTGAAACCAGTTTGACCGTTGTAACCGGCAACAGTGGCTTTCAAAGGACCGTCTGCATAAACGACAGAAACTGCGTTCTCAGCTTTTTGTGTCTTTGTAGCACCAGATGTGTTGTTTTGTGGAATGAATTCAGCAGCCAAAGTAAATCCGGAAACTGTAGGCGCTGTGTACTTGATGGCACCAGTAGAAATGGTTGCCAAAGCACCGTCAATGTCAACACTGGCCAAAGCGCTGCCGTAGTTTGAACCTGATCTTGGGTCAGCTAAAAGCACGCTATCAAAAGCCAAGTTGCCTTGTGTACCCAATGTGAAGGTACCTGCATCGCTCTTGACGTAAACGTTGGCTTGGCGATTGAAGAGGTTGTTAGAACCGAATGCAAAAGTTTGACCGTTTGTGGGGTTCAACAAAAAGCCGTTTTCAAGTTTGAAACCGCCTGTGATGCCACCTTCCATTTTTTTCTCGCCGCTCAAACCCATGAAGTTGGGAGCGAAACCGCCAGTGATGAATTCTGATGTCGTGCCGTTTGCAGTACCACCAGCCTTAGCGCCAGAAATGGTTGTGGAAGCAATGCCGCCGTCGAGCAAA
>CAIKYO010000329.1 GCA_903831655.1 uncultured Burkholderiales bacterium
ATGCTTGAATGACGGCTCCGTGGACACCTTGCCCATCGCACCAGTGCAAAGGATCACTTGCTGCCTAGCGAACATTGACTCTTCCTCCGAATGCTGGGCTAAGTAAGGAATCAAGTCGATACCCGTCAAATCCAAGCTCTGCTGCCCCAAGGGCAAGGCTTCTTTGCAGGGGAAATTATCCAAAGCCGCGCACTCTGACACATTTAAGGCGCATGCCCTGTGCCTGAGAACCATGGCCAGCAACAACCTGCGCTCGTGGTCTTGGCTGGCGTTCATCTTCCTGCCATTGGGCTCCACTTTGCCTATGTAGCGCTCCACCAGCATGGCTTCAGCACCCAACCGCCAAAGCTCTGTATCCGGGTAGTTCTTCATGAGATAGGCAAGGTAAATGTCACGCCATAGATTCTTCTCAAAAGCCGGTGGGATTCTGCAGGGGTGATGAAGTGCTCCTGGCAACCTTTTGTTTGCGGGAATTTGGCTTGAAATCAAGGCCATCAACTCCTTGGTGGTCAAGCAGTTGAGACCCATGGGAAATCGGATGAGTAGGTCCGTTGGCTCAACACTGGCAAGGTCTTTTGCCGTGATCACTTCAGGCGTCAAGCTCGGCACGTGAATTCGGGCGCTGCCCGGTCCCTCTATCCAATCCTTGAAACTGACCTGATGAACGTCTTGGTAGGTTTTAACCACCTTCAAGACCTGAGCGCCGTGAGTGTTGAGTTTTTTCCTTGACCTGCTGGCCCTATAAAAGCATCCAGCCGCGTAGCTGGGGCTCATACGCAAGTAGTTATAGAAAAGTCTCGCTGAATCAAATGCCTTGGCTAAATGTGATTTGGCGGCTTGCCCGATCTTGTTCACAAATTTTGCACCCATACCCCTGTCCCCCCCTTTTTTAGATTTACTAACTTTTTGCGGAAATCCTTTTTGTATGTATTCACGAAGGGCACCAAAAGATGAAATCAGGTCGTGGCTTTCATGGTGAAGGCCACAAACCTTTAACTCTTTTTTTGGAGAAACCCATGAGTGAACAAGTTCAAACTGAAACGACAGCGTTGGCCCCGACACTGGCAATAGCCCCGGCATCGCCAACAACCCATGAGCGAGCCAATCCATTTGCTGTCAATATTGGCAATCTTTTAACAAAAGGCAATCCTGAGCAAGCCATCGGTGACGCCATGGAGGCACTGGTCGCGCAACGTATTGATTGGGAGAACAACGAGCTTGCGTCTGCCAATGAAGCTCTCTATGCGCTGCTTCAGCACTGCTACTCCCTGAACAACGCCATGTCTGGCACAGGGGTTGCCTCTAAAGCACTCAAAAGGGGCTTGGCCAACTACATTGAAAGTCAAAAGCTTATCTTCACGGACGCCACTCCCCTGATCACCAAGATCGTCAAGTGCGTGTTCGGAGTGGATCGCCGCCGAGTCAATGCCTACGCATCCGCATTGAAGGTTGCCATTGCCGAGAAGAAACAGGTCATGGAGTTGCCCAAGTTCTTCAAAGAGCGTGGTGGCATTGAAGAGGTTCGCCGCACAAACGTTAAGAAGCCCAAAACCTTAAAAGAGAAGGCCGCACTGGGTCGCACGGTTCTTGAAGGTGATGTTCTGGCTACCGTCAAGAGCGACACCCTGACGGCCAATTTCTCAACCCAGAGCTTGGAAGAAGGAGTGATCCTTCTGGCAACACGTGAAGACGACGGTAGTTTCGCTGTCCGAAAAATGCTTCAAAGCCAGTCGGTGGTTAACAGCGCCTTGGCCACCTTTGCCAGTGTGGGTGCTGAGCAAGAGAAGGCCAGACTGCTCCAAGAAGAGCAAGACGCCGTTGAAGCCCAACGTGCTGCTGCCCGTGCTGCATTGAAAGCGGCATAAGCAATCAACCAATGCACCTGAACCAAGAGTGATCACTGGGTAGTGGTCACTCCTCTTTCGTAATTCAATTTGGAGAAATCAAATGGCAACCACCAACGTGAACAC
>CAIKYO010000330.1 GCA_903831655.1 uncultured Burkholderiales bacterium
CACTGCAGGGCACAAGCCGTTGCACAAAGGTGCAAGGGCTCAGGGTCTTGGGGAGATTGCGCCGACTCATTCGATCTCAATTTCTACTTCGATTGAATGGCGTTGGATCAACGACTCGAAAGGTCGATATCTTAAACTGAAGTTTCATGGATGCGATGTAAATTTTGCAAGACCCTTTGTTTTTTTTAGCCTGAGTCGCGATACACTCTCGAGTCTTTGCACATGCAGTTCGTGAAGACACCCATGGTTGATTTTCGATGATCAACATGTGCCCTCGTTTGAGAACAAGACAGGGTTGAGAGTTCTTCAACCCAAACATTTAAGAAGCACCATGAAAGCAGCACCTTTTGACTACGCGTTGGCCCACGACTTGGACCACGCTTTGTCTTTTCTAGATCAATACGGCATGGATGCAAAACTCATCGCAGGTGGCCAAAGTTTGGTGCCCATGATGGCCATGCGTTTGGCAAGACCTGAGTGGTTGATTGACATCAACCGCATTGACTCCTTAAAGCGCATTGATCTCTCAAGCACCCACCTTACCCTTGGAGCCTGCGTGAGGCAAAGAGACGTTGAGTACAACGAGCCTGTGACACGTGCATTACCGCTCATCAAAAAGGCCCTGCATTGGGTGGGTCACCAACAAACCAGAAATCGCGGCACTGTGGGTGGCAGTTTGGTCTATGCCGACCCCTCTGCCGAGTTGCCTCTCACCGCCCTCCTCTTAGATGCCACCTTGCACTTGGAGAGTCACCAAGAAGGACGTCGCAGTGTTTTGGCAAGCGACTTCTTCCTTGGACCTATGTTCACAGCTGTGTCTGACACCGAGTGCTTGACCCACATCGATTGGCCCATTTGGAGCGGACCCAGGGTTGCCAGTGCGTTTGAAGAAACAGCCATTCGCAAAGGAGACTTTGCCATGGCCTCGGCTGCAGCACAACTCCAACTCGACTCCAATGGCCGAGTCTTGCGCGCCACATTCGGTGTAGGCGGCATGGACGGTACCCCAAGGGTCTTTCCAGAGTTGGCACAGCAAATGGTCGGACTCACAGCCTCTGAAGTCGACATCAAAGGGATCTGCCAAGAAGCGGTACAAGGCTGTGAGCCAGGCAACGACATGCACTGCTCATCCGAATACAGAAGGCATTTGGCGCGAGTGCTCCTGGAGCGAGTCATCGAGCAGACCCTTCAAAGAGCACTGTCTCAGTGAGCCCCCATTCATATACCCCAGACAAGACCACCCCTCCTATGATCAAGAAACAAGCCATTCAACTTCGCGTTAACGGCACGCTTTATGAACGCGAAGTCGAACCCAGAACCACTTTGGTGGATTTTTTAAGAGACGAATTGGCCCTCACAGGGACACACGTCGGTTGTGAACACGGTGTGTGCGGAGCGTGCTCGGTGATGCTCAACGATGAGCCCATTCGTTCTTGCTGTGCTTTTGCAGTCCAAGTCAACGGCGCCAATATCACCACCGTTGAGGGTTTGGCTCCTCAAAGAGGTGTCATGTCAAAGCTTCAAGATGCCTTTTGCGAGACCCATGCGCTGCAATGCGGCTACTGCACGCCGGGCATGCTCGTGGCTTGTCATGACTTGTTACAACACACCCCTCACCCCACCAAAGAGGAGGTCAGAGAGGCCATCAGCGGAAACCTTTGCCGTTGCACGGGTTATCAACAAATTGTGGATGCAGTGATGCTGGCCACAGCTCAAGAGGGTCAAGCTCATGTCAAGTAAGCAAGTCCTCTCCAACTCCAAACCCTTCAAATACATTGGCAAACACAGGAGAGCTGTTGAACATCAACGCTTCGTTCTCGGCCAAGGTCACTTTGCAGCAGACATCCAGCGACCCGGCATGCTCCACGTGGCCCTGATATCGAGCCCTTACGCGAGCGCAAAAATTTTATCCATCGATGCCTCCGCTGCAATGGAGATGCCAGGTGTTGTGGATGTATTGACTGGTGAAGAGCTCTGGGCCAATGTGGACGCAACACTCCCCGGAGTTGATGCGCCACACGTCACGCGCTATCCCTTGGCGGGCTCTCATGCGCGCTACGCAGGTGAATGGGTGGCAGCCGTGGTGGCCACCTCTCGCGCCTTGGCTGAGGATGCTGCCGAGTACGTCAACATTGAGTATGAAGTTTTACCCCATGTGATTGATCCTGAGGAGGCACTCTCACCCAACGCTCCCTTGGTACATCCCAAACACGGCTCCAATGTGATCTTTCATCGCCACTTTGTGTGGGGCGAGGTTGACAAGGAAATGGCCGCTTGCACTCACCAATTGAGTTACCGAGTCAAATGGGCACGCAACTCAACGGTCCCCATTGAGACCTTTGCCGTGGCTTGCGAGTGGAGTGACGCGCAAGGTGTCATGGACGTTTGGGCCTCCATTCAGATGCCCAAATTCCCAGATCAAGTGGCCAAGGCGTTGCGCCTACCTGGAAACGCTGTGCGAGTGCATTTTGATGTGGATGTGGGTGGGAGCTACGGTGTAAAGCGTGGCCTCAAGCACACGATTTTGGTGGCTTACTTGGCCAAAAAACTCGGACGCCCCGTGCGTTTGGTGGAGGACCGATTGGAGAACATGCGTGGGGGCGACATGCAAGGGCCTGATCGCATCTTTGATGTCACTTTGGGGTTTGAGCCTGATGGTGAGATCAAGTGCATGAAGATGCGAGCATTGGACGATATCGGAGCTTACTCGGGAAGGTCTCCTTTGCAGCTCGGCAAGCCAGTGGGTGCCATTGTGGGACCATATACGATTCACAGCGTCGCCTACGATGCGATGGCGGTGATGACTCACAAAACACCTCAAGAGGCCGTTCGAGGGTTCGGTCAAGCACCCACCAATTACGCCATTGAGACTGGCATTGACAAGGTGGCGCGCTTTTTAAAGATGGACCGCATCGCTCTTAGAAAACGCAACTTGATTGCTCCCGACCAATTCCCCTACCTCATACCCAGTGGAACGCACTATGACTCGGGAGATTACGCTGTCGTATTTGATAAAGCGCTCAAAGAGGCCAACATTGAGGAGCTCATTGCCAAACGAGATCGATTAAGAGCGCAAGGGATTTTGGCAGGCATTGGATTGTCTACCTGCCTTGAGCCCTCGGGCGGGAACTCCTCCTTTGAGCCGCTCTTTAACCCCAAGAACGACACCACCACTTGGATGGACTCGTGTTTGGTGAGAGTGGATTTGTCGGGCTCAGTGACCGCTTTAATGGGCACCTCGTCATCGGGACAATCTCATGAGACACTGGTCTCAACGGTGGTAGCCGAGGTCTTGGAGCGAGATCCTGAGGGCATCCGTGTTCTCAAGGCGGATTCTCTGAACGCGTTGCCCTCCAATAGCCCCGTGGGCTCGCGCATGGCCATCATGTTGGGAGGAGCCGCGGCAGGGGCTGCTAAAAAAATCAAACAAAAACTCTTGACGCTGGCTGCACACCACTTAAAGGTGCCAGTGGATGAATTGATTTATGAGGGTGGCTCCATCCATGTGGCGAACGATCCAAGTCAAGCGCTTTCTTGGGCCGCCTTGATTGAGATCATGCACCGCAAGTACCACTTGCTGCCTCCTGGGATGGAACCTGGCCTGCAGGAAAAATTTGTATGGGAAGTCCCCACAGGTGGAGGACTCCCAACAGCGGAGGGTCGCATACAAATGTACCCTTGCCACTCCTTTGAGTCGCATGTGATCTTGGCCAGCATCGACCCCGGCACCTTTAAAGTACACATTCACCGCTACGTGTGCGGTCACGATTGTGGCGTCATGATCTCTCCCGATGTGGTTCACGGCATGACCTACGGCGGCATCGCTCATGGACTTGGAGCCGCTTTGATGGAGAAGTTCGCATATTCAGAGGACGGGCAACTCTTGGCAGGCACCTTCATGGACTATTTATTGCCCTCTGCCCATGAGGTACCAGAGATCACCATCGTGGACCATTGCACACCCTCTCCTTTGACCGAGTTTGGCCAAAAAGGATCTGGTGAGGCAGGCTACTTGGGCTCTCCAGCAGCAATGGCCTCGGCCATCAACGACGCATTGTCTCCCTTGGGTGCTCACATTGACCACTTGCCCATGACACCTCAAGCCTTGTGGCAAGCTTGTGCAGGTCAATCCCACAACGCTTGATGCGCAGCATGCCTTCACAACCTAAAAAACAATCCCTAGGACTTTGATCATGAATCAAGACTTCGAGACGCAAATCATCTGCACACCCAATGTGGATCTGGCCATTCACACATTGGGGGATCCAAGCGGGCCAGCGGTGTTGATGGCCCACTCCATTTTGAGCTCAAGCATGATGTGGGTGGAGCAAGCCCATTTGCTCGCCGCTTGCGGCTTTCGGGTGATTTGTGCTGACACAAGAGGACATGGCGCATCGAGCGCACCGCTTGGCCCCTACTCCATGCAAGACTTGGTCAACGATCACATCGCCATCCTTGACGGCTTGGACATTGAGCGCGCTCACTACGTGGGCCTGTCTTTGGGCTCCATGAGTGGCTTTGGATTGGGCGCTCAATTTGGGAACCGTTTGCACAGCCTTTTGCTCTGCGATGGAAGAGCTGATATGCCTGCTCCAGCTGGAGCGCCTTGGGACGAGCGCATTGAGTTGGCTCAAAAAGAAGGGACCCAAGCGCTGGCCGTGCCCACCACACTGAGGTGGTTTGGAGAGGCCTTCACCCAAGAGCATCCCGATGTGCAAAACGCATTTTGCGACACCATCTCAAACACCTCAGTAGAGGGTTTTTGTGGTTGCGCCAGGGCCATTCAAGGCTTGGATTTTTTACCCCAGGCGCACACCATCTCTGTACCCACCACGCTTTTGGTGGGCGCCAACGATGGCCCTTTACCCGACGCCAACAAAGCCCTTCAAGGCTTGATACCTGGCTCCAAGCTTGAGGTGATTCCAAACTCAGGCCACCTACCCAACATCGACAACCCAAGCGCTTTCAATGCAGCCTTGATGCGACACTTTTTTCAAAACCCTCTCTGGAGTCAATCATGAGTGAACAACTGATCATCAAACAAGATGGCCGTCTTTTAAGAATTCAATTCAACCGCCCCGAAGACAACGGGGTGTCTGACAGCATGGCTGCAGCACTGAGCAAAGCGGTCATGAGCGCGCACGAGACTTCTGATGCTGTGGTGCTCTCCAGCGTTGGGCCAGACTTCTGTACCGGACGAGTTCGAGATGCGGCCCACCCCCCATCCCCAGAGGCCTACACAAGAAGATCCGAGTACGATTCTGTCTTTAACAGCTACAAAGCCCTCAGAGCCTGCCAAGTTCCCGTGATCGGCGTGCTCAAAGGCCGCGTGATGGGTTACGGCACAGCCATCGCATCCTTGTGTGATGTGTCCTTTGCCAGTGACCAAGCCAGTTTCAACATCCCTGAGATTGCTCACAATGTGATGCCCACCATGGTGATGTCGGCCCTTTATGACCGCATGAATCGCAATGCCATTTTGTGGATGGCTTACTCGACGGACTTCATCGATGCGCATCGCGCCTTGTCTTTTGGAATTGTGAACCAAGTTGTGGCACATGACAAAGTGGATCAAGAGGTTGAGCGTTTTTGTGAATTGTTGCTCTCGCGCCCAAGGCCAGCCATATTGGGACTCAAAGAATATTTGCGCGTCGCTCCAAAAATGGATGAGCAAGGCGCAATTGATTATGCAAGAAGCTTGCACTCCATGGTCAATACGGCTGCAGACATGAAGAAAAAGGCACACTGATCTCGTGCTGCCTGCTCTCTCCCTTGCGCCGTGGCTTGAGAGCTCGCGCAAGGCTTGAGTCACACTCATCTGACAACTATTTAACGAGCGAACATCATGGAAATCATCGGCACCAAATTAATACCCGCGCCCAGAGAATTGGTCTGGAAAGCGCTGAATGACCCTGAAATTTTAAAGGCCTGTTTGCCTGGCTGTGAGAGCGTAGAAAAACTCTCCGACACCGATTTCAAAGTCACCATCAAAACGGCAATCGGTCCACTTCGCGCGCGCTTTCAAGGTTCGCTCAAAATGGAAGAGGTCAATGCCCCCGAGTCATGCGTCATGCAATTTGAAGGACAAGGCGGAGCGGTTGGATTTGGCAAAGGCTCATCCAAAGTGACGCTACTCCAAACCGAGGAAGGAACACAATTGTCTTATGAGGCCAAAGCTCAAGTCGGTGGCAAACTGGCCCAAGTTGGATCCAGGCTCATCGACAGTGTGGCCAAGAAAATGACCGACGATTTCTTCAAAGCCTTTCATGAGCAACTCAATCCCTCTCAAAGCAAGCCCAGCGCCAAAGCCATCACTGAGCCTAGCGTGAGCCCCAAGACCCATGCCTCAGAGACCCATGAGCAGCATGCAGCCCAAAGCGCGCTTAACCACTCCTTGACCCCTTCTGAATCGGTTCACCACCAGCACATCACCCCCATGGTGCCCGCTTGGTGGCTAGCACCCGCTTGTGTGCTCGGAGCACTTATTGCGATCACCACCGCACGCTGGTTGTACTAGAGTTAAAGGGTTTAAAAAAAACCAAAAGGAACTTACAGAGTTTCTGAGTGAATTTAAATAGAAAAATTGAGGAGACAGACCCCATGAAAAGCTCATACAGTCGTCGCGATTTTGTGACCCACTCGGGTCTTGGGCTCGCTGCATTTTCTAACCTGCTGAGTCCCGCTAATGCACAAAGTCTGGTCCCATCGGGCAACAAAATCGTCAAGTTAATGGTTGGCTTTCCCCCGGGACAAGCCACAGACATGGTGACACGGGTGATCGCGGAAAAGATGTCCGCTCAACTCTCAGAGAGCATCATCATCGACAACCGACCTGGTCAAGGGGGCTCCCTTGCCCTGAGTCTCTTGGCCAAATCACCTCCCAACGGTTCTGTGATGATGATGGCGCATATGTCTGCTCTGGAGACCAATCCCCACATCTACAACACCGTTAACTACGACACCTTGAAGGACTTTGATGCAGTGGGTTTGGTGGGTGATTTGCCATTCGTATTGTGCGTTAATCCAAACCTGCCAATCCAAAACTTAAAGGACTTGAGTCAAGTCGCTAAAAGCGCGCCCGCACCCCTCACCAACGCCTCATCTGGTAACGGCACCGTCTCGCACTTGGCCATGGAGGAACTCAAGCGAAGACTCGGCTTGGATATCACTCACATTCCTTACAAAGGGAGTGTTGCAGGGCTATCTGATGTGATTGCTGGCAATGTGTCCATGGCACTTGAGACGGCATCGACCGTAAGACCCCATGTGGAGTCTGGTCGTTTGAGACCCATCGCCACAGGAAGTGCCAAGAGATTGGCGGGACTCTTTGCGCAGGTTCCCACCTTCAAAGAGCAGGGAATGGCGGATTTCACGGCGGTGACCTGGCTCATGCTGCTCTTGCCTTCGGGCACACCCAAGGCACGTGTGCAGCTGCTCTACAGCACACTCATGAACATTGTCTCCACCTCCGAGATGGAGAGCAAACTCTTGGCACTGGGCTTGCAGCCCAGGTTCAGCTCCTCTCCTGAGGAGGCCCAGCAGTATTTGAAGAGCGAGTTTGCTTATTGGGGAGAGGTGGTGAAGAAAAGTCATGTTGAAAAGGAATAGACGCTTAAGTTGTCGATTCAAATTCTTTCAAATTTTGACCGCTTGTGAGCTCAATGTCCCCATTGAATTGAGCCCTTGCCAGAGCTTCGCCCCACCCTCAGAATGTCCAAGATGAATACCTCGAAAGAACGAACTTTTAATTCGAACCCCATTTCACTCCAACCCAGGTGCGATCAGTCCATGCCAACCCTTCTCAATCGATCAAAGTCAATGGCTTTGGCAATGGGTGCGGGATTGCTGCTTGGGCTTTGCATTCAAGTGGCCAAGGCTCAGGTCAATGCAGACTTGTTGAATGACAAGGCTGAGCGCACGGATCGATTGATACAAAAAGCCAAAGAGGAAGGGTCGCTGAGCATTTACACCGCCTTTAGACCGCAAGACATGCCCCTCATCATTGCGCCCTTTGAGCGGCAAACAGGCATCAAGGTCAAGTACTGGCGATCAGGTTCAGACAATGTATTGCAGCGCGTGGTGAGAGAGTCCAACTCGAAACACCAAGAGGTGGATCTGATCATGACGCCAGCCAGTGAGATGTATGCTCTTTATAAAGAGCATTTGTTGCAGCCGGTTTACTCCCCCTACTTCAAAGACGTCGTACCCAGCGCTTTAACGGAGCACCACCAGTGGAGCTCTTTCGTCTTCAATGTGATGGTACAAACGTACAACACAAATTTGATTAAGAGTGAGAATTTGCCCAAAACTTGGGCTGACTTGTCTGACCCTAGATGGAAGGGTAATTTGGGCATTGAAACAAAGGCCGAGGAGTGGTTCTCCAAAGTGGTGACCACCATGGGTGAGGAAAAAGGCATCAGTACCTTCAAAGACATTGTGTCCAAAAACGGGATCTCCACGCGTTTGGGAGTCTCTTTGCTTCACAACTTGGTGGTGGCGGGTGAAGTTCCAATGGCTCTGACGGTCTACATTGATTTACCTGAGAAGGACAAAAAAGCTGGCAAGCCTGTCGATTGGTTTGCGTTGGACCCAGTTGTGGCCCAGGGCTTTAACATGGGCGTTTATAAAAATGCGCAGCACCCTTATGCAGCCCTTTTGTTCTATGACTACTTGCTCTCGCCTGAGACACAAAAGCTTCTCGCTCAGTTGAACTACTTCACCACCAGCACCAAGGTGCCCAACAACTATCCCAACCTCAAAATCAATGTGGTTGACCCCGTCTTCATCATCGAGAATTACGCCAAGTGGACCCGGCTTTATGAGCAAACTGTCACCAAGTTGCCCAAGTAATTCAATGCAGGTTTGAAGTCCATTCAGCCAATCCATTTCAATTTTTAAAAACTCAGGACCTCCTCCATGAAAAAATCCTCACTTTCAAAGGCTCCAGCAAAAGCGAAAAAAGTTGCCTCAAAAAGAACGACGCCACCCTCCACCCCTGTTGGAAATCCGCGCGCTTATGCCGACTTGCATGAACATTTAAAGGCACTGGATGAGGCCGGCCTTTTGGTGACCATTGATCGAAAGATCAACAAAGACACAGAGATGCATCCCTTGGTCAGGTGGCAATTCAGAGGCGGCATTGCTGAGCCCGATCGCAAGGCATTTTTGTTCAACAACGTGACCGACTCCAAGGGACACAACTACGACATTCCTGTGGTGGTGGGCGCGTTGGCCGCCAATCGCGAAATCTACAGCATTGGCATGGACTGCAAAATCGAAGACATTGGCAAGACCTGGAACCATGCGATCTCTCACCCCATCAAGCCCAATTTGGTCAAAGAAGCACCCTGCCAAGAGATTGTCTACATGGGAAAAGATCTTTTGAAACCTGGCCAAGGCTTGGATGGCATTCCAGTGCCCATCTCCTCACCTGGCTGGGACAACGCGCCCTACACCACCCTCTCTCAGTACATCACCAAGGATCCAGAAACTGGCATCCAAAACATGGGTGTGTACCGCGGTCAAGTCAAGTCCCCGACTCGCTTGGGCATGAATCCCTCGCTTGAGAACCAGCCTGGCATTTATACACACTGGGAAAAAGCCAAAGCAAAGGGACAAAAACTCCCCGCTGCGGTGATTTTGGGCTGCCCACCCAGTGTGGCGTTTACCTCCGTACAAAAACTCTCTGAGGACACAGACGAGTTGGATGTGGCGGGAGGTTTGGTGGGCTCTGCCATCAATGTGGTGAAATGCAAAACCGTTGACCTGGTGGTGCCAGCTGAGGCGGAGATCGTGATTGAAGGCTTCATCTCCACCGAGTGGCTCGAACCCGAGGCACCCTTTGGAGAATCCCACGGACATGTGAACTTACAAGAGTTCAACGCCTACATGGAAGTTACCGCTATCACGCGACGCAAAAAGGCGATTTTGACCTCCATCATCTCTCAGGTCACACCCTCCGAGTCAAGCTTGATCAAACGCGTTGCCCTTGAGCCAGTTTTCACCAACCACTTGAAACGCAACTTGGGCATCAAGGGCGTGATTCGTGTGTCCATGCATGAACCACTGACAAATTTACGCAAAGTCATTGCTGTGGTGGTCGATAGAAAGACACCGCCCACCGAGGTTTGGCGTGCACTTTATGGTGCCTCCTCTTTGCTCAGGTCTGGAGGTAAATTTGTGATTGCCATCAACGATGACATCGATCCAGACAATGCCGACGCTCTTTTGTGGGCCATGAGTTACAGAGCCAACTTTGCACTCGACATGCAAGTCCTTCACCACCGTGATCCAGGACATGGACCCAGGAGCCCACGAAACCATGGAGAAGATGCAGCGCTATTGATTGATGCAACCCTCAAAGACAACTTCCCCCCCATTGCCTTACCCAAGCAGGAGTACATGGAGCATGCAAAGGCAATCTGGGAAGAGCTTAAATTGCCAGCACTCAAACCTGAAGCACCTTGGTTTGGATACTCCCTGGGAGATTGGAGCGATCGAAACGAACTGATGGCCAAGAGGGCGGTCAAGAGCGATTACTTCATCACTGGAGCTGAGATTGCCAAGCAAAGAAGACGCGATGTGGCCATGAACACGGAGATCAAGCACCACATCGAGGAGAGCTTTGAGGAGGGTTTGAAGGCGCAAGCCAAAATGCAAAGGGCCACCAAGACAAGCCCAAAGAGCAGCCCTGTTACAAAAAAATCAGCCTCAAAGGTAGTCTCAAAGGCAGCTAAAAAAGCCAAGCGCTGAAAATCACCGTGAATGGACCGCATGGCCACTCCAAGGTGTGGCCATGCAAATCTCTCAAAATTTAAAACCTCTTGAGCGCCCTGAGACGAAGGACTCGTGGCCCAAGAGGTTTGGGCTTCGTACTCAGCCCCTAGAGTACCAAGCGCTCACTTCAAGTCATTCAAGAGCGGAATGCTTTTGGGGTCTGGTGAGGCGGGGATGGATTGTAGATAGGCGTAAATATCACCCAAATCCTCTTCCGTCAAAACCTGGGTGGTGTAAGGCGGCATGGGACCGTTTGAATGGCGAATGAAAGCAGAAATATAGGCCAATGGCTTTGGGTTGGGTGCAAGCCTCAGACCTGCGGACCCGCCTTGACCCCAGGTGCCGTGGCATTGCCAGCAACCATTTTTCATAAAGTTCTCTCGCCCCTTTTCAGCCGAAGCGGCAAGCCCACTTTGGGCTGAGATGAGCAAAAGGATGCTTGCACTTAACCACGCCACCTGTGAGCGCAGTGTGGAGCGATGGGTGAGTTCAAAACCTGCGGTTGAGGGAAGTGTTTTTTTGAATATCAGCATGATGTGTTGTCCTAATTTTGATGGGTTGAATCACCGGGGTTGCGTCCACACATTGAGCAATGCGGGGTGACCGGACTTCACCACTTCCACAGCCTCCTTCAACGCTGGCCCCAAATCCTCGGGCCGCGTGATGGGACCCTTGGCCCACCAGCCCATTGATTTGGCCAATTCATGGTACTGAATGTCTGGATTTTGGATGCTGGTACCAATGGGACCCATGTCTTGACCCAAGTTCACACGTCGATTTCTGAAATCTGCCATGCGCTGAACGTGCATCAACTCCTGATGCCATCCTCTGTTGTTGTGCATCACCGATAAGAGGGGAATTTTGTGGTGAGCTGCCGTCCACAAAACGCCTGGCGCGTACATCAAGTCTCCATCGGATTGGATACTCACCGAGAAGCGCCCCAAATCTCGATTAGCCAAAGCGGCACCGACAGAGGCGGGGGCACCATAGCCAACACCAAAACCTCCAGATCGTCCAATCCAGTGGTGAGCTTTCTCCAAGGGCCACAACCGATTGGGCCAGTTGCTCACATTGCCCTCAGAGGCCACCAAGGACCAATCAAGGTGTTTGATGGCATTGAAAGTCTCCATCACCAAACGAGCGGTGCTAATAGGGCTTGCATTCCAAGCCACTGCGGCTGCAGCTTGGGTTTTGGCGAAATCAGCCGCAAATGCTTTTTTAGCGCGCTCACCCCTTTTCGCAATCACATCCTTCTTATCGGGTGTGAGCGCTTGTTTGACAGCCTCAATCAATGCTGGCAAGGTGGCCTCTGCATCTGCGGGCATTTGAACATCAATGACTTGAAACTTTTGGAAATCTTGATAGTTCGCTTTGGTGATCAGGTCAGCTGCATTGATGCTGATCAGTTTGGCTTGTGGAAGAAGCTTAGAACTCTGTGTTCCCACCCCTTCATACTCGCCGTTGTCGGTGTAGTTGTTCACAGTTCCCCAAAAATCAGAGAGCTCCAAGCCTAAAATTACATCGGCTTGTCCGACGGCCTGTGCAGAAGTACTCAAGTAATGGGTTCTTGGGAAATTCATCCGACTGCCTTGATCAACCACTTGAACTTGAAGCAATTCGGCCAACTGCACCAATAGCTCAATGCCTTTTGGAGTTCTCGCGCATCGATCTGCAATGATGAGTGGGTTTTGGGCTTGTACGAGTAACTTGGCTGCCTCACGCACCGCACCGCTATCGCCTTGTGGGGGCGAACTTGGGATGTAGCGAGGTATAGAGGGAAGCACTCCGCCCTTTTTATGCACCGGTTCTTGCTGTAACCCTAAGTCCAAGGAAATTGCAACAGGTCCATAGGGAGGCGTCATCGCCACTTTATAGGCTCGCACAAATGAATTGGCAAAGTGCTGAAGAGACACGGGTGCATCGTCCCACTTCGTGTAGTCACGAACAATGGCATTGATGTCTTGTGCGGCATGGTAAGTGGGCACCATGGGAGGGCGATAGGCTGAATCGGTGTCATTACCACCCACGATGATGACGGGAACTCGATCACACCAGGCGTTATAGATACCCATGGTGGCGTGCATCAAACCTACTGTTCCGTGGCAAATGGTCATCAAAGGCTTGCCTGCAATTTTGAAGTAACCATGCGCCATCGCGACACCCGACTCTTCGTGCATGCAACTGATGTACTCTGGTGCTGTGTTTTGACCATAATCAATGAGCGACTCGTGAATGGCTCTAAAACTTGATGCACAGTTGGTCGGTGTGTATTTGATATCCAATGTTTTGATCACATCTACCATGAAGTCGGAACCCGCAACGCCTCCCACACGCCCCATGTCAGGCACCTCGCCGGATTCATTGGCGATACCTCTAAGGGATGGAGGCAACGCCGAGGGCTTTTTCACCTCAGGTGCAGTTTCAGCCGCCGCTGCATTCACCCCGGTTGTGGCTCCCACCACTCCAGCGGCTGAGCCCGCGACCACATTGCCCAAAAATTGTCGACGTGCAAAGGTTGGAGCTGTGTTGGGGGTTGTATTAGGGGCTTGTTTTGGGTCGTCTTTCATGTGAATCCTTCTTAGATTTTTTTAAAGCTCAAGAATGACCAAGAACCTTTTCATTGAACTGCATCGCGCATCAACGTGCGCAATGGAATTTTCAAATCGAACCTTACTAGCTTTGATCAAGCTGGACAAGAGAAGTTTTCCCTATACCAGGGAGTGAATAACAACTTGTGTTCTTTGATGATGAACACAAGACAAATATCAATCCATTCAATCAAGATGCACTCACAAGTTAAGCGTTAACCCTGACCATGGTTCGATGTAATTTGATGTTCAATAGGGGCTCTCGTTTGAGTGTTGAACGAATTCTCACTTGTACCTCCCAGTGAAGCCTGAGATAAACATTTTTTCATCAATTCCATTGAAATGCAACCAGTTCGATGCATTCAAGGTCTTCAACACAGCATGTCATTTTGATCACGTCTATGTTCTCTTACTCTCGTGTTAAATGTTTTTATGATGCCTGCATTCAGCTGAGCTTTGCCGGCATGCTTGCACTGACAGCCGCATCAAGTAACGCTCAAACCAATTCCCAAGCATATCCCTCCCACCCCATTCAAGTCATTGCACCTTCTACAGCGGGAGGCGGATTTGATCTCGTCGCACGTGTGCTTGGCAATAAACTCTCTGAGCAATTGGGCCAACAATTCATAGTTGAAAATCGACCGGGTAGCGGCACGTTGGTTGGCACGCAAACCGCAGCCAAGTTACCCGCTGATGGATACCATCTTTTGGTGGGCGGGCTTTCAAATCTGGCCTTGAACATGGGGCTATACAAACAAACAGGATATGACCCACTGGCCGATTTCATTCCTCTGAAACTGGTGGTCAGTCATTCATACACACTTATTGGCACAAAAGATCTTCCTGCCAACAATTTAAAAGACCTCATCTCTTTTGCCAAATCCAACCCTGGAAAGCTTGCCATAGGATCAAGTGGACCTGGAAGTGGTCAATTCATTTTGGCGACTTTACTCAAAAGTCTAGGTTCAATGGATATCCTACTAGTGCCCTACAAAGGTGCTCAACCCGTTTACATGGATTTGATAGCCGGTCGAGTTGATCTTTTCTTTGACAATTCGACCACCACACGCCCCTATCTTGAGGCCGGACAAGTCAAAGGTTTGGCAGTTTCTTCAAAACTTAGAGCGATAGACGCTCCCAGCATCCCCACACTCAAAGAAACGGGAACCATGGATTTAGAGATGGAGACTTGGTTTGGCTTGTTCACACCTGCCAAAACGCCCTTGCCTATCGTTGAAAAACTTAGAGCAGAAATCGACAAAGCCATGCAAAACGCAGATGTCAGGTCAAGACTGCAGCAAGGCAGCGGGCGCATTATGCAACTCACACCTCAAGAAACCGATATTTTTTTGAAAACTGAAGTCTCCAAGTGGACTCGGGTTCTCAAACAAGCCGGTATCGAGCCCGAATGACACCCTACTTTTGAAATCTTCAAATGCCATGAATGCTTTAAGCGAAATTTTTCTTGAAAAACTGGCCATTCACGATGTAGTCCAAAGTTGGGCTTTGTACCGTGACACTGGGGACTGGGTAGGACTCAAGAGCACAGTGCATTCGGATGCAAACATGACAGCAACTTGGTTTGATGGGTCCTTCAACGATTTCATTGTTGCCGTTCAAGACTCTTGGAGAAAGGGCTCAAGCAGCCAACACTTTTTAGGTGGAACGGTGAGCACCATCCAGGGACACAAAGCGATCGCGCAAACTCGCATGTCCATCATGGTGCGAGGACAGATCGAGGGGCTTGAGGTGGACATCACTTGCACAGGCCGTTTTTACGACCGTGTTGAAAAACGCGATGGTCAATGGAGAATTCTCAAGCGAAATGTCATTTATGAAAAAGATCGCATGGATTTGGTTGATCCAAGTGCCACTTTGAAGTTGGATACTTTGCGTTTGAATCAATTCCCAGAAGGCTATCAGCACTTGGCATACCTTCAAAGTTTGCACGGTGCGAATGTAAGCACTGAGCTTGCAACTGCAAGGGGGGCCGCACTGGAAAAACTAACGCGCGAAGCCCAAGCTTGGCTAAACGCATGAATGTCAACGAATTCTAACCTGTCATCAGACCCGATTTATTTAACTCCATCAACTCTCACCCTAAGGAGAACCAGGACCATGAAACCATACCGTTGTAGCTGCGATCAATCTGGAATTTTGATCAATCCAGGAGCCTCTGATCCTTGTCAATCGAGCAGTGCCAGTCGACGTGGATTTTTAACTGGATTGGGCTCTGTAGGAGCCTTGGCTTCTCTCGCAGGCGTAGGTGCAGGTCTTCTAGCAACCCCAGGGACAGCCTCCAATGCCTTGGCCCAAAGCACCCCAGCAAAGCCCCACCGAATAGACATTCATCACCACATTTGTCCTCCCAATTACTTGGCAGAGTTGAAAAAATTCGACGGCTCAGGCGCCCCTCCATGGTCTCCTCAAAAGTCCATTGAGGAAATGGATATGAATGGCATTGCCACGTCTGTCGTTGCTTTGATGCAGCCGGGAGCCTTCTTTAACAACAAAGATTTAGATCGAAGAATGGCTCGCGAAGCCAACGAATACGCAGCCCAAATGTCCAGAGATTATCCGGGTAGATTCGGCTCCTTTGCAACGCTGCCTTTAATGGACACAGAAGGAAGTCTCAAAGAAATTGAATACGCAATGGACACCTTAAAGGCAGACGGCATTGGGCTTATGACGAGCTACGGTGATAAATACTTGGGTGATAAACGGTTTTGGCCAATTTGGGAGGAACTCAATAAAAGGCGCGCAACCATTTATGTTCACCCACTCTTAGCGGCTTGTTGCAAAAATCCATTTGCCGAGTGGTTACCCCCTGCAGCCATTGAATTTGCGACTGACACAACACGCACCATTGCAAGCA
>CAIKYO010000331.1 GCA_903831655.1 uncultured Burkholderiales bacterium
ACCTTTTGAAAACCAAGTTGCGCTTTCCTCCCTAGGTCTTGCCGGCTACATGTCGGTCGAGGCTCTCCATCCAGACGCAATATTCATGGACGGTCTTAATTCTTTGCAATCCAGTGCATTAGACGTCGTTGCAAACAAATCCGTCACATACATTTGGGGTCCACCGGGAACGGGCAAGACGACCACTATGGGTTCGATTGTGGCCTCATTGGCCAGCTTGGGGCAAAAGGTCCTACTTGTTTCAAATACTAACCTTGCCATCGATACCGCATTGGAACGGTGCTTGGATAGATTTGCACAAAATTCGAAACTTTCGGGTGGCCAAATGCTTCGACTAGGAACGATGGTCAAACCTGAATTAATGAAGAAGTATTCTGAGAAAATCGACTTGGATGCCCTTGTTGAAGAAGCCTGCGTCCCACTTAGAAAGGAAATAGATTCTGTATCTAAGGGATTGAGCAAGCTAAAAGACGAACTCTCAGACCTAAAAGAGAAAATTCGCGAGCACGAAGGACACATCAAGAAGTCTCAAGCTTCTGAACCTGCAAGATTGAAACTTCAATCTCTAGTTGCGGATGAAGAAAAGTTTAAAGCGGAAGCCCTAAGCATTCCGGGTGTTCTTAGGGAACTCCAAAGAGAGTTGGAAGAATCTGAATCAAAGTCGGCCCTTGGCCGCATGTTTGGAAAAAGTCGAAAACCTGGGCAAATTAGAATCGAAATTAATGCGAACCAGAGCAAGAAGGACCAGGCCGAAAAGTCTTATATAAGGGTATCGACAGAAATTGGTGCCCTAGAGCAGGAAATTAAATCCATCGATGCCCAAGCTTCTGCAGCATTGGAATGGCTCAAGAAAAACCCAGATATTTCAGTTGTCACCAAAAGGGTCGAGGAGTTTAGTGCTCAGGTGCTTTTGGAAGAAAAGCGAATTGAGGCACTTCAGGAAGAAATTGCGGCCAAAAGAACTGAAATGCTTCAGGGGGCTAAGGTCATTTCTTGTACTGCCTATCGACCCCTTTTAGATAAAGAAATTCTTAGTCTTAAGTTTGATTGTGTTGTAGTTGATGAAGCTTCAATGCTTCAACTACCTCTTTATTACTGTGCAGCTGCTCTCTCAACCGCAAGAATTGTCGTAGCAGGAGACTTCCGTCAGCTTCCCCCAATAGTCAGAGTCGGTTCAAATTCAATTCAGCCCACCCCAGCTGAGGCTAAATTGAATGAGCATAAAGAAATTCTCGTGACAAATGCATTCGTAAAGTCCGGTGTAATCGCAAAGTCAAGAATGGGTGGAGATGCTTCGGAGCTAATTGCCTTAAGAGACCAGTACCGAATGCGAGCGCCAATTTCGGACCTAATTTCATCTACTTTCTACCCAGAACACACATTGAGAACTGTTGAAGAAAAGACAGATAAGCCAACCCCTTGGGGAGATGAGCCATTTATCATTTTTGATACGTCCAAACTCGAACCTGAATCGTCGACAGTCAATAATCGCTCTCGCAGAAACGTAATTCATGCCCTAGTTGTTGAGGCGATTTCTGAAAAACTGCTTTCCGATGGATGGGTATTGGATGCCACAGGCAAGAAGTGCTTTGGAGTCATCACTCCTTATGCGAAGCAATCAAATCTGATTGAAAACTTGGTTATGGCGAAATCTGGTGATTACGTTCGTGGGGGAGTAAGTACGGTTCACAGATTTCAAGGAAATGAGCGCGACATCATGATTATTGATATCACCAAGGTGGCCTCAAAATCAGAACCCGAACTCGGCCCATTTTTAGGTAATCCAGACCCACTTGCGCCAGCGAATGCAATGTGGAACGTAGCAATTAGTCGGGCACGCCAACATGTAATTTTAGTTACTGACATGCCTACGCTTGAAAGTAACCCGTCAGCGGTGATTTCCCAGATAGTCGCGAGAATTAAGAATCAAGCTCGCGTAATTGATGCATCTGAAGTGATGAATGTAGAAACTTTGAGAGACCTGCCTACCCAACCAGTGTCAGATAAAGGTTCAATTTCTTGGTTCTCGGGCGAGGGTTTCTACAAGGCTTTTGAGGCAGATTTAACATCAACCAAGTCCAAGGTTTTCTTGGCCAGTCCATTTACGACTGAAGCCGGTACATCAAGGTGGTTGCCAATATTCCGCGACCTACGTGCTAGAGATGTCGAGATTGTTGGATTTACAAAACCATTAGCCGAAAAGGATTCGGGTACTAACTCCGGGAAAATTCATGATGAGCTGGAGCAGGTTTTCAAAGAACTTCGACCAGTTTCAAAGATGCACGAGAAGCTGGCAGTTTTTGACCAGCGAATTGTCTGGCTGGGTTCTTTAAACATCTTGTCTCATAAGAATTCGACCGAAATTATGGTCCGCATAGATTCCACGGATTTCGCTGCAAGTCTTCTCAATGAGTAT
>CAIKYO010000332.1 GCA_903831655.1 uncultured Burkholderiales bacterium
ATGAGCCTCTTTAAAAAACCATTGATTTTGAGCTTGATCGGGGGCTTGATCCTGTCTATTTTTGAGATCAAGCTCGCCACGCCTTTGGCCCACAGCGTGAGTTTGCTGGCCAATGCTTCGAGTGCATTGTCTTTGATGGTCATTGGAGGCGCCTTGGTGGATCTGCCAATGAGGGGCCTTGGGCCCAAAGTGTTCTCCGTTGTTGTGGGTAAGCTATTGGTTCACCCTTTGATGGTGGGTTTGGCCTTCTTGGTGCTTTCTGAGCTTGGGCTACCTAGCACCGACCCTTCTCTTAAATTGGCAGCCATTGTTTTTGCTGCGACGCCTACCATGGGTATTTACGTGACGTTGGCACAGGATCATGGCCAAGAGGATTTTGCTGCGATCGTCTCTCTTGTTGTCACCATCGCTTCCTTCTTTACCATGAGTGCTTTGCTTTGGAGCATGAAATTCACCAATGCTCTACATTGAAGACCTTTGTTTTTCACTGTATTTAATCCAAAGACTAAACTCATGGTTTGGCTCATCTTGACGGAGTCTTTTTAGAGTCTATCGATACCAATCCATTTAAATTGATCATTATGATAAAAGATTTCATCCTTTATTTATATCGTTCCCCCCTTGAGAGGCCCAGGGGATCTCTCTTGGTGACGGCTTTAATTCCCTTGCTCTTGCTCTCGTTTGGACTCTATTTGCAGCACGTGGTGGGTCTGGAGCCTTGTCCCATGTGCATCGTGCAGCGTTACTTGTTGATTCTGATTACTTTGGTGGCTGCTTTGGGCTCGAGTCGCAAAGGCTTTATCTCTCACTTGGTGAGTTGGGTTGGAGTTTTGGTGCTCTCCATGTCTGGCGCCTATGTGGCTGCTCGACAAAGTTGGCTTCAGTGGTATCCGCCCGAGGAGGTGAGTTGTGGGCGAGACTTTTACGGAATGATCGAGACCTTTCCATTGAAGCGGGCCATCCCCATGATCTTCAAAGGTGGCGGGGATTGTTCCTCTGTAGATTGGACAATGCTTGGAGGGAGCATTGCGAACTGGTCTTTTGTGGCCTTTGTGGGCTTTGCGCTTGCGAGTGTGGTCGCTTTGACTCTTAGGCTTGCCCATCGCCAAGGCGAAACCCCAAACGAATAACCCCTTGAAAGCCTTTTGGGGAACCAGTCTCTTATCGGTCCCTAGACAAAGAGCTCAATGGAGTTTTTTGACCAACACCTTTGAGCCACGCTCCATGTTGATCTTTCGCTTTTTGGCCTCGGGCAGCCAATCTGCATCAACCGGGACAAAGCCTCTCTTTATAAACCAATGCATGGTGCGTGTGGTCAGCACAAAAAGGGAGGTGAGCCCTTGGGCACGGGCCCTTTGTTCGATGCGCTTTAAGACTTTTTCTCCATCCCCTTGTCCCTGAGCTTGGGGGGCAACGGTCAAGGCTGCGAGTTCGGCGGTTTTTTGTTCAGCAAATACATGCATGGCAGCGCACGCAAAGATGACCCCATCGTGCTCGATGACGGTGTATTGATCGATCTCACGTTCAATCTCTGTGCGAGACCTCTTGACCAAAGTGCCATCGAGCTCAAAGGGTTCGATGAGTTGGAGAATACCCCCCACGTCCTCGAAGCTTGCTTCTCTCAAACTCTCCAATTTCTCATCGACCACCATGGTGCCAATGCCATCGTGCATGTAAACCTCTAAGAGCAAAGCCCCATCAACCGCGAAGGGCAGGATGTGGCTACGCTCAACTCCCGCTTTGCATGCCTTCACACAATGCTGCAAGTAAAAGGGCAGATCTGTTGGGTTGTGAGCAAAGGGCAATTGCTTTAACAGGGCCTCAGCCGCATCGAGTGGGAGCTCGGTGTCAATGGGGTTGTCCTCAGATACGGGCAAACTGGGGTCGCAGGGGATGCCAGCGATTTCTGTGAGAAAGATCAACTTGTCGGCTTGCAAGGCAATCGCAACCGAAGTTGCCACCTCTTCCATGGCCAAGTTGAAAGCTTCCCCCGTTGGAGAGAATCCAAAAGGGGACAGGAGCACCAAAGAGCCAGCTTTGAGGGTTTGTTCAATCCCTTGGACGTCGACCTTTCTCACCAAACCAGAGGACTTGAAGTCAATACCATCAACAATCCCAATGGGCTTGGCGGTGATGAAGTTACCCGAGATCACGCGCACCGTAGCTCCTGCCATGGGTGTATTGGGCAATCCTTGGCTAAAGGCGGCCTCGATCTCGTATCTAAGTTGTCCTGCTGCCTCTTGAGCACAGTCAAGCGCCACCTCATCGGTGATGCGTGTTGCATTGGCATATTGGGGTTGGTGGCCTTTGGCTAGGAGTTGCTCGTTGACTTGGGGTCTGAAGCCGTGGACCAACACCAAATTGACGCCCATGCTGTGAATGAGGGCCAGGTCCTGAACCAAGTTTTGAAGCTTCCCAGTGTGAATGGCCTCTCCAGCAATCGCCACCACAAAGGTCTTGCCTCTGTGCATGTGAATGTAGGGCGCGACTGATCGAAACCAGGGCACGAAGGTGAAATTAAAGACAGCAGACATTGTGGGCGTGTTCAGTGGGGGGATGGTTTGTTGATTCGACAGCAAATGGAGTGATTCAAGTTTAATTGACAACGATGCCCCCAAATAGCCCAAGGGCCTCTGAGTGCTGAGATAATCGCTGATTGTGAAGCAATTTCTTCTGTTTTTTTAGAACTCTGTGGCCTTTAATATCGATTTTCCCACCTCCCTACCGGTTTCTTTGCGCCGCGAAGAGATCATGCAGGCCATTCAAGATCACCCCGTGGTCATTGTGAGCGGGGAGACGGGTTCGGGTAAAACCACGCAACTGCCCAAAATGTGCTTGGCCTTGGGTCGGGGGCGCATGAACGCCAAACCGGGTGAGAGGCCCAGGCTCATTGGCCACACCCAGCCCAGGCGCATCGCTGCCACATCGGTGGCCAAACGCATCTCCGACGAACTTGGCTCCCCCTTGGGTGAGGTGGTGGGCTACAAGGTGCGGTTCAATGATCAATTGGGCCCTGAATCCTCCATCAAACTTATGACCGACGGAATTCTTTTGGCGGAGACACAAGGCGATCCCCTTTTGAAGGCCTATGACACCATCATCATCGATGAGGCCCATGAGAGAAGTTTGAACATTGATTTTTTACTGGGCTACTTAAAGGAGATTCTCCCCAGAAGGCCAGACCTCAAAATCATCGTGACCTCGGCCACCATTGACTCCGAGAGGTTTTCCAATCACTTTGCCTCCGCCCGGGGACCCGCTCCCATCATCACCGTCTCGGGGCGCACCTTTCCCGTTGAAATCCGTTATCGCCCGTTCGAAGAGAGCCGAGATCATGGGCTCAACGAGGCCATTGCAGAGGCACTTGACGAGTTGTGGATGAACCCATTGGACGGGGGTGATGTGCTCGTCTTTTTGCCAGGTGAGCGGGAAATTCGGGAAGCCGCTGACCACCTGCGGGACCACTTGAAGCATTCGGTGGGAACTTCAACAGCGGAGGTTTTGCCACTCTTTGCAAGGCTCACGCAAGCCGAGCAGGACCGCATCTTCTCGCCTCACCGAGAGCGCAGAGTCGTATTGGCCACCAACGTTGCTGAGACGTCCCTGACTGTTCCTGGTATCCGCTATGTGATTGACTCGGGACTTGCCCGAGTCAAACGCTACAGCTTTAGGAGCAAGGTAGAACAACTCTTGGTGGAACCCATCTCCAAAGCCGCAGCCAACCAGCGCGCGGGAAGGTGCGGTCGGGTCTCTGACGGCATTTGCATCCGCTTGTTTGAGCAGCAAGACTTCGATGGCCGTGCTCCCTTTACTGATCCTGAGATCTTGCGCAGCTCCTTGGCTGGTGTGATTCTTCGCATGAAGTCCTTGCACCTTGGAGATGTGGAGCGGTTCTCTTTTTTAGAGCCTCCCAGGGCCAAAGCAATTTCGGATGGTTACCAACTCTTGAACGAATTGGGTGCTGTGGACGAGCAAAACACATTGACTCCCTTGGGTCAAGAGCTCTCGCGCTTGCCTTTGGACCCCAAGGTGGGGCGCATGATCCTTGAGGCCCAACAACGCGAGTGTTTGGAGGAAGTGCTCATCATCGCGTCAGCCTTGACGGTTCAAGATGTGCGAGATCGTCCCTTGTCAGCTCAAGCCCAGGCTGATCAACAACACGCCAAATTCAAAGACGACAAGAGCGAGTTCACGGGATACCTCACCCTGTGGAACTGGATTCGGGCCGCTCGTGGGGAGCACCCGCATGGTCATCACTCCCAGGAAGAAAAAGCGAACTCAACCCCCACTGGATCCTCGGTGTCAAAGCCAGCTCAGTCTTCCTCTGCACCTTCCGCACCGAGGTCCAATTCCAGACCCAATTTCAAGCCCCCGGCGGCTGAGACCCTCAAAGGCGGTGTCCAAGTCTCTCAAACACGCTCAACCAATCCTTTGCCAAACAAGGGCACGAATGCGCAGCCTGAGTCTCGTCCTCGCTTGAGCAACCGGCAGTTTGAGTCTCTCCTCAAGCAAAACTTCATCAACCCCAGGCGCTTGAGGGAGTGGCGAGATGTGTACACCCAACTCTTGACGGTGGCAAAAGAGATGCACATGAAGCTCAACCGCAAGGCTGCCAGTTATGAGAACTTGCACAAAAGTTTGCTATCGGGCTTGCTTGGCAACATTGGCTACAAGCCTGAGGAGGAAGACTTCTACTTGGGGGCCAGGGGCATCAAGTTCTACAAGTACCCGGGTGCTCACTTGAGGAAAAAACCGGGCAAGTGGGTGGTGGCCGCTGAGATTGTTGAGACCACTCGTGTTTTTGGTCGCGGCATTGCCAACATCGACCCCACATGGCTCGAAGAGGTGGGAGCCCATTTGCTTAAAAAACAGTTGCTCGACCCCCATTGGGAAAAGCGCTCAGGGGAGGTCAATGCCCTGGAGCGAGCCACTTTGTATGGTTTGGTGGTCTACAGTGGTAGACGCGTGCCGTATGCCCGTGTGGACATGGCTCATGCCAGACAGGTCTTTATCCGTGAGGGCTTGGTACAGGCTCAAATCGAGACCAAGCTTGGTTTTTTGCCTGCCAATTTGAAACTCATTAAAGAGGTCGAAGAGATCGAGCACAAGTCCAGAAGGCAAGATGTGCTGGTTGATGACGAGCTGATTTTCGCCTTCTACGATGAACTCATCCCGCAAGATGTCTACAGCACCAAAACGCTTGAGGCTTGGTACAAACTTGAGGAGCGTCGTCACAAGGAGATGGGGCTTCATGGCATGCCGCTTTTGATGACACGCGAGACGCTCATGCGTCACGAGGCCAAAGGCGTGACGCATGTCTCTTTCCCACCAACGCTCAGAATGGGTGGGGTGGACTGTGGGGTTCAGTATTTGCATGAACCCGGTCATCCAAGGGACGGCATGAGTGTGACGTTGCCCATTTTTGTGCTCAACCAAGTCAGCGATGAAAGGGCCGAGTGGTTGGTGCCTGGCATGCTCAAAGAGAAAGTTTTGGCTCTCTTAAAGACCTTGCCCCAAAAGCCCCGTTCTCGCTTGGTACCACTGCCTCAAAGTGCAGAAAAATTGAGTGCACGGCTGTGCGACGCTGCCGTTTTTACCCAAGGTGCTTTGATGCAACGTTTGTGTGCGTTCATCAAAGAAGAAATTCAATTGGTGGTGACTCCCCAAGACTTCAAGCCCGACATGTTGAGCCCTCATTTGCTGTGCCATTTTGTACTGATGGGCGAGGGCAATCGCATGTTGGCCCAAGGGCGGCACCTCGCCCAGTTGAAATCTCAATTTGCAACGCTAGCCAGGGGGGCTTTTCAAGCGCTGGCCACACTGAAGTTGGACAAGCAACCCCAATCTGAGCATTCAAACTTCGCTCCATCAGAGCAATCCTCTTCAAAGGGCTCCAAGCACACCCCAACCCATTCCAAGGAGGGGGTGAGAGCACCAGCATCCGCTGCGCAATCTCCCGTTCAAGAGGCCGATCAAAAGTTCACCCGCTGGTCCTTTGGTGAGTTGCCTGAATTAATGGAGATTCGAAAAGGACAACAAAGCTTGGTGGGTTTCCCCGCCTTGATGGACCAAGGCGATGGGGTGAGTTTGGAGGTCTTTGATGAGTTGGAGATGGCTCAATCTCACCACAACAAGGGCTTGAAGCGGCTTTTTGCCTTGCAACTCAAAGAGCCCATCAAGTTCCTTCAAAAGAACTTGAACGAGTTGGCCAAAATGAACCTCCTTTATCTGCAGCTCTACCCCAAGGCTCCATCTGAGGAACTCTTCAACCACATCTTGGATGTTGCCATGGAGCGAGCCTTTTTGATGGAGCCTACTCCTAGAGACGCGCAAAGTTTTGAGACCCGAATCCAAGAGGGAAGAGGGAGGTTGCAGCTCATCGCACAAGAGGTTTCAAAAGCACTTTTGGGGATTTTGATGGAAGCCCAGGCGGCCAAGAAAAAACTCAAAGACATGCGAGCCCCCAAAGAGTTGGAGGCCGATGTTTTGTCTCAGCTCGATCGCTTGATTCCACAAGGCTTTGTGCTTCAAACGCCATATTCGCATTGGTTGCATTTGCCAAGGTACTTGAAGGCGGTGCAGTTAAGGCTTGAGAAGTACAAGGCAGACCCCAAGCGAGATGAGAGCCGAATGCTTGATATGAGGCCCATGGAACAAAAGTTTTGGCGCTTTGTGGCCCAGCGAAAAGGCCAACAAGATAAGGCGATGCAAGACTTCAGGTGGTTGCTCGAAGAGTTGCGGGTGTCGAGCTTTGCACAGGAGCTCAAAACGCCTCAACCTGTGTCATTGAAGCGGCTAGAAAAAGCGTGGGCTTTGCTCAATCAATAGCTCCACTCTGTGCAGGATCTCCTCGGGCTCAAGACCGTTTAGGGGGCAGATCAGGTCTGCTTGATGATTAAATTTTGCTCAGGCGATCAAGGGCCAAATTCAAGGTTTCCTCTTTTTTTGCAAAGCAAAAACGCACGATCCCTTGGTCAAATCCATTCATGTAAAAGGCAGAGAGGGGGATGGCGGCCACGCCAATCTCTTTGATGAGC
>CAIKYO010000333.1 GCA_903831655.1 uncultured Burkholderiales bacterium
GCTTCTACCGACTCATGGACTGTGAGCTTGATCACTTGATACACGTTCCTTGCAAATGAAATCTAGGATTTCCAGTGTATTTAGCACCTTTTTACAGATTTCACGACCACAAAAAAAGTCACAGACATATAGTAATTTATATGCCTGATTTGATGAAATTAATTGGATAAGTGGGATCTTGGAGTGGCATTGCCACCACATGCCGAAGTCATGCAGCTCCTCCCTTTTTTATCCGAAGTTTAATTGGCTGTTATGCAGAAATAGCTTCCAGTCAGTCTTTAAGCATCAAGGTCGACAACCACCCAGTAGCGTACAACAACCTGAATTCGCCTGCTTCCCAATTAGGGGCGTGCATTGAATTGCCATGATTTCACAGCGAACTTGTAAAATTACAGGATGCCAATTGGAGATGCAATGTTGAAACTGATAATGAAGATAGCAGGATTTGTATGCCTAGGATTGGCCATTGGGTGGACATATTTGGAACCCACCAAATTTGACGGATGGGTTGCCACTTTCGCTGCTTTGACCGTATTGATCGGACTTTTTTTGCCAGACACGCTGAGAAAATTTCGAGAACAGAGACAGCAAGTGGGGCACGCCGGAATCGGTATACAGGCCGGTGGAGACGTAAACCTGAACATTAATTCGACTCGAGATAGCAACTGATGTTTTCGTTATTCAAAAAATCGAGCAAGCAGGGCCAAAGTCAACAAGGCACGGGGCTCGCGGTCCAAGCAGGTCAAAACGTATCGATTAACGTCCAAGGGATTACCGCCAGTGAGGCGCGAGCACTCGCGCTTGATGTCTTTAAAGCTAACTTACTAGAATTTCGCGGCGTAGCTCAGAGTCTGGCCATAGAGCGTGGGGAAGCCATAACAGACAAATTCATTTCAATGCTTCAAGCTGAGAACCCGGATGGCCTTCAGCAAGCGCAATCCCCAGACTTCCAAGACGCATTGTTTACTGTTCAAAAGGAGTTCGCCAAAGCCAACGATCAAGCGCTGGGAGATCTTCTTGTCGATCTATTGGTTGATCGAACAAAACAGAACAGCAGAAATTTGTTGCAGTTAGTTCTCACCGAATCACTCAGTACCGCGCCAAAGTTGACTAGCGGTCAAATTGCAACGTTAACCGTTGTATTCATATTAAGACATACTCAAAACAACGCTGGTACTCTTGATAGCTTGAGGGAATTTTTAGAAGCAAATGTGAAGCCGTTCATAAGTGACATGGCGACAAGCTCTGCATCATTTGGTCAACTCGAGTTTACTGGCTGTGGATCAGTATCAATATCACAACTCACCCTTGAGGATGTGTTTCAGCAGACTTATGCTGGACTATTCAGAAAAGGTTTTGATGAATACAGGCCAACTGAAATGCAAATACCAGTTTTGCAATATCCAATGCTTTATACGCGGTGCCTGAATGACCCATCGAAATTGCAGATTCGTGCACTGAATCAAGATCAACTAAGGCAGGTCTTAGACGGTCTTACTTTGCCTCCAGATGTCCGAGTTAAGTTCGAAAATCTTTTTAATGAAGGAAAGATGACGCATGACGAAGTGCGCATTAAAATCATTGAAATTGCACCGTTCTTTGAGTCGCTTTTTCATATTTGGAATACGACATCTTTGAAGCATTTTTTGCTTACCAGCGTCGGCATGGCAATCGCACACGCAAATGGCAAGAGAATTACTAAAGTCGATGTGGCACCTTTGTCTATTTGGATCAACTAGCAGCCATTCAATTACACCCCGATCAATGCAAGGAATTGAAAGAGAACGGCCCCATAAATTCCAGCTGAACCGAGAAAGAATTCAATACTCGCTAGGCAACATGATGACCCAGTGCTCACCGTCCCAGCAGGCAAACAAAGATATGGCGTGCATTGGAAAGTCTGTGTAAGGAATCTCTTGACGGGCATGATCTTTGCCACTGCCGTCCTCGTAGATCATCGTTGCCCTGTTGCCATTGACAGTCATGCGCACTTGGACAAACCAGTCCTCAGTGCCAATCTCGCTTAGATGACTAGCAATCGCATCCATCATCCAAAAACACTCAGCCTCCTCTGCCAAGTACTTGGTGCCATCAGTAAGCAGGTGCCTGCGACTGATTCGATAATAGCCAATTGTTCCAATAAATTGCGTGAGTTGGGTTGAATCAAATTTTTTCATCAGTAGTCCTTCTTGTGTGACTACAGTTTTGTTTCAGACACACAAATGGACAACCGACATTTGGTAACCCGAAAACTTGGACGGGTACCGAGTAAAAATCACCATGGTGTTTTGATAAGTACTCCACCATAATTTTTCGTAGCCCAATTTTTTTAGATCTGTAGGACCCATTCGGGCTGTAGCTGAAGAAAGCAATGCTTTTACAAATTTCACCAGCACAACACAAAAACTGACGCGCTAAAAAGCCCTACAGCGGATCGTTTGTGTCACTCGAATACTCAGAGTGCTGGAAGCCCTGATCAGCGCTTGTAGGGCTGATTTAAAGCATGCGCTTACTGGTCACTCAATGAGTGCGAAAGCAGCGCGGAAATCTATGAAAATCAACATTTATAAAGATTTCACACAACGGCTGTTGAAATCATTGAAGATTTTTTCAGTGGAAAAGTTATCCACAGACAGTCCAATTCGCACTGCTCTAGCTCGGTAAACCGCCACTTTGGACGGACTCCGGTTGCTCTGATAAATATGTGAAAACACAATGCAATTAACGCAAACACATGATTTAGGAGAACTTGAATGGCGCAAGCAAAAACACTGACAAAAGAAGAGATGACGCGTGTACTGGACTACATCAACCCACGCCGCTTCGCGCAACGCAACAGAGCAATGATGCTGCTCACGCATCTGGCTGGTTTAAGAATCGGCGAAGTCGCTTGCCTACGCTGGAGCGATGTGATGAACTTGGATGGAACAGTGAAGGATGAGATCCGCTTGCTGTCCGACATGACCAAGGGCAGACACGCTCGTACTGTTTTCGTCAACATCAAGCTGCGCGAGGAATTGCAAGCTTACTCTGCACTGGCCAAGTGCGTGGATCGCAGCTACCCATTTTTTGCAAGCCAAAAAAGCGTTAAGTCAGGGTTCAGTGCAAACAGCTTGGCACAAACTTTTGCCCTACTGTACGAAGGCGCTGGACTTGAAGGTGCTAGCAGCCACAGTGGACGCAAAACGTTCCTGACTAACCTTGCCAACAAAGGCACTGCAATACACATTTTGAAAACTCTTGCTGGTCACCGCAGCATCAGTACTACCGCTGCGTATCTGTACAGCAGTCCAAGTCAGCTAAAAGCAGCTGTTGAGTTGGTCTGATTGAGATTTTGAATCC
>CAIKYO010000334.1 GCA_903831655.1 uncultured Burkholderiales bacterium
AAAAATGGGAGTAATTTGCTTATCACCCGATTCAGAGACTTCAAAAATATTGATTGATTGAGCTACAAAACTTGTTGCTTTTTCAGGATGACTTTCGCACCATGCAACCACTAGTTCTATAGGAAGAATTGAAAACAGACTCGCGTATTTAACAGCAACGCCTACAGAACGATCAAAGAGACTCCGTAACCAATACAACTTTGGACCGTCTGCTGCAATGATTTCCTCAGAAAAAACACCCCACACCTCATTAGGATAATGAACGAACATTTCGGAAACAACAGGCCGTAAAGCGTGCCATATATCGCCATATTTAAAGCCTATTTCAGCTGCGCAAATTAATGATTGGCAAACTTCAACGCAGAAGGCTGCATCTTCAGTCACTATCAATTTCTTTGTGACCTCCATCCAGTGATGCAAAGTCAAATGAATTGACTGCCCTTTTGCTAATGAAACCCTAGTTACAAGCTTCTTAAAGGCAAATTTTGCCGATTGAAATTTGGCCTCATCACCATAACAGTGCATGAATAAGATATCCATTGCCACCCAAGCACTATCAGGATTCACCTCTGACAAATTCAAACAAAATTCACTCACAACCCGAATGGACAAATGATTAGTCGAACGACCAATGCTTAAACCTGACAAAGAAGTTGGATCAAGAAGTTTCAAGTTAACTTTTTCAAGCACACGTAGTAAATGCACCTCTGTAAATTCGCCTGTTATCAGTACGGCAGGCAAGAATTTGAGCCATGCATCTTCATTGAAAAATCTATCAACCCATTCATTCCAATCAGTCTTAGACCTTTGAAACAAACCATTCAAAACTCCTTTAAGCAAATCCAGATTGGGGCGGTCAATCTTTAAGATTTCTGCAACTACATGCTGAATGAATGAATCTAAATCCGAAGTGCTTTTTGCTGCTAACACTTGTCCAAAAACAAACGTTTGCTTCTGATCACCAGTAACGAGTACAGGTACAAATTCTTTTAACTCAGAGAATCGTTCGATGAACTCATTCGCGACTTCCATTGCCCTGCTAGCCGCAACGTCAATGAAACAACTCTTAGATAGAGTCTCTTTATGCTGCCAAGGAGGGTTAACAACAGTCACAAGCAAAAGTTCATGCAGATTACTTTGATCTGGTGTTAGCAACACGATCCATTCATTTAGTGCATTAACACCTGCATCGTTCATACCCTTGGTGTCGTACTCCAGCGTCAATTGAATACTGCCTAGCGCCTCAGGCCAATACTTACCATGAGTCAAAACAATGCGACGAATAGCCTTATCTAGGGTGGCGATACGGCCACTATTCATTAATTCTCGTATGGAGTTACCAATGACTTTTCTAGCTTCGTGACCTACGTCATCTGGACGAACTGCGTAGTCCAAAAGCAAATCAAAAATTGAATCCCAGTAATCAAAAATTTCCTGCCAAACTTGCGGTCTCCACTCCTTAAGTGGAGTGCCTGCTCCCTGATTTTCAGCACCAATCGTTCT
>CAIKYO010000335.1 GCA_903831655.1 uncultured Burkholderiales bacterium
ACCTAAAGAGGGCGAAGAGTACGCACCTGACAAAATGATCATCAATCCAGCCAATTTACTCCCCAGTAATTTGAGCTTCTATGAGTATGAGGGCTCACTCACAACCCCTCCCTGCACTGAAGGTGTTACTTTCTTCATCTTGAAAACACCCATGGACATCTCCAAGGCTCAATTGGCGAAATTCCCATTCAAGTTAAACGCTCGCCCAACACAAGAGATCAATGGTCGAAAGATTATTGAAAATTGATTTTTTTAACAACCTTCATTTTGTTAAAAAATGAGGGTGTAGCGCCTAATGAATGCACGTTCAGTGAACGTGCATTTTTTCTTGTGCGCCCAGCATGGGCGCACTCCTACGGGTGCAAGTCCCGTCGCAAGTTGATCACGACGAGCGAAGCGTAAGCGCAACTGAATGAGGGTGACCGAGTGTGGGAAGGAAGCGTGGAGCATAAACTGTGAGCCGATGGACAAGAATCGGATATGAGGCACTGCCAAGCAGGGCGACTGGGCAAGGAACCAAGAAGCTCTTGTGATCAAAGCGAGGTGGTGTAAATCCGGCGGTTGTGCAGTGAAGGAGTGCGTTCTTACCTGGGGAGATCTCACTTTACGCCTGAAAGGGTGACGGTGTTGAGCCGGAGGGAGAAGTCAGCAGAGGTCGTAGTAGCGGCAGTACGAGGCCCATAAGGCTGGATGGAGACCGTGAAGGACCGAACGAGAGTGAGAGTCTGAGGACGTGCAAAGCTGTAAGGCCATGCGTTAGATGCCGGGATAACTCGGGCGGGTGGGCGTAGCGGGCGGTGAAGCCGGACGTGATCCCATCAGTGACGAAGCTGGAGGTACGTTGCACGATTCACCAGACACGGGGATGGCAGAATTCAAAGGTGGGTACTGGTGACCCACTTAGAAGTCGGCTGTGAACCTCAAGCTCTCGAACCGCCCGGTGCGGACCCGCATGCCGGGTGGTGTGGCAGGGGCGCCTCCTACCGGAGGCCCCCTATGCCGATTGAATCTCATAACTTCTACATCCATTTCGTCTTGGTGTGATTGGAATTAAATCGCTCTTTATATTGACACATGATCCAAAGACAAACAAAGGTAGAATTGATAAGTATTCGTCTCTGAGACTGTACTTTGAGCAGTTTGAAGTTTGGTATCACTTATAAAAAGGGCAACTCAAAATGGAACAAACGCCCATACACGATCAACACAACCCTGATTTACTCAGGTTCATCCCCGAGACTGCAAAAAACATCATCGAAGTGGGATGCAGCTCCGGCGCACTGGCCAGAGAATTCAAACTAGCTCATCCCGATTGCCATTGGTTGGGGATTGAAATTGACCCTCATTTTGCAAAAGTAGCCCAATTGCATTGCGACCAAACACTCAGCATGGACATTGAGTCTGCGACACAAGATTTTTGGGGAAACACTGTGCACGCAGATTGTTGGATATTTGGTGACACATTGGAGCATCTTCGAGACCCCTGGTCCATCTTAAGAGCAATTCGCCAGAGGATCCCAACCCACGGATCTGTCGTTGCCTGTATTCCAAACGCTCAACACTGGTCCATTCAAGCCAAACTAAGCATTGGAGATTTTCGTTACGAAACCAGTGGATTACTGGATCGAACACATTTGAGGTGGTTCACCAGGCAAACCATTTTTGAAATGTTTTCCCAGACTGGCTTTAACATTGAAGCCGGTATGTCTCGAATCTTCAATGAACCTCACAAAGATCTTTTTTTACCGATCATTGAGAAAATGGCCACCGCTGCAGGAGTAGACGCTGAATTGGCCAAACAAGATTCTTTGGCTCTTCAATACGTTGTTCGAGCGGTTCCTGTTTAGGCAACCGGTTGATTGAATGTCACCATTCATAAAAGATTTGTGTGCATGCACTTAATTCCTTTTAAGTGCCACTAAAATAGCTGCATCAGCCTCTGGATATACACCATGAATCGCTGGATTGTTCATCTGATCAGGTACAACTGCCTCGCGTGGCTGCTTTATCTGAGCTCAGCGGTTCATGGCCAGCCCTTCTCATCCGGGCTCAGCACTTCTAATATGAAAGCTTTTTCGCCATGAACCCCAAAGTCTTTATCAAAACCTTCGGTTGCCAAATGAATGAGTACGACTCGGACAAAATGGTCGACGTCTTAAACAGCACCCAAGGCTACGAACAAACTCAAAACGTCGATGAAGCAGATCTGATTGTCTTCAATACCTGTTCAGTTCGAGAAAAAGCACAAGAAAAGGTTTTCTCCGATTTAGGGCGCATTCGTCACCTCAAAGCCAAAG
This sequence comes from uncultured Burkholderiales bacterium, assembly GCA_903831655.1. Classification (GTDB taxonomy): domain Bacteria; phylum Pseudomonadota; class Gammaproteobacteria; order Burkholderiales; family Burkholderiaceae_C; genus Limnohabitans. The sequence goes on from CAIKYO010000335.1 coordinate 2,298, forward strand.
GTGTCAAAATTGCAGTTGGCGGTTGTGTGGCCAGCCAAGAGGGATCTGCCATCATCGAAAGAGCGCCTTATGTTGACGTGGTCTTTGGCCCCCAAACGCTTCATCGCTTGCCTCAACTCTTGGACCAACGGGCGTCGTTGAAAAAACCTCAAGTCGATATCACTTTTCCTGAAATCGAAAAATTTGATCACCTCCCACCTGCCAAACGCGAGGGTGCTACAGCTTTTGTGAGCATTATGGAGGGTTGCTCCAAGTACTGCAGCTACTGTGTGGTGCCCTACACCCGAGGTGAAGAGGTCAGTAGACCCTTGGACGATGTGCTGGTCGAAGTCGCACGCCTTGAAGCGCAAGGGGTTAAGGAAATCACACTCCTCGGACAAAATGTGAACGCCTACCGTGGCTCCATGGGGCAGACAGCAGAGAAAGCAGATTTGGCGCTTTTGATCGAACTCGTGAGCCAAATGTCAGGCATACAAAGAATTCGCTTCACCACCAGCCATCCCAATGAGTTCACCCAGCGATTGATCGACGTTTATGCAAGCGTTCCCAAGCTCGTGAGCCACCTGCACTTGCCTGTGCAACACGGAAGCGATCGAATTTTGATGGCCATGAAGCGTGGGTACACCGCACTCGAATTCAAAAGCACAGTGAGAAAACTCAGAGCGCACCGACCTGATATCTCATTAAGCTCTGACTTCATTGTGGGCTTTCCCGGAGAAACAGAGGATGACTTCAAACGCATGATGGACTTGATCGAGGACACCTACTTTGACGCATCCTTTAGTTTCATCTTCAGTCCAAGACCCGGTACGCCTGCCGCCAACTTAGAGGACACCACCCCTCATGAGGTGAAACTTGCAAGACTGCAAAAACTCCAAGCCCAAATTGACACCCATGTGCGGGCCATTGCGCAAAAGAGAGTGGGCACCGTTCAGCGGGTCTTGGTTGAAGGCCCCTCGAAAAAGGATGCCAACGAATTGATGGCCAGAACGGAATGCAACCGAGTTGTGAATTTTGCAGCAGGTCCAGGCGCCGCTCGTTTGATGGGTGAGATGATCGATGTTCAAATCACACAGGCGTTCGCCCATTCTTTGCGGGGTGAGATCGTGTTGAAGGAACCCGCTACTCAAAGTCTTGACGCCTAAGTCGGGGCATTAGAGCGATGAATGAGTTGAATCAGGAGATTGCCGCTGCCGCTGCTCGCTGGGTGGCTGAGGAGGGTTTGAGCTTTGGAGCTGCCAAGCTCAAAGCCATCAAATCCCTAGGACTCAATGCAAGAGCACCTCTCCCCAGCAACGATCAAGTCGAAGAAGAGGTTCTTTCCTATTTGGAGCTCTTTTGTGCTGACACCCATCCCACTGAACTCAAGGCCTTGAGGCTTGAGGCCATGAAGTGGATGGAACGCTTACAGGCATTCAATCCATACCTCGCTGGCGCTGTTTGGAGAGGGAGTGCCACGAAGCTATCCGATATCTATTTGCAACTGTTTTGTGAAGATCCAAAATCACTTGAAATAGAACTCATCAACCAAAGAGTCGACTACGACGCCAGATCGATCAAAGGCTTCAAAGGAGAGGCCGTGGATGCGTTGAGCGTTGATGTGCTCATTGCTGAGCTTGAGACCTATGTGGGATTGCATTTGATGGTCTACGACTACGATGACATGAGAGGCGCACTCAAACCCGACGCCAAAGGGCGAAGCGAAAGGGGTAACTTGGCGGCCTTGAAAAACTTGCTTCATTTGAACGAGGGCAATGGCGCTTGAGCTTTAGGCGAGTCTTGGACATGACTTCAATTTGAAATCTCATACACACAAAACACTTTTTCAATGAACACCACTCAAGAGCTCCCCATCAGGTTGGTTGTTGCGACACAATTGTCGCAAACGGATTTTTTCAGTCAATCCGCTACGGCTCAGACAGTGCGTGCATTCATTGAATCTTCTCCTGTTGAAGTTCGTTTGTACTCTGAAAACCAAAAAGGTCTTTGCGAGATCTACAACGACGCCATTGATTCATCCATTGAAGAGGATGTCATCTTGGTCTTTGCTCACGATGACGTGCTCATCAGCGACTTTTTTTGGACAGAAAAAGTCAGATCAGGCCTGAAAACATTTGATTTGGTAGGGGTTGTTGGCAATCAAAGACGACTGCCCAAACAACCGGGCTGGATCATGGTCGACACCCAAGGCAACTTGGATGAGCGCCAATACCTCTCAGGCTCTATGGGTCAGGGGCACTCCTTTCCTCCCGAAAGGTTAGACGTCTTTGGTCCAACTGGTTTGGAGTGCAAACTCTTGGATGGCGTCTTCTTGGCCATTTCTACCCCTACGCTCAGGTCCTCGAAGCTCAGGTTTGACAATCGTTTTCAATTTCATTTTTACGATTTGGATTTTTGCAGAAGTGCCGAATTGTTGAACCTCAAAATGGGGACCATTGCGCTCTCCTTGGTTCACCAAAGCCTGGGTAAGCTGGACCAACAATGGGTAACCGCTTACCAAAACTACCTCGCCAAATGGGGTGAACTTGACTGATTGAGCCACCAGCCTTCACAACCTTGTAAACTCATACTTATACATCGCACCCACTTCATGAATTCACACCCCCAAAACGAGAACGCTCAAACCTTACCTGAGCCTGATCCAGCTCCTCGCCGCCAATGGCTCAAAGGAGCGGGTTTGCTCGCGGCCACCGCGGGCATTGCAGGTCTTGCTGGAGTCGGGGCGAGCCTTTGGAGGGCTCACTCGGAACCCACCGCCCTGTCTCCTGAGGCCATGAACACGCTTTGGTCCAGCTCCTTTGAGGGACTTGATGGCCAAAGCACTGAACTTGCCCAATTCAAAGGCAAACCACTCGTAATCAATTTTTGGGCCACATGGTGCATGCCTTGCGTTGAAGAAATGCCATTATTAAACGCCTTCTATCAACAAAATGCATCTAAAAGCTGGCAAGTAATCGGATTGGCCATTGATCAACCCAGTTCTGTCAGGAAGTTTCTTGCTCGACACCCAGTGGATTACCCCATTTTTCAAGCGGGACTTCTCGGAACAGAACTCACCAAAACACTGGGTGACGACCAAGAGGGACTCCCTTTCACCATTGTCTTGAACGCCCAAGGGCAGTTGAAACAAAGAAAATTGGGACGCCTGAGTCCTTCAGAAATCAACGCCTGGACGGCATGAGTCGCGCCTTAACAAAGGTCAAATTTGAGCAAACCAAACCGAGTTGAGCTCAAAATCGTTTTATTGGCGCTGAAAATCGATTAAAATACGGTTACAACACATTTACTTCGCACGCCTTTATGCCCCAAGCTGGCATTACCTCCCTCAGTGCGAAATCCCCATTTTCAACCCAATACTTGGCTTTTACCTATTTTTAGTGTAAATTAGAGCCTCTTTAACAGCTTTTAATGATTTTTATGGATTTGAGAAAATTAAAAACCCTCATCGATTTGGTTTCTGAATCTAACGTGGCCGAACTTGAAATCACAGAGCCTGAGGGCAAAGTCAGAATCGTTAAAAGCAGTGGTGCACTGCAACAACCGCAGGTTTACAGCACTTCAGGCGTGGTTGCCATGCCTGTGCAAAGCATAGATTTAAGCGCTGCAAGCGCTCCCAACCCAGCCCCCGAGGCACCTGCCGCAAGTGCACCTGCACCTGCAGCGAGCGAGGCCCATGTGGTCAAGTCTCCCATGGTGGGCACCTTCTACCGCTCAGCCAGTCCAGAGTCTCCTCCGTTTGTTGAGGTCGGAACGGTGGTCAAGGAAGGCGACACCATTTGCATCGTTGAAGCGATGAAGATTTTGAACGAAATCGAGGCTGACAAGAGCGGCACCATCACCAAAATTTACGCTCAAAATGCCCAGGCAGTTGAGTACGGCAGTGCACTTTTTGCCATTGAATGAGTGAGCTGCAGGAATGTTTAAAAAAATCCTAATCGCCAATCGAGGCGAAATCGCCCTTCGCATTCAACGCGCTTGCAATGAACTCGGCGTCAAGGCCGTGATCGTCTACTCTGAGGCAGACCGCGAGGCCAAGTACGTCAAATTGGCCCAAGAGGCTGTTTGCATTGGACCAGCTGCCTCAGCACAAAGTTACCTCAGCATGCCAGCCATCATCTCGGCGGCCGAAGTCACCGACTGCGAAGCCATTCACCCAGGCTACGGGTTTTTGAGTGAAAACGCTGATTTTGCTGAGCGAGTTGAAATGAGTGGCTTCCAATTCATTGGACCCACCCCAGAGTCCATTCGCATCATGGGCGACAAAGTCGCTGCCAAACAAGCCATGATCAAAGCGGGTGTGCCTTGCGTGCCTGGCTCAGAGGGCGAATGCCCGAGCGACCCCGCTCAACTCAAAAAAATTGCCAAATCCATTGGTTACCCCGTCATCATCAAAGCCGCAGGTGGTGGTGGTGGTCGCGGTATGCGTGTGGTGCACGACGAAGAAAGTCTCATTCCCGCAGTTCAGATGACCAAGTCCGAAGCCCAATCGGCCTTCAGCAACCCAGCTGTCTACATGGAGAAATACCTCCAAAACCCCAGACACATTGAGATTCAAGTGCTCGCCGATCAGCACAAAAACGCGGTGTATTTGGGCGAGCGAGATTGCTCGATGCAGCGCAGACACCAAAAGGTGATTGAGGAAGCACCCGCTCCTCACATTCCCAGAAAAATCATCGAAAAAATTGGTGAACGCTGTGTCGCAGCTTGCAAACGCATTCAATACCGGGGAGCCGGCACCTTTGAGTTTCTCTACGAAAACGGTGAGTTCTATTTCATTGAGATGAACACCCGTGTCCAAGTCGAACACCCCGTGACGGAGTACATCACACACGTGGACATCGTCAAGGAGCAAATTCGCATTGCTGCGGGTGAGAAATTGAGCTTTACTCAAAGAGATGTGACCTTCACGGGTCACGCCATCGAATGCCGCATCAACGCCGAAGATCCCTTTAAGTTCATTCCCTCCCCCGGTCGCATCACCACTTGGCATGCACCTGGTGGTCCTGGCGTGCGAGTGGACTCACACGCGTACACCAACTACTTTGTGCCCCCCTACTACGACTCCATGATTGGCAAGATCATTGTCCATGGTGACACCAGAGAGCACGCCTTGGCCAGGATGCGCACCGCCCTGTCTGAGATGGTGGTTGAAGGCATTCAAACCAACGTGGCCTTGCACCGTGAAGTCATGAACGACCCCGGCTTCATTGAAGGCGGCACCAACATTCATTATTTAGAAGCTTGGCTGCAAAAGCGCACAAAATAAACCAACAAAGGGGCGTAGAAGAACGCCCCTTTGTTCATGGTCTTTTTGGCATAGACTTGGATGCCTTGCCCATCCTTCACCCCCTTAATGTGAGTACCCCATGATTGAGTTGCACTTGTTGTGCCCAGAGAGCGCAGTAGAGAATTTATCTGACGCTTTGATGGAACTCGAAGCTTTGAGCGTGAGTGTGCAAGACGCTGACGCCGAGACCGATCACGAGCAAGCCCTTTTTGGTGAGCCCGGCATGCCCGCTCCCGCCTCTGGTTGGCTTCGCTCGAGAGTGGTCGCGCTCTTTGATAACGAGGACAAAGCCCAAGCCGCCACGAGCATCCTAAAGGCGTCTGAGGGCTTTGAGGCTTGTGAGGCCTTGGGACTTGTGAAGGTTGAGGACCAAGACTGGGTGCGACTCACCCAAAGTCAGTTTCAACCGGTTGAGATCACACCCGAATTTTGGATCGTGCCCACTTGGCACGAACTCCCCCCTGCGGCCACCAAGGCCATTCGGCTGGACCCAGGCTTGGCCTTTGGCACGGGCACCCACCCCACCACCCGCATGTGTTTGGGTTGGGCTGCCATGAGAGACTTTACGCATGAGCGCGTCATGGACTACGGATGCGGCTCTGGCATTTTGGCAATTGCTGCAGCCCTCTTTGGTTCCTCGCAAGTGGATGCGGTGGACATCGACCCCTCTGCCGTTCAATCGGCCCAACTCAATGCCATCGATAACCATGTCGATGGTGTCGTTCGTGTGGGTCTACCTGATATGACCCATCCCCCCTACGACACGGTTTTTGCCAACATCTTGGCGACACCTTTGAAAGTCTTGGCCCCTTTGCTTTGTGGGCTTTTAAAGCCTGGTGGCCACCTGGTGTTGGCGGGCATCTTGGAGAGACAAACCGAAGAATTGAAGGACGCCTACGCTCCCTTTTGCAAGCTCACGGTGAGCGACACGCAAGAAGGCTGGGTTCTCATGACGGCACAAAAAGACGAAATCGGCGCCTAAAATTCGGATGATCACAGTCCTGATCCCCTGACTCAACACGCATTAATAGATCCTGGTGCTTGACGGGTAAAATTTAACAAATGAACCCAGCGGCCCCCCTCACACACATCTGGACCCAGTGTCCCAAATGCTCGAGCATCCTCGAAGTCCTGGACGCCCAGTTGGAACAAGCCGATGGTTGGGTTCAGTGTGCCAATTGCAGGCAAACCTTTTTGGCCTTGTCCTCACAGGTGCAAGTCAACGCTTCGCTCACGAGATCTGAGCCCGAACACGACCTGGGTCTCCATTCGACCTCGATACCGACTTCTTTTGCATCCCAAAACCCCGAGTCTGTTGAGCACCCATCCAAGACACGCTCCATTGAGCAAGACTTCCATTACGATGGCTCTGAGCTCAAACCACAATTGAGTGAGCCCTTTTTAGCAACACACACGCTCGGCGCTGGCTCCTTTAAAGAGGACCCCCTTTATCACTCGATGGCATCTTCCTTTTCCATCAAACCTCAGCTCATCCCTTTGGGCCCTGATTCCATGCACCCCGTGGACTCCTTTGGCGGACTCAAACCCAACGCCCAATCCCATTTGGGTACCTTTGTGGGCTTTGGGGTTGCGCTCATGGGCCTCGCGGCACTGCTGGCCTTGTTGACCTATCAAAACCGAAACATCTTGGCCTCTTGGGCCCCAGAGCTCAAAGTCCCTCTCATGCAAGCCTGCCAAGTGCTTTCGTGTCAAATTGATTGGCCTGTGGACCTGTCTGCATTGAGCATTGAGATGAGCGCTTTTGAGCACGATGCAAGCGATCCCAATTTATACACTTTGAGTTTGAAACTCAAAAACTCAAACAGCTACACAGTCGCAGCTCCTCGTGTGCGATTGGTGCTCATGAACGACAAAGATCAAACGCTTCTCACGCAAAGCTTGGAGCTCTCCAAAACGAGCGAGCCCCGGGTGGTGCACCCAGGCGCACTCAACCAGTGGATCATTCCTGTGAATTTAACTGCGCTCTCCAATCAAAGTCCCAATGGTTATCGCTTGGAGCTTGAAAACCCTTGAGTTCTACTTCACCTCACACAAGGGCCCAACTTGAATCGAATCATCTTTTTTTCTGTAATCCAAACCTTCACCATTAACCTTTAACTCAACCCTCACCCTATGTCCTCTCTCATCTGCGGCTCCTTGGCTTTTGACACCATCATGAATTTTGAAGGGCGCTTTGCCGAGCAAATACTCCCCGATCAACTCCACATCTTGAACGTTTCCTTTTTGGTACCCACTTTGAGGCGTGACTTTGGCGGGTGTGCGGGCAACATCGCCTATGCGCTCAAACTCTTGGGTGGCAACCCCATCCCCATGGCAACGGTTGGTCAAGATGGTGCCTCTTATTTGGAACGCTTAAAGAGCTTGGGCATCAACAGCGACAGCATCAAAACGGTGACCAACAACTACACCGCACAGGCCATGATCATGACCGATTTGGACAACAACCAAATCACGGCCTTTCACCCTGGCGCGATGAACGAGGCGCACCACAACGACATTCCCAACTCTCCTGACATCAAGCTTGCGATCATCGCACCCGATGGTCGCCAAGCCATGCTTGACCACGCACAGCGCCTGTCAAAGAAAGGCATCCCCTTCATCTTTGATCCCGGCCAAGGCCTGCCCATGTTTGGCAAAGAGGACTTGGAGCATTTCGTCTCACTGGCCTCTTGGGTCACCGTGAACGACTACGAAGCCAAAATGCTGGTGGACCGATTGGGCATCAGCGTGGCTGAACTCTCCAAACGTCTGAAAGGCGTGATCGTCACCTTGGGTGCTCAGGGATGCGAGGTTTGGGTGGAGGGTGTGTGCACCACAGTTGCACCCGTTGTGGCCAAAGAGGTCTTGGATCCCACAGGATGTGGCGATGCATTTAGAGGTGCGTTGCTCTTTGGACTAGAGCAAGGATGGTCAGTTGTTCAATGCGCTGAGCTGGGTAACAAATTGGGCGCGATCAAGATCGCTCACAAGGGCCCCCAAAACTACACCCTGTCCTAAGGACAGCTTGGCCCTGAGTCAACTGTCTCCAGTGCATTGGGGAGCTGCATTCGCAAGAATCAAGACCCCCCAAAAATGAAAAAGCCCGGTACCGAAGTACCGGGCGCTTAACAAACGCTGAATCAGAGATTAAGGTTTGATGGCCGTTGGAAACGGCCATGCTGCCTGAGGATTCAGTGTCGTTTGCGCAGCAGGGGCAGCGTGAGCTACTCGGTGCGCAGGGGCAGCAGGTTTTTTCGCGGCTTTTTTAGCTGGCTTTTTTTTTGCAGCAGGTTTTTTAGCAGCAGGCTTTTTGGCCGTTGCTTTTTTAGCTGCGGCTTTTTTAGCAGCAGGCTTCTTAGCTGCTACTTTTTTAGCTGCAGGCTTCTTAGCTGCTACTTTTTTCGCTGCGGGCTTTTTAGCTGCAGCTTTTTTAGCGGCGGGCTTCTTAGCTGCAACTTTTTTAGCTGCGGGCTTCTTAGCTGCTACTTTTTTCGCTGCGGGCTTCTTAGCCGCTACTTTTTTTGCTGCGGGCTTTTTAGCCGCTACTTTTTTTGCTGGGGCCTTTTTTGCGGCCGCTTTTTTTGCAGTTGCCATAACTTCTCTCCTAGATCAAGTTTAAAGATCGTTGGGTGTGAAAAAACACTTCATCACTTTTTACAAGCGCAAAGCGATTCAATGCGTTGGACCCGGGTCCAGCGCATTGAACGGGGTGTGCCGCAAACGCCAAGCGCTGACCATTCAAGATCAGAGAGTCGTTTAGAGGCAAATTCGTCAACTTCAAATGAGTAAAAACCTTTAATCCCAAGACAAAGTACCACCAGTTTGGTACTCGATCACGCGGGTTTCGAAGAAATTCCTCTCCTTTTTGAGATCGATCATCTCACTCATCCAGGGGAAAGGATTCTCTTCGTTGGGGAAGAGCACATCCAAGCCAATCTGTGTGGCTCGTCTGTTGGCGATGTAGCGCAAATAGCCCTTGAACATCGAAGCGTTCATTCCGAGCACACCTCTTGGCATGGTGTCCTCAGCATATTTGTATTCAAGTTCCACCGCTTTGTGGAAAATCTCAACGATCTCGGCTTTGAATTGGTTGGTCCACAACTGGGGATTCTCAAGCTTGATTTGATTGATCAAATCAATGCCAAAGTTGCAGTGCATGGACTCGTCTCTCAAAATGTACTGGTACTGCTCTGCAGCACCCGTCATTTTGTTTTGACGACCGAGGGCCAAAATTTGTGTGAATCCCACGTAGAAGAAGAGACCTTCCATCAAACACGCAAAAACAATCAACGACTTCAAAAGCGTTTGATCGGTCTCCAGTGTGCCGGTGTGGAAATTGGGATTCATGATGGCATCAATGTAGGGAATCAAGAACTCGTCTTTTTCCCGAATTGAAGACACCTCATGGTATGCGTTGAAGATCTCGCTCTCATCCAGACCCAAAGACTCCACAATGTACTGGTAAGCATGGGTGTGGATGGCTTCTTCAAAAGCTTGGCGAAGCAAGAATTGTCTGCACTCAGGTGCGGTGATGTGGCGATAAGTACCCAGCACAATGTTGTTGGCGGCCAAGGAGTCAGCGGTCACAAAGAAACCCAAATTGCGCTTGATGATTCGACGCTCATCTTCGCTGAGTCCGTTGGGATCTTTCCAAAGCGCGATGTCGCGGGTCATGTTCACTTCTTGTGGCATCCAATGGTTGGCACAAGTTGCTAAATATTTCTCCCAAGCCCACTTGTACTTGAAGGGCACCAATTGGTTCACATCGGTTTGACCATTGATGATGCGCTTGTCAGCAGCGTTCACACGGCGCATGGCTGTGGCTGAACGCTCTGGAGTGGTGTTGGAGGTGAAGGCTGCACTTGGTGTGGGTGCAACGGGAAGAACAGCGCCATCGTTCAACGCACGAACACTGGGTGCAGGTGCTTCGCTCGTAAAAGCGTTTGAAGTATGGGTAGCTAGAGAAGGCGGGTTCACCGAGCGACTCAAGGAGTCACTGAATGGAGGAGTTGGCGGTGTAGGCTTTACGTCTTCGTCCCAGGTCAGCATATGTTATTTTCCAATGTTCGAATTATGAATGCAACACGTTGAATTGAAAAGAGTTCAGCTCGAATGTGTTGCAGAAGTGTTGTGCATTAGCATCGTGTGATGTGCACAGGTCCTTGTTTGTGATCCAAAGCAAAAACAAAAAATGATTCTTGATTATCAAATTGAAAATGAATCATCTCTATCTCTGTCTTTGGATTTGATTTTTCTTTTCTACCGCTATCTTTTTTCATCACTCTTGCCTCTCACATCAAGTCTCTCAATGTTAAAGGCGAGGGATTCAAACCCTTCAAGAACGTTTGCAAAAGCTCGCGTTCCTTTAGGGTTATCCGTGCATTACTGACAAGACTCGCAAGTTGGGTCATCCACACCGCAAAACTTGATATCGGTTTGAGGTGTTGCAGACAACTCCATTTGCGCTCTGGCTTGAGCGGCAGCCAACTCAAGCGCTGACAATTTAGAGGCAGCTTGCTGTTCGTTGTGCTGAGCATTTGAGCTTGAACCCGCATTGGCCATGGCAGAGGCTGCGCTTTGACCCGAGATGCCGCCACCCGATGACACCGCATTCAACTGACCAGAGCTGACCGTTGATTTCTCAACGTGCGTGGCACTCATGGTGCGCAAATAGTAAGTGGTCTTCAAACCTCTGAGCCATGCAAGCTTATAGGTGTCATCGAGTTTTTTACCCGATGCGCCAGCCATGTAAATGTTCAACGACTGGGCTTGATCGATCCACTTTTGACGACGAGCACCCGCCTCAACGATCCACACGGGTTCCACTTCAAACGCAGTGGCATACAAAGATTTGATCTCATTGGGCACACGGTCAATGGGGCGCAAAGAACCATCAAAGTGCTTCAAGTCCATGACCATCACCTCGTCCCACAAGCCCAAACGCTTCAAGTCACGCACCAAGGCGCTGTTGATGATGGTGAATTCGCCAGACAAATTGGATTTGACTGAGAGGTTACCAAAGCAAGGCTCAATGCAAGCATCCACTCCAATGATGTTGGAGATGGTGGCGGTGGGTGCAATGGCCACGCAGTTTGAGTTTCTCATGCCGTCTTTGGCAATTTTGCGTCTGAGCGCATCCCAGTCCATGGTTTGGCTGCGATCGACTTCCACATAGCCGCCGCGCTCCTTTTCCAATAAGCTCAACGTGTCCATGGGCATAATGCCTTGGTCCCACAATGAGCCTTTGTAACTGGCGTAGGTGCCTCTTTCTTTGGCCAAGTCTGAGGACGCCATGTAGGCGTAATAACAAATGGCCTCCATGGAGCGATCTGCAAACTCCACAGCCTCTTGGGACGCATAAGGGATTCTCAATGAGTACAAGCAATCTTGGAACGCCATCAAACCCAGGCCCACAGGGCGGTGACGCATATTGGAGTCACGCGCTTTCTTAACAGCGTAGTAATTGATGTCGATCACATTGTCCAACATGCGCATGGCAATGGAGATCGTGCGCTTGAGTTTGTCGTGGTCAATTTGACCGTCCTTCAAATGCTGGAGCAAATTGACAGAACCCAAGTTACATACCGCAGTCTCGGTCTCACTCGTGTTCAAGGTGATCTCTGTACACAAGTTAGAGGAGTGAACCACACCCGCGTGCTGCTGGGGTGAGCGGATGTTGCAAGGATCTTTGAAAGTGATCCAAGGGTGGCCAGTTTCAAACAGCATGGAGAGCATTTTTCTCCACAAATCGGTGGCTTGCACCGTTTTGCTGGGCTTGATCTTGCCTTCTTTGGCCAATTGCTCGTAGCCGGTATACGCTTTCTCAAAGGCTTTGCCATAGAGTTCATGCAAATCGGGCACATCAGAGGGAGAGAACAAGGTCCACTCGCCTTTTTCCATCACACGGCGCATGAACAAATCTGGAATCCAGTTTGAGGTGTTCATGTCGTGGGTGCGACGACGGTCGTCACCGGTGTTCTTTCTGAGCTCCAAGAACTCTTCGATGTCCAAGTGCCAAGTCTCCAAGTATGTACACACCGCACCTTTTCTCTTGCCTCCTTGGTTCACAGCAACAGCGGTGTCGTTGACGACCTTCAAAAAGGGCACAACCCCTTGAGACTCGCCGTTGGTCCCCTTGATGTGTGAGCCCAGAGCGCGAACGCGCGTCCAGTCATTACCCAAACCACCGGCAAACTTGGAGAGCAATGCGTTTTCTTTGATCGACTCGTAAATGCCGTCCAAATCATCAGGCACGGTGGTCAAGTAGCAGCTCGAGAGTTGTGATCTCAAGGTTCCGCTGTTGAACAAAGTGGGTGTACTGGACATGAAGTCAAATGAAGACAAGACCTCGTAGAACTCGATGGCGCGGGCTTCGCGGTCCACCTCGTTCAAGGACAAGCCCATGGCAACCCTCATGAAAAAGGCTTGGGGCAACTCGATGCGTTGCTTCTTGACGTGCAGGAAATAGCGGTCATACAGAGTTTGCAGACCCAAATAATCGAATTGCATGTCGCGCTCGGCCTTCAAAGCGTTGGCCAGGCGGGGCAAGTCAAATTGTCCCAGTCTCTCGTCCAAGAGATCGTTCTCGATTCCCTTTTTGATGAGCTTTGGAAAGTACTCAACATAATGACGCTGCATGTCTTGGGGCAAGGCTTCAAAGCCGAGGACCTCTTTGGCAATGGTGTGCATCAAGAGTCTTGCCGTTGCAAAAGTGTAGTCAGGATCCTTTTCGATCAAGGTGCGAGTGGCCAAAATGGCCGCTTTGAACACCTCTTCAAGAGGCACGCCGTCGTATAAATTTCTGAGGGTCTCCGCCAAAATGGGCTCAGCACTCACATCGGCACTGAGTCCTGAGCAGCAGGACTCAATCAAAGCCTTCAATTGATTCAAATTAAGAGGTACTCGCGCGCCTTGGTCCAACACATGAATGACCGGGGCTGACACCACACTGGCTTCGTGCTGGGCAGCACGCTCTTGCGTTCTGCGCTCACGGTAGAGCACGTAGGCTCTCGCCACCTCATGGTGACCACCACGCATGAGACTCAACTCAACTTGGTCTTGCACGTCTTCAATGTGAAAGGTGCCGCCACCGGGTCTAGAACGAACCAAAGCCTTGACCACACTCTCGGTCAAAGCCTCAACCGTCTCTCTAACGCTGGCAGATGCAGCGCCTTGCGTGCCGTGAACCGCCAAGAATGCCTTCATGGTTGCAATCGTGACCTTGGAGGGCTCAAAGGGAACCACTGCACCATTCCTGCGAATGATTTGGTAGTGAGCCAATGAGTTGTGAAGAGGTGGCGCGCTTCTGTCTTGTGGACTTTGAACCAGGCTTGAGGGCTGAGGGACCGTGGTCAAAGAGGCTACGTTTTGCATGTTGGTGCGAGTCCTAGAAAAAACAAATAAAAATCAAAAGAATGGCGTTGGAGTTTGGGAAAAAGAAGGGGCGCCTGAATCAACAAAAGAAAAGACAAAACCCGAACCAATGCCCCAAAAGGTGAACATGTTCCACACTATATATGGTGTTTGAAATGTTTTCAACACACCATGGGTAGTGTTTTTGTCATATTGACATGCAAATTTGGCCATTCTGGATTGAACTGACTTTGGCTTGTATATGGGCACCCCCAAGGCGACTCGCATGAATACGTTACGGCCCATCTGACAAGCCCATTTGGTGCGCCATCCACTGGGTTTTGGCTTGAAAAGGCGCGAATTAATTGACTCTTTTAATGGGCCTTTTTTGAGTGGGGAAAAAGGAGAGGGCCCATAAATATATTTTTTAAATCAAGGGCTTTAGGGAAAATACCGGTCTTCCCAGCCCAAAGATCGTTGCAAATATTCCCACGAAAACTCTTTCCCAGGGTCTTTTTTGCGTCCCGGAGCAATGTGCTCATGTCCCGCCACGTGTGAGATGGGGTAAAGCTGGGCCAAGGCAGCGCACAAACCCGTCAAAGTTTCGTACTGAGCGTCCTCAAACGCTTCGCCCTCCAGTCCCTCAAGCTCGATGCCAATGGAGTCATCGTTGCAATTGTCTCGTCCCCTGTAGTTTGACACGCCCGCATGCCATGCCCTTGCCTCGGTGCTGACCAATTGAATCAGCTCTCCTGCACGCCGGATCAAGAAGTGGGGCGCCACCTTGAGGTCTTTGACCGTTTGCACATAGGGGTCTTGTGTCTCAAAGGGTAGGCCCGCCAAAAAGTTCACCACGAGCTCTCCCCCATATTGACCGGGTGGCAAACTAATAGAGTGCACCACAATCAAATCGACCACAGCCCCTTGGGGTCTGTCGCCATGGTGGGGTGAGGGGACCCGCTTGGCAAAGCGATACCAACCGTTCTGCCACAAACCATGGGATCCTTCTAAAGTGTCACCATGAGCCTGAGAAGTTTGGGAGGCTTGTGACAACGGCAAATGCTCTGGATGGGTCATGATGTCAAGCCCCATGCTTGGGGCAAACATATTCGCCCCGCCCATTTTTTTTCAGCGCATTTTTCGCCGCGTGAACACCGCAAATGGCACAAGGCAAGAGCTCCATAACAGTAGGGTCGTTTGGGGATTGGGGCCCTTGGCCAGGAGGGTCAAAGGGGTTTTGCGAAAAAAAGGCATCTTTGAACAAACTTTGTCTTCTTTGGTTTTTCTTCCAAAGAATGAACAAAAACAAGACGACCAAAAGGACAAAAAGTTTCATAGATGTGTGTATCTGTGACTTGGTCTGTGTTCAAGAAACTTGAGGGTTCAGCAATGTGTGCGGATCATGATCACTTAAAAAGACCTGTGCAGCACCACTTCAAGCACGAAGCGAGATCCCGCATAGGCCAAAAAGAGCAATCCAGAGCCTAAATAGAGCACTCGAGTGGCCTTTTGCCCCCTCCAACCCAGACGTGCACGACCCAGCAAGAGGGTTGCAAAAATGAGCCAAGACAATATGGAGAACACCGTTTTGTGGTCCAGTCGAAAGGCGTGAGCAGGACCATACAAATAGTCACCAAAAAGCGCCCCCGCCAACAAGGTGGCGGTGAGCAAGACGAATCCAGCCGTCACAAAACGGTACGTCAAGCGCTCCAAGGTCAAGAGCGGCAAGCCCTCATCCACGGGTTGAGCTTGGCGAATCATGCGTTCAGCATGGGAGAGGACCAAGGCATGAATGACAGCAGCACCAAATAAGCCGTAGGAGGCCATGCCCAATGCCCAGTGCACAGGCAAGAGAGGAGATGCACCCAGGTGCAGGGCTTGGCCAGGAAAGAAATAGGTGAGTGCCACGCTAGCCATGCCCATCAAAGCCACGATCCATCTGATGCGTGACTGAGGAAACCAGTGACGCTCAAGCACATAGCAAGAGAAGATGAGCCAAGCGGTGGCGGAGAGGGCGGGCGCAAAACCAAAATGGGGTGTCAAATCGACATCCCCAATGAGGGAGTGAGCGACACTCAAGCCGTGCAAAAACCATAAGACCCAAATCAAGATGCGAGCACGGGTGGGGCTCTCATCTGAGCCCCAAAATCCATACAAACCATAGAGGGCCACGACGGCCAAGGCCGAATATTGGCCAAAGGCTGTGAAAGCGTCTGCGTCAATGGGTAAAATCATGTCAACAGTTTAGCGTTTTTATGGCGCACTCCCAAACCCTTTTTGCATTCACCAGCGACGCCGCTTTGTGCGGTCCACGACTCCATGGCCTCAGTCTTAAGCGATAAGTTATCCTCCCTCGTCAAGCACATCAGCGGACAGGCTCGAATCACAGAGTCCAATGTGGCGGACATGCTCAGAGAGATACGCTTGGCGCTCTTGGAGGCAGACGTGGCGCTGCCCGTTGTGAAAGATTTCTTGGCACGGGTGAAAGAAAAAGCCTTGGGCCAAGAGGTGATCTCCTCTTTGAAACCGGGTCAGGCCTTGGTGGCCATTGTGCAGTCTGAGTTGGCGCTCACCATGGGTGAGGGACAATCGGATTTGAATTTGGCCTCTCAACCTCCCGCCATCGTGCTCATGTGCGGCTTGCAAGGTGCTGGAAAGACCACGACCACAGCCAAACTCGCCAAGTACTTGATCACCAAGCGTAAAAAGAAAGTCCTCACCGTATCGGCTGACGTCTACCGCCCTGCCGCCATCGAGCAATTGAAGACCGTGACCCAACAGGCCGGCGCTGAATGGTTTGCAAGCACCCCCGACCAAGCTCCCCTAGACATCGTGGCCGCTGCTTTGGATTATGCAAAACGCCACTTCATTGATGTTTTGTTGGTTGATACCGCTGGACGATTGGCCATTGATGAAAAATTGATGCAAGAGATCCAATCCTTGCACCGCTTTTTAAAGCCCATCGAAACCCTCTTTGTCGTGGATGCCATGCAGGGTCAAGATGCGATCAACACCGCACGCGCCTTCAAAGAGGCGCTGGACATCACTGGGGTCGTGCTCACCAAGATCGACGGCGACTCTAGAGGCGGTGCAGCCCTCTCGGTTCGCATGGTGAGTGGTGCACCCATCAAGTTTGCTGGAACCAGTGAGAAACTAGATGGCTTGGAGCTCTTTGATGCCGAGAGACACGCATCTCGAGTTTTGGGCATGGGCGACATCGTCGCCTTGGTCGAGCAAGTCACCCAAGGCGTGGACATCAAAGCGGCTGAGAAACTGGCGAACAAGATCAAAAGCGGTGACAACTTTGACTTGAACGACTTCTTGGCTCAACTGCAACAAATGAAACAAATGGGCGGTTTGTCGAGCTTGATGGAGAAACTCCCCAGCCAAATGACCGACAAAGCCAAAGGCATGGACTTGGACAAAGTCGAGCGCGACATGGCCAAAAAGCAAGGCATCATCCACAGCATGACGCCCAAAGAACGCTCCAAGCCCGAATTGATCAAAGCCACACGCAAAAAACGCATCGCCATGGGCGCAGGCGTTCAAGTCCAAGAGGTCAACCGACTGCTCAATGAGTTCTCTCAAATGCAAGAGATGATGAAAAAGATGCGAGGCGGTGGCCTCATGAAAATGATGAAAAAACTCGGCGGCATGAAAGGCATGCCTGGCATGGGTGGGGGCGGTTTCCCTGGCATGCGTTGAGAAAGAGTTTTTGATGCACATTCACATCTTAGGCATTTGCGGCACCTTCATGGGCGGCTTGGCCGCTTTGGCCAAAGAGAGCGGTCACCGCGTCACCGGTTGTGACGCTGGGGTCTACCCTCCGATGAGCGAACAACTCACCTCTCTCGGCATCGAACTCGTTGAGGGCTATGGTCTTGAACAACTGGCCTTGAACCCTGACCTCTTCGTGGTGGGCAATGTGGTCTCCCGATCCCGTGACAGCCAAGGACAGCCCAAATACCCCTTGATCGAAGCCATCTTGGATCAGGGACTGCCCTACATCAGTGGTCCACAGTGGCTGGGCGAGCACTTGTTGCACAACCCCCAAAACCCATACCACGTGCTGGCCGTGGCTGGCACCCACGGCAAAACCACAACGAGCTCCATGCTCGCTTGGATCTTGGAGCACGCGGGGCTTGAGCCCGGCTTTTTGATTGGCGGCGTACCGCTGAATTTCAAAACCTCAGCTCGACTGGGGCGAGGCGCCAAAACACAGGGCTCAACAAGCTCCTCTCGACCTCTTTTTGTGATCGAAGCCGACGAGTACGACTCGGCCTTTTTTGACAAAAGAAGCAAGTTCGTTCACTACCGACCCAGAACCGCGGTCTTGAACAATTTGGAATTCGACCACGCCGATATCTTTGACTCTTTGGCTGACATTCAAAGACAGTTTCACCACCTCTTGAGAACCGTTCCCTCCAATGGCCGTGTGATCTACAACGCAAGGGAAGCTTCTTTGGCGCAAGTGTTGCAAATGGGTTGCTGGAGCGAGAGAGAAGGCTTTGGTGCCTCTCTTGATGCTCACAACGATGCTCAAGCGGACACCAACTGGAGCGCAAGAGGACCTGCAAATTCATTTGACGTGCTGATGGGTCAACGCGTTTTGGGCCATTTGACTTGGCAACTGAGTGGCGAACACAACCAAATGAACGCCTTGGCAGCCATTGCCGCGGCCAACCATGTCGGCGTATCGGTGGCGCAAAGCATCGAGGCGTTGTCACGCTTTAACAATGTCAAGCGACGCATGGAACTCATTGGTGAGGTCTCTCTCAAAGGCGCGCCTCAAGGGGTGAGGGTCTATGATGATTTTGCGCATCACCCCACTGCCATCAAAACCACCTTGGAGGGTTTGCGTCACCAACTCGATCATGCCCCCAAAAATGGACCCCATAAGCCACGCATTTTGTGCGTGTTTGAGCCTCGCTCCAACACCATGAAACTGGGTAGCATGTCGAGTCTTTTGCCCGATAGCTTGGGTCAAAGCGATTTGAGTTTTTGTTTAACCAAAGGACTGGATTGGGACGCCAAAGACGCATTGAGCCCTTTGGGCGACAAAGCCTATTGCGCGCCCAGTGTCCCTGACTTGGTGAACTTGGTGATGGAGCACGTTCAAGCCGGGGACCACATCGTTTGCATGAGCAATGGCGGTTTTGGTGGCATTCACCACCTGCTCTTGGACGCTTTAAAGAAGGCTTGAGCCACTCTCAAGGCTTGCTTTGAATCAAAAACCCACTGTGGTCTGTGAGGCTTGGTTTTCACATTAAATAAGGTGGATCTTGAACCCAACATGGCGCCAAATGGTTTCCATAATGTATCATTAATGAATCATAATACTATTAAATGACTCATTAATGATACAAATTGATTGACCCATTGGAATTGGCCTGAGAAGATGGGAGCCTGTATCACTTTCACCATTTCCCTCTACCCATGTCCAAACCTGTGTCGCGATCCTTTTCAGGCTACACCACGGATGCTTTGACGCTTTTAGGTCAGTTGATCAAGGAGGCACGCATTCGCAAATCCATGACAGCTGCTGAATTGTCAGAGCGCATCGGAGTCTCACGCTCGTTGCTGCTGAGAATTGAAAAAGGAGACCCTGGTTGTTCCATTGGAGTGGTCTTTGAAGCTGCGACCATTTCTGGTGTCCCTTTGTTTGATCAAGGCGAGAGGGAGATCAAAAAGACAATGTCCATGCATCAAGAGAAAATGAATTTATTACCAAAGTCCGTTAAAAAATCCATCCAAGTGATGAACGATGATTTTTGAACCGACTCCCACTCCTACTCAAGCCTATGTATGGACTTGGCTTCCCAACGCGACTCAAGCCGTGGTCGCAGGTTTACTTTTCCAAGACAGAGATCAGTTACTCTTTACCTACGGAAGAAGTTATTTGGAAAGACAAGACGCCATTTCTTTGTATGAGCCAGAATTGCCGCTGCAGTCCGGGACAATGGCTTTGTTGCCTGGCTTGAGTATGCCCAGCTGCATTCGAGATGCCTCACCCGATGCCTGGGGACGCCGAGTGCTCATCAATCTCAAAACCTCCAAGTCCTCAGGATCACACACCCCCGCGGATTTGGATGAACTGAGCTATTTGCTTGAATCGGGATCGGATCGCATCGGTGCTTTGGATTTTCAACGTTCACCCAAAAAATATGATGCAAGACTCTCAGACCAAGCGTCCATCGAGGATTTATTCAGAGCCAGTGAAAAGGTTGAGCAAGGTCAATTGCTCTCAGGTCCTTTGGATGCTGCCCTGTTGCATGGGACCTCCCTAGGTGGGGCAAGGCCCAAAGTCATGCTCAACGATGGAGACCGCAAATGGATTGCCAAGTTCTCTTCAAGCTCAGATCTCTACAGCGTTGTCAAAGCCGAATTCATGGCCATGCGACTTGCGAAAAAACTAGGGATGAACGTTGCAAATGTTCAGTTAAGAACCGTTCTGGGAAAAGACGTGCTACTGATTCAACGATTTGACAGAGTGCGTAAGAGTGAACATTGGACCAGACGCTCCATGGTTTCTGCACTGACTTTGTTTGGGCTCGATGAAATGATGGCTGCGTATGCGAGCTATGAAAAACTCACAGACATCATCAGATTGCGGTTTACGAACCCCAAAGCGACTCTTCGTGAACTCTATTCAAGAATGGTTTTTAATGTGCTGTGTGGCAACACCGACGATCACGCGAGGAACCATGCAGCATTTTGGGATGGATCGCAGCTCACCCTAACTCCAGCATATGACATCTGCCCACAATCGAGGTACGGCACTCAGGCCTCACAAGCGATGCTGATACTCGGCTCAGATCGATCCAGCACACTGGGTGCATGCTTAAGCGCTGCCGCCAAGTTTCAACTTGGGCACCAAGAAGCACTTGATTTGATCAATCACCAAATCTCGGGGATTGAAGAAGCTTGGCGGCCGATCTGCAAAGAAGCTGCGCTGAGGGAAGTGGATCAAAAATACTTTTGGAAGCGACAATTTCTCAATCCTTTTGCATTTCAAAATGCACCTCCAGGGGTTCGCTTGCCCTCGGTTTGAAGTGACCCGATTTGCAAGCTCTAAAACTCGCCAGCCTGGACTTCTTTTTTTATACAACATTCGCTCAGTCGTGCAAGTGTCTTGCTTAACGCTTGGACACTGCTCGCCTATTGAGCACACTTTGACTCAACACCTCAAGGCAGGAAAGCGAGTCCTCCCACCCTAAACAAGGATCGGTGATGCTTTGTCCGTAGGTGAGTGCTTGCACCGAGTCCTGCCCTGGTGTGAATTTTTGTGCGCCTTCTTGGAGATGACTCTCGATCATCACGCCAAATATATTGCGCGAGCCACCCGAAATCTGTGAGGCAATGTCAGAAACCACGTCCTTTTGCCTCAAGTGTTCTTTGGAACAATTGGCGTGGGAACAGTCAACCATCAAGGCACTCAACAACTTGGCTGCATGAAGTTTAGCACTGGCAGCATCTACACTTTGCTGATCGTAGTTGGGGGTTTTACCTCCACGAAGGATCACGTGACAGTCTTTGTTGCCTTGGGTCTGAACGATCGCCACTTGCCCATTCTTGTGCACCGATAAAAAGTGATGTCCTCTTGCAGCGGCTTGAATGGCATCGGTTGCGATTTTGATGTTGCCATCGGTGCCGTTCTTAAATCCAATGGGAGCAGAGATGCCACTGGCCAACTCGCGGTGGACTTGGCTCTCGGTTGTTCTGGCTCCAATCGCCCCCCAAGCGATCAAGTCGCCAATGTATTGAGGAGAAATCACATCAAGGAACTCGCTGCCTGCGGGCAGGCCCAATCGGTTGATCTCGATCAAGAGTTGTCTGGCAATCCTCAAGCCCTCGTCGATCTTGAAACTCTCATCCATGTAGGGGTCGTTAATGAGTCCCTTCCAGCCCACAGTGGTTCTGGGTTTCTCAAAGTAGACGCGCATCACGATTTCAAGCGTGCCTGCATAGGTTTTGCGTGCTTGTCTCAAGAGATGCGCATATTCAAGAGCCGCAGCGGGGTCGTGAATGGAGCATGGCCCCATCACCACCAACAACCGATCGTCCTTTTGGTTCATGATCAAACCAATGTCGTGACGGGTCTTGGCAATGAGGCGCTCCACATCGCTGTCTTGAATGGGAAAGAAGCGAATCAAGTGCTCAGGAGGGGGCAAAACGGTAATGTCTTTGATGCGCTGGTCATCGGTCTGACTCGTTCTGTCCATCGTGGATTGTTCGTTGTGGCTCTGTCGCATTTGATTCGATCCTCAAAATGAAAAGGTCATAAAAAAACCGCCTCGGTGGGCGGTTTAGAGTGAAAAAGTGTTTTTGTGTTTAAAACGCTTAAACCTCTCGACCGCCAAAAGGGCGTGAGAAGAAAAAGAATCCAAATCGAAACATCTTGAG
>CAIKYO010000336.1 GCA_903831655.1 uncultured Burkholderiales bacterium
GTTTGTATGGGGAGGTGCTCCCCAATCAAAGCGGAGCACCTGTGAGACTCGTGGTGCCTTGGAAGTACGGATTCAAGAGTGCCAAGAGCATTGTCAAAATCAAATTCACCGAAAAACAACCCGACACCGCCTGGAACAAAGCCGCTGCCAATGAGTACGGGTTCTATTCCAATGTGAACCCCAATGTCGATCACCCTCGCTGGAGTCAAGCCACCGAGAGGCGTTTGGGTGAAGGTGGGTTGTTGGCCAAGCGCAGAAAGACACTCCTCTTCAATGGCTACGAGTCTCAGGTGGCTCAACTCTATGCGGGCATGGATTTGAAACAAAATTTCTGATGTTTTTGTTTCAATTCACTCTTACTTGAGCCTTCGAGATGACTGAACTCACACAAAGACTCAAAGCTGTGTTGCAACGGATGCTCTTGCATCCCTTGGCCAAACCTCTTTTGATCATGGCGTTGATCTACCCAGGGGCCTGGCTCATCAAAAAAGCGTTGGGTGATGAGTTGGGCGTCAACCCAGCTGAGGCACTCATTCGTCAAAGTGGTGACTTGACGCTCAATGCCCTTTGTTACTTGCTCCTCCTCTCGCCTTTGAGGGAACTCTCAGGCGTTGTGGCACTGGCTCGCTTTAGGCGAATTTTGGGCTTGGGTGTCTTTGGGTGCGTGTGTTTGCATGTGCTCAGTTACGCATGGTTTGACATGGACTTTGAATGGGTAGACATTTGGGCGGATGTCTTAAAGCGGCCCTTCATCTTTGTGGGCTTTGCGGCGTTTGTGATTTTGAGCGCCTTGGCGCTCACCTCCTTCAACGCAGCCATTCGCACCTTGGGCGTCAAGAGGTGGCGCATGCTGCACAAAGGGGTGTTTGTGGTGGTCGCATTGGGCTTGCTGCACTTTTACTGGATGAGGGCCAGCAAACACCGTTTTGAAGATGTCATCAACTACGCATGGATCCTCACTGTGCTCGTGCTCTACCGATTGGCGAGCGCATTAAGGCAACGCCAAAAGTCAAAAGCCAAAAGCTAAAGCAAAAGTTAAAACTTAAGCAAAGCGATTGGTTTTAGGGCGTCGTTGGAATCAAGCTCTCAAGGCGAAGTTGGTCTTCTAAGCTCTCTCTTTGTCGAATCAAATGACTTTGACCCTGGTCCACCAACACTTCGGGTGGGCGTCCCCGGGTGTTGTAGTTGCTGGACATGCTCATGCAGTAGGCGCCGGTCGATAAAACCGCCAAGAGATCACCCTGGAGCACTGAGAGTTCGCGGTCTCGTCCAATCCAGTCTCCACTCTCACAAACGGGTCCCACCACGTCGTACACAACTGAGTTGGCCTGAGCGCCTACACTTTTCTGCAAGGGGACGATGGCGTGATAGGCCTCGTACATGGCTGGCCGGGGTAGATCGTTCATGGCTGCATCAATGATGCAAAAGTTTTTTTGCTCCCCAGGCTTTAAGTACTGAATCTCACTCAAGCACACGCCTGCATTGCCCACCAAAGAGCGGCCCGGCTCGACCATGAAGAGGCGGTTACCAAAACCGCGTGCATCGATCACCGACCACAAGCGCTTCCAAAGGTCATCGGCCATGGGAGGGGTCTCACCGTGGTAGTTGATGCCAAGCCCTCCACCAAAATCGATGTGGTGCAGTTCAATGCCAAGTTGGCTCTCGATTTGTTCGACCAAATCGAGCACCTTGTTGAGTGCATCGATGTAGGGCTCCATGGTCGTGATTTGAGAGCCGATGTGGCAATCGATGCCAACGATATAAATGCCAGCGAGTTGGTGCGCATGGGCGTACAAATTCAAAGTCTCTTCGTGGGCCACACCAAACTTGTTGCCTTTGAGTCCCGTTGAGATGTAGGGGTGTGTTTTGGCGTCCACGTTGGGGTTGACGCGCACGCTGATCGGGGCTTTCTTTCCCAAGGAGAGGGCCACCTCGTTGATCACTTCAAGCTCTGGAGCACTCTCAACGTTGAAGCACAAAATGCCGTGCTCCAAGGCCGCTTTGATCTCTGAGCGGGTCTTGCCCACGCCTGAGAAAATCACATCTTGGGCTTTGCCCCCTGCGCGAAGCGCGCGCTCGAGCTCACCCAAGGACACGATGTCAAAGCCACAACCCTCGCTGGCAAAGAGCTGCAAGATGGCCAAACTGCTGTTGGCCTTCATGGCGTAGTGCACCCGCGCATTTCTTCCCTCAAAGCCCCTTTTGTAGTGCGACAAGGCTTCAAGCATAGACGCTTTGGAGTACACAAATAAAGGCGTTCCATGCTCCTTGGCAAGAGAGTTTAGGCTCACCCCTTCGAGCATCAGCTCTTGGTTTTGATAGTGCAAATGGGGTGCGCCTGGGAGTGTGGAGGTGTGGCTCATGAGAGGATGGAGTTCAAAATGGGTGAGAGATTCAAACGAAGCGTCAAGCGCTAAAGGGTTGAACCAAAGGGGTGCGGTGCGCGTTTTGAAGCAATGACAAGGGCTTCAAAGCTTGCAGCATGGAGGTGGGTTTTTGGCTTGGCAAATAAAGTGGGCCCTTTTGTCCGCAAGCACTCAATGAGAGGGCAAAAAGGAAGCCAAGGGCCATCTGGGGCAAGCGTTTGCACACCCGTCCAACCAAAGAGGGAGAGCGTTCGTTTGTGCTTAAGCCCGATGGCTCAAAGGGTTGCGTTTGGGACTTCATGGTTCAAGAGAGACAACGTTCTACAATGGAACCAAAACCGTTGGCCCCGTTGCAATGGGAGTGAGAGACAACCATTGTACCGAGCTAAAGATGGCTTGGCTGGCTCCCATATCTGGGCCTTCGAGCTCACCCTCTCCAGGGGGGCTCGAACCCCTTGGGTACCCCCACAAGGCGTCTCCGGATTTTGGAGACCTCTCATCATTTTGAAATGAACACCATGACAGACGCAGAATTTTTAGATCAAGCCGAACGACTCTTGAAAGATTTGGAGAGTGTGTGCGATCGCTTGAACGACGAAGAGCCCGTTGACATTGACAACCAACGCGTGGGCTCCATGGTCACCTTGGTGTTTCCCAATGCTTCTCAAATCGTTGTCAACTTGCAAAAGCCCCTGCATGAAGTGTGGCTCGCCTCACGCTCAGGCGGCTATCACTTCAAGTTTGTCGAAGGGGCTTGGATGGACACCAAAGGGCAAGGGGAGTTTTGGACACAATTGTTCACCGACATGAACGCCCAAACGGGACTGGCGCTCAAGATTCAAAAACCTTGAACTCGGCGCTCAGTTCTTAAAGAGATCGATGATCTTTTTCTTCTCATCCGTGTTGCCCTCTGGCTGGGTAGCGGTGCTTTGAGAGGAGCTTGCAGCTGAGCCTGGTGCACTCGAACCCTCGGGGTTCACTCCCCCAGCACCCGAGCCGTTGAGACCCAAATTGATGATGCCCGTTGTGCGGGTGAAGTTGCTCAAATACCAATCCGAGCCATCCCTCACCACCCCTTCCGAGGGCGGTGTGATCTCTGTGACGGGAACCCCTTTCAATGCCGTTTGCATGAAATTGATCCAAATGGGGAGCGCCAAGCCCCCTCCGGTTTCGTGACTGCCCAAGTTTTTAGGGGTATCAAAACCAATCCATGTGATGGCAGCCAAGGTGGGCTGAAAGCCTGAGAACCAAGCGTCCATGGAATCGTTGGTGGTCCCTGTTTTACCGTAGAGGTCGGGGCGCTTTAAGATTTCTGTCGCTTTGGCGGCCGTGCCTGAGCGGGCCACTTCTTGCAACAGAGTGGACATGACAAATGCATTTTGGGGAGAGACCGCTTGCGCGGACTCGTTGAGCTCAATGGGGGTGTACTGTGAGAGCACTTTGCCACTTTGGTCGGTGACTTTGCTGATCAAGTAAGGATTGACTCGGTATCCCCCGTTGGCAAACGCGCTGTAACCCACCGCGAGTTGCATGGGGGTGACTGACCCTGCCCCCAGCGCCATGGTGAGGTAGGGCGGGTGACGTTCTGCGTCAAAGCCAAAACGCGTCACCCAAGACTGTGCGTATTGAGGACCAATCGACTGCAAAATGCGAATGGAGATCATGTTCTTGGATTTGGCCAAGGCCGTCTTCATGGGCATGGGACCCTCAAAGGTGCCCTCGTAGTTCTTGGGCTCCCAGGGTTGTGAGCCAGTCACGCTGGCATCAAAAAAGAGGGGCGCATCGTTGATGATGGTGGACGAGGTGAAGCCCTTCTCCAGCGCTGCTGAGTAAATGAAAGGCTTGAAGCCCGAGCCCGGTTGGCGCCAAGCTTGGGTCACGTGGTTGAACTTGTTCTTTGCAAAATCAAACCCACCCACCAACGCGTGGATGCTCCCGTCTCTGGGATCCATGGCCACAAAGGCCCCTTCAACTTCGGGCAGTTGTGTGATTTGCCAAATGTCCTTGGCGCTTTTGACGATGCGCACCACAGCACCAGGGCGCAATTTGATGTGGGGAGGTGCTTTGTCGGCCAGTGCCGATTGCACGGGCTTTAAACCATCGGAGGTGATGTCAATTTTCTCGTTGTTGGGTCGCATCACGGTGACTTTTTTGGGGGCCACGTCTACCACCACGGCGCTTAACAAATCACCTTTGTCGCCTTGATCAAAAATCACATCATCAATGGCCTCCTCTCGCTCCGCGGTGGCAGTGGGCAGGTCAATGAATTTCTCGGGACCGCGGTAGACCTGGCGAAGCTCAAAGTCCATGATGCCGCGTCTCAAGGCTTGGTAAGCCGCCTCTTGCTCATTGGCGTGCACGGTGGTGTAGACGTTCAGCCCTCGCGTGTAGATGTCAGCCCCGTACTGAGCGAACATCAATTGGCGAGCCATCTCGGCCACGTATTCGGAGTGGGTTTGTTCGTTGTTTTGCACATTTCGGTAGTGCAACTCCTCAGCCTTGGCGCTTTGTGCTTGCTCCTTGGTGATGAAACCGTTTTCTTGCATGCGCTCAATGATGTACTGCTGGCGCGTTTTTGCACGCCTTGGGTTGTTCACTGGGTTGTAGGCGGAAGGGGCTTTGGGAAGCCCGGCCAGCATCGCTGCCTCAGCAATGGTGATGGACTTCAAGGGTTTACCGAAGTAGGTCTCCGCTGCTGCGGCAAAACCATAGGCACGCTGACCCAAATAGATCTGGTTCAAATAGATCTCAAAAATCTGGTCCTTGGTGAGCAAGTGCTCAAGCTTCAGTGTGAGGAGGATTTCGTAGATCTTTCTTGTAAAGGTCTTCTCTGAACTCAGGTAGACGTTTCGCGCGACTTGCATGGTGATGGTGGAGGCACCTTGGCTTTTGGCGTGCCCCAAATTGGCCAAGCTCGCCCTGATGAGACCGATGTAGTCAATGCCGCCGTGTTGGTAAAAGCGCGCGTCTTCTATGGACAACACCGCGTCCTTCATGACTTGGGGTATGTCTTTGAAGGGGGTGAGGTTTCGCCTCTCTTCTCCGAACTCACCAATTTGTTTGCCCTCAACCGAGTACACCCTCATGGAGAGCTTGGGACGGTAGTCTGAGAGGTCAGAGACATCGGGCAACTGGGGGTAGGCCATGGCCAAGGCCACACCAATCAAGAGCAAACCACACAAGATGAAAGCTGTTCCAAGACCAATCGTCCAAGAAAAAAAGCTCACCAGCAAGCTCCACAGGTTGTTCTTGGGCGCGTGTTGCGTCAAAGCTTTGGGCTTTTGTGGCGCTTCGTCTTGGGTGTTTCGATCGGTCATGTTTTTTCGTGTCTCAGCAAGAACCTGTTGGGGGGGCAAGGACTTGAATTCAGTTGCAATGCACTTGCAGTGGTGAGGGGGCTTTGCTTTTGCTGCACTCTCCTAGGACTAGAGTCTACCTCCAACCCGCAGTAACTCGCCCAAGGGGCTTGAAAGTGCCGCTCAAAATCTTTTTTTTGAATGCTTCTCTAATTCGAGAGGGGGGGCTTCAAAGCCATTGACCCTGACTTTAACGATTAAAATGGGTTGAAGTTTGTTTTATCTGTGGTTCAAAGCATCTCTTTGAGCCCCTGCCTGGGTTCGCGATGAGGTCGGCAGGTCCATCTTATTCAAGGGGCTTTAACGTGTATGTTTTGGTGGGATTGCCCGGCAGTGGGAAGTCCACAGTTGGTCGCCATCTGGCAAGAAAGCTCTCTTTGCCCTTCATTGATTCAGATCATGCCATCGAGGAGCGCTTGGGCTGCACGGTGCGCGAGTACTTTGAAGTTGAGGGTGAGGAGCGGTTTCGGGACTTGGAGAGTGAGGTCTTGGCTGAACTCTTGGCCAAGGGCGAGGGCGTCCTCTCCACGGGGGGTGGCTCGGTCTTGAGGGAGCTCAACCGCGAGCGCTTGAAGTCACAGGGCGTGGTGTTCTACCTTCGAACCACGCCAGAGGATGTTTTTAGGCGTTTGAGAAACGATCAAAGCCGACCCCTTTTGCAGGTCTCAGACCCCTTGGGGCGGTTGCGTGAACTCTTTGAGATTCGAGACCCTTTGTACAAAGCCACCGCTCACCACGTGATCGAAAATTCAAGGCCCCATGTGGGCACCTTGGTGGCCTCCATTTTGAAGAACATAGAGGCTCCATCACCACCCAACCTTCAACACCCGTCCTAGAGGACTTTAAAAGAGCAGTTTGGGTGAGGTTTTGCTCTTTTTGTTTTGCCACTGGACTCCTCTTTTGTCCTACACTCAAACCCATGCAGCAAATCCCAAGGGGTTTGAACTGGGGCCTCTAAAGAAGAATAGGCTCGCCGCCTGCGCCCTGATTGCAAACTCTTTTATTGATTGATTCAGCTCATGACTTTGTCCTCTCACAATTTGAACTTACCAGAGCTCTCAGCAAAAGACACTTTGATCGGCTTTGATCCCCGGGTAAGCGTAGAGGGCGTGGAGGAGGTTCGAATCGATTTAGGACAAGCGCGCAGTTACAGCATCCTCATTGGAGAGGGGTTACTGAGCCGTGATGAGGTTTGGAGTGATCTCCCCAAAGCTCGCGCCGCTTTGATTGTCACCAACACCACCGTTGGACCACTTTATGAAGAGAAACTTCGAGCGCGCTTGCAGTCTCAATACCAGCAGGTCTGGAGCCTTCACTTACCCGATGGCGAGGAGCACAAAACGTGGGAGAGCTTGAACCTCATCTTTGACAAGCTCTTGGGTTCAGGTGCCGATCGCAAAACCGTCCTCTTTGCCCTTGGAGGCGGTGTGGTGGGGGACTTGACGGGTTTTGCAGCGGCCACTTTCATGCGCGGTGTGCCATTTGTGCAAGTGCCAACCACGCTGCTCGCCCAAGTGGACTCGTCTGTGGGCGGCAAAACCGCCATCAACCACCCCATGGGCAAGAACATGGTCGGAGCCTTTTATCAGCCCGAGCGCGTGATTTGTGATTTGAGTGTGTTGAACACCCTGCCCGCGCCTGAGTTGAGTGCGGGCTTGGCCGAAGTCATCAAGTACGGACCCATCGCAGATCCTCTCTTTTTAGATTGGCTTGAGCAAAACATGGACCTCCTCATGCAAAAGGACCCCAAAGCATTGGCGGTCTGTGTCAGAAGGAGTTGTGAGATAAAGGCCTGGGTGGTGGGCTTGGATGAGAGAGAGTCGGGGTTGAGAGAGATTTTGAATTTCGGACACACCTTTGGCCACGCCATTGAGAGTGGTCTTGGCTTTGGCAAATGGTTGCATGGTCAAGCGGTGGCTGCAGGCATGGTGATGGCCTCAGAGCTCTCGGTGTTGCTGGGTGGTGTGGAGGCACCCTTCGTCTCTCGCCTGAAAGCCCTGCTGGCCAAAGCCCACTTGCCCACTGTGGGTCCTGATTTGCCGCCACAGACCTATTTGGAGCACATGAGAATGGATAAAAAAAGCGTGGCTGGGGACATTCGCTTTGTGCTCTTGTCCTGCGTGGGCAAGGCCCATGTGAGAACAGCCCCCGAGGCCGAGGTGATCTCTGTCTTGAAGCAATGCACCAGCGCTCAGGCTCTTGGCTACGCGGTGACGCCATGAACAAAACACCGATGGGCTCATCTGCTGCTTTGGCGCCATATGCGAGCGACCCGATGTTCTCACGCGGGAGGAGAATCACTGAGGAGGAAGCTCCCACTCGCAACGATTTTCAGCGCGACCGAGACCGCATCGTTCACTCCAGTGCATTTCGCCGTTTGGTCTACAAGACCCAAGTCTTTTTGAACCACGAGGGAGACCTCTTTCGCACACGGCTCACGCACTCTTTGGAAGTGGCACAACTCGCACGCTCGGTCTCCAGGAGTTTGTTGCTGCACGAAGACTTGGTGGAAGCCATCTGTTTGGCCCACGATTTGGGTCACACCCCCTTTGGTCACGCTGGGCAAGAGGCCTTGAACGACTGCATGAAGGACAGTGGCGGCTTTGAACACAATTTGCAGAGTCTCAGGGTGGTGGATTTTTTAGAAGAACGCTACGCCAGTTTTGATGGCTTGAACCTCACCTTTGAGACCCGAGAGGGCATCTTAAAGCACTGCAGCACCGCTCACGCCAGAGAGCTTGAAGCACGCGAACCCTCAGGGGTTGGCATGCGCTTTTTGACCCATCAGGCGCCCTCCCTTGAGGCGCAGCTTTGCAATTTGGCCGATGAGATTGCCTACAACGCTCACGACATCGATGACGGTGTGCGCTCGGGCTTACTGAGCATGGAGCAACTCCAAGAGGTGCCTTTGGTGGAGCACTACAGCCAAGAGACGCTTAAAAAGTACCCCCACCTCAAAGGACGGAGATGGCTCTTTGAGACGATTCGGTTGATGCTCAGTGAACAAGTCTATGACGTGATTGGCACCACTCAAAACACATTGGCCCCTTTGGGGCTTCAGTCCAGTCAAGAGGTCAGGTTGATGGGCAAGAGTTTGGTCCGCTTCAGTGAGCCCATGCAAGAGGCGTCCGAGGAGTTGAAGAAATTTTTGTTTCAAAACCTCTACCGCCACCCCCGGGTTTTGCAAACCACCGAGCAAGCCAAGGAAGTGGTGCGGGAGTTGTTTTTGGCCTATCTGCACAACCCCAGCGAAATGCCCGAGTCTTTTTATTTGCGCGAGGACAAAGAGCGCGCGACCGCAGATTTCATTGCCGGCATGACCGATCGCTACGCCGCCAAAGAGCACCGCAGGTTGGGTGGTCCCTCCCGATTTGACTGATCAAAAGAAAAGGGAAAGCCAAGCGACTTGGCTGGGCATAAGACTCTAAAATGAGTGGTTTGTAATCGATGACCGAACCCAAGAGAGTCGCCCCAAGTGCAAACTCCCACCACTGAAGATACCCCATTGCTGCGTCGCCTGTTCTCACCCGCCTTTTGGGTGGTGTTTGCGGGGGTGGCTGTGGCCATGCACATTGGCAAGTTGCCCCCTGCCATCCCCGCATTGAAAGCGGATTTGCACACCTCGCTCATGCAAGCGGGTTTTTTGCTCTCCATGATTCAGTTTGCTGGCATGACCCTGGGCCTTTGGGTGGGACTCTTTGCCGATGTGCTGGGTCTGAAGCGATGCATGATGACGGGCTTGGTGGTGCTCACCTTGTCGAGTCTTTTGGGTGCGAGTGCAGAGACCTCAGAGACCCTTCTCTTGACCCGTTTCTTTGAAGGCTTGGGCGTGCTCCTAACCGCCATGCCAGCGCCAAGCCTGATCCGCCTGATGCTTCAAGGCCAGGCTTTGTCCAGAGCCCTGGGTTGGTGGGCCGCCTACATTCCGATTGGCACTGCTTTTGCGCTTTCCTTGGGGCCTTGGGTGATCAAACCCTACGGGTGGTCAAGCTGGTGGATGTTGATGGCTTTGATGACCGCCTTGGCCGCTTGGGGGCTGTACAAAGGGGTACCTGCGGGTTTGAGCAACCACCAAGACGGCTTTTCGGTGAGCCCTTGGGGGAGTCGCTTGAGTTTGACCTTGACCTCCAAAGGCCCGTGGTTGGTGGCCTTGTGTTTTGGATGTTATTCAGCCCAGTGGTTGTCGGTGATCGGCTTCTTGCCCACCGTCACCCAAGACATGGGACTGAGCCCCACTTCCTCGGGAGCTGTGACGGCTTGGGTGGCCTTGGTCAACATGATTGGCAATGTGGCCTCTGGTTTCTTTTTGGCCCGTGCGCTTAAAAAATCTCAAGACCGACTTCAAAAGCAAGAGGAGGCTCGCCTGGCCAAAGAAAAACTCCAAGAAGAGTTGAACTTCACCATGGAGCAAGCTCGCCAAAAGGAGCTCGATGAAAGGCTCAAGCAAAACCCTTTCTACACGCCCTTGGTCTCGAGCAAAGTGGAATTGCCAAGCGCAGCACCCAAACCCCCAGTCGATCCAGTTGCTAAAGAAAGTGGAGCGCGCGAGCAGTTTTCACGCTTGGGCATGTTTTGGGAGATGGTGAGTGCACCTGAGTTTTTGGCGGTGCGATTGCTTTGGATTGGTTTTTCTGTCATGGGCTTGGGTGCGATCTTGGCCTATGCCCAGGTGGGTGGAATGAGCTTACCGGCTGAATACCGATTTGCAAGCATTTTGTTGTTCTCCGCTGTGGGCGGCATGGTGCCGGGCACCTTGTTTGCACTGGGCGTGAAGGTCTCTCCCAGCAATGAGTGTGTGGCCATCACCGTGGGATGGATGCAGCAATGGTCTTCCTTGGGTCAGTTCTTTGGCCCCCCCTTGGTGGCTTGGGTTGCGACCCGCATGGGGGGCTGGCAGATGACGTGGTCGGTCACCGCTTTCATGGCCTCTTTGGGTTTGGTGGTCACGTATCAATTGGGTGTGATGCTCGTCAAACAGCGCACCGCTTGAGCCCAACCAAAGTTCATGCAAGAACGATACCCTGATCTCCCAACCCAAGAGGTCATTGAGCGCACCAAAATCTGGGCGCGTGAGGCCGTGATGGGATTGGGTTTGTGTCCTTTTGCTGCACCGGTCTTTTTAAATGACAAAATCCGCTACACAGTGTGTTGGAGTGAGTCCGAAGAGGATTGGCTCCAAGCACTGATTGAGGAGTTGGAGCACTTGCGCCAAACGGATCATGAAGCGTGCGAGACCACGCTCATGATGGCGCCCAAGCTCTTGGCCGATTTTGATTACTTTAATTTGTTTGTCCAAAGCGCCAATCAAACCCTCAAGAGAAGGGGGTTTGTGGGCGAGTTTCAGCTCGCCCATTTTCATCCCCAATACTGCTTCAAAGGTGTGGCAGTTGAAGATCCGAGCAACAACACCAACAAAGCGCCTTATCCGACCCTGCACCTCTTGAGAGAGCATTCTTTAGACCAAGCACTGGCCTCAGGGATCGATGTGGATTCAATCGTGCAGAGAAACCAAGACAAGTTCACGCGCTTGGGTGAAGAGGGCTTTGCCGAGTTGGCCAAGCGTTGGGCCAACTGATCAGAAAACACGTGTTGCCAATAAGGGCACAGTTGCCCTGTTCAGCATCAGCTGTGTTCCAGGCCCCTGTGTTGGGCGATTTCAAGTAAACCCTCAAAGATCAACGACTCCACCAGTTCAATGGGTGTGGTCATGGAGGGTGCCATTTTCCAGCCTGCACCCCCCGTCATGATGCAAACCGGATTTTGATGGGTTCGCTCTTTCACGTGCTGCACCATGCGCTCAACAGCACCTGCTATGGCAAAGGTGCCGCCACTGGTGAGTGCATCGCTTGTGTTGGTGGGAAAGGATGAGACCTCACCGGTGGGCACTCTCAGTCCCGCGGTACCCGACTCCAAGGCTCTGAGCATGATGCCGTGACCCGGCAAAATGAGGCCTCCCAAAAAGTGTCCATCGCAATCGATGGCATCCACCGTGACGGCAGTGCCCACCATCACGACCACCATGGGTTTGGGAGCAATGTCTGGGTTGCTGGAGTGCTTTTGCATGCGCGCTCGCGCGCCAATCATGGCGACCCAGCGATCGGCTCCCAAACGTGTGGGGTGGTCGTAGCCATTGGTGAGTCCCGCCTCATGCAAGCTGGGCACCACCCAACTGGGTGTCACGTCCCACCTTTCCATTTGTTCTTCCACGCGTCGGCGAATCGCCTCTCCCGCCACCACCACCCCAAGCGCCTTGGTGGGGTTGGGTAGGGTGCTCCAATCGTCCTCGGAGAGTCGGTCAATGCTCTCCAAAAAGACAGCCCCTTGGTGCAAAACGCGCGCGCCAGGCGTGGGCTTTTCATAGAGTGCCCACTTGAGTCGAGTGTTGCCAACGTCTAGCGCCAAAAATGACATGATGGAATAGGGAGAAATGAATTCGGGCCATTGTAAAAGGCTTGAAGAAGAAATCGCTTCATTTGGGTGAATTTTTTTTTTCAATTAGACTCTGCTGGACACACCCCATCGCAGCAGGCCCTTCTCCTTGAATCCTTCCAAAAAACAAAAAGCCACAGCCCCTGGGCTTGAGCCCAAAGGCTCAAAGTCGGCTAAACAAGGTCACCCAGCTCTACCCGCTCAAAGTTTGAGCGAAGACCAAGCCCTCATTGAGGGTCAGTCTGAGGGCTTGCTCAAGGCTTTGCACATCTTGACGCGCGAGGGCCGACTTAACCAAGACGCCAAGCGCAAATTAAAACAGGTCAATCACTTGGTGCAGTTGATGTCCTCTCCCATGGCAAAGCTGCAAGAGGAGATGGGGTCTGAGAGGTCGCTTACTGTGGTGGACCACGGGGCTGGCAAGTCCTATTTGGGATTCATTTTGTACGACCGCTTCAAGCCAGACCCTGCAAGCAAAGGTGCTTTGTCTTTGGATGTGTTTGGTCTGGAGGTGAGACAAGAGTTGGTGGAACGCTCTCGCAAAACCGCAGAGGAGTGGGGTTTCAAGGGAATGCATTTCTTGCACATCGATACCCAAGACGCCAAGGACAGTGCATTGCTCCCCGAACAAGTGGATGTGGTGACTGCGCTTCATGCGTGTGACACCGCAAGCGATGACGCCATTGAATTTGCCTTGGCCAAGAAAGCTCGTTTGGTGTTCGTGGTGCCGTGTTGTCAGGCCGAGTTTGCCTCCGTGCTCAGGCAATCCAAGGCCTTGTCCTTGTCTCAAACACCCTTGGCCGAATTGTGGAGACATCCACTGCACACCAGGGAGTTGGGCTCTCAACTCACCAACGTGATGCGATGCTTGTACCTGCAGTCGCAGGGCTACCAAGTGACGGTAACGGAGCTCGTGGGGTGGGAGCACAGCATGAAAAACGAATTGATCGTGGCGCGCTGGATGGGCCAAAAGTCGAGGACAGCTGGGCGCAGGTTGCAGCAGTTAATGGCTGAGTTCGGCTTGACCACTCTTGGGCCCATGCGCTTTCCTCAACTGGACTGGAGCGAAGTGCCCCAGGTGTGGGCTGCCCATGCAGAGGAGTCGGACCATGCGCCCGAGCACTCTTGAGGGTTTGAGGTCCTAGGACATGGCTCGGCTAGAACGCTTTTCTTTGGCAAACCACGTGCACTGGGTGCAGGTGAGTGTGAGCCAACCCCAAGTGATGGCGCACGACATGGCAGATTTGCAAGAGTTGTGGCGACTTTGGTGCACGCAAAGCCAATCGCAAGGGGTTGCCGTTCACGCGTATCTCTTTGACCCAGGACAAATGAGTGCACTCGTCACCCCCAGTCACGACCAAGCTGTGGGCGTTTTGATGCAATCCTTGGGGCGTCAATATGTCCAACGCTTTAACCGAAGGCACCACAGGGTGGGCACCCTGTGGTCGGGGCGGTACCGTTCGGTTTTGGTTGAATCCCAAAGGTGGATGCTCCCCCTCATGACCTTTTTGGGCGCGCCCGACAGAGGGGGTGAGCGAGAGGGGGCACCACATGCTTTGTTTTTAAGCAGCGAGGCGCACTATGCGGGCGTGAAGATCGACCCCTTGATCACCCCTCACCCAGAAGTTTGGCGCTTGGGCAACACCCCCTTTGCCCGCGAGGCTCAGTACACTGAAATGGTGCATCAAGGTCTGAGTGCTTCGGATCTTTCGCTCATGAAGGGTGCATTGCATTCGGGCTGGCCCCTGGGGGAGCGTGAATTTGTGGCTAATTTACAAAACCAAACCACCCGGCGCTTGACCCCAGCCAAACGAGGTCGACCTCGCAAAACACCCTCAAATTAAGGGTTAACCAGTAAAATTAATCACAAAGACTTCAGAAGTGAATGCCTGTGTTTACCAATGAATTGATTGCGAGATTAATTGGTCTGACCCTAATTTTTTGATCACTTGAATAAGACTTAAATAAATACTTTCTGACCCTATATATTTAACTTGGCATTGTTGTTGCGAACGACTATGCTCCATGACTCATTGAAAAACCGCCATGCTCTTTTGGGTGCGTGACGGTTCACTTAATTTTTTTCTTCCTCTAAGGGAATTGCCCCATGAACCAGGCCGACCAAGCTCAAGAACTCGCCCGCGAGGGTTTGTACCACCCCAACCAAGAACACGACGCCTGTGGTGTGGGTTTTGTGGCTCATATTAAAGGTCACAAAAGCCATCACATGGTCTCCCAAGCGCTCAAGATCCTTGAGAACTTGGATCACCGGGGTGCGGTCGGTGCAGACAAGTTGATGGGAGATGGCGCTGGTATTTTGATTCAAATACCCGACGCCTTGTACAGAGAGGAAATGGCCAAACAAGGCGTTACCCTCCCCCCTCTAGGTGAGTACGGTGTGGGCATGATTTTCCTCCCCAAGGAGCAAGCCTCCAAAGAGGCGTGTGAGCAAGAGATGGTCAGAGCCATTGCTGCAGAGGGACAAGTTTTACTGGGCTGGAGAGACGTGCCTGTTAATTTGAGCATGCCCATGTCACCCACTGTGCGTGCCAAAGAACCCCTCATGCGCCAAGTCTTCATTGGAAGAGGCAGTGATGTGATCGTTCAAGACGCGTTGGAGAGAAAACTCTACGTGATCCGCAAAACAGCCTCTGCGGCCATTCAAAATTTAAAGCTCACCCACAGCAAAGAGTACTACGTGCCCAGCATGTCCTCTCGCACCGTGATCTACAAAGGTCTCTTGCTTGCGGACCAAGTGGGCACTTACTTCCTAGACCTCCAAGACGAGCGTTGTGTCTCAGCCCTGGGTTTGGTGCACCAGCGTTTCTCAACCAACACCTTCCCCGAGTGGCCCTTGGCTCACCCCTATCGCTACGTGGCGCACAACGGTGAGATCAACACCGTCAAGGGCAATTACAACTGGATGAAAGCCAGAGAGGGTGTGATGTCCTCTCCCGTGCTCGGTGCCGATTTGCAAAAGCTCTACCCCATCAGTTTTGCCGATCAATCCGACACCGCCACCTTTGACAATTGCTTGGAGCTCTTGACCATGGCGGGTTACCCCATCTCCCAAGCGGTGATGATGATGATCCCAGAGCCCTGGGAGCAGCACAGCACCATGGACGAGAGACGCCGTGCGTTCTACGAATACCACGCAGCCATGATTGAGCCCTGGGATGGCCCAGCCTCCATCGTGTTCACCGATGGCCGCCAAATTGGCGCCACTTTGGACAGAAACGGTTTGCGCCCCTCGCGCTACTGCATCACCGATGAGGATGTGGTGGTCATGGCCTCTGAGTCAGGTGTGCTGCCCATTCCTGAGAACAAAATCGTTCGCAAGTGGAGACTCCAACCCGGCAAGATGTTCTTGATCGATTTGGAACAAGGTCGCATGATTGACGACGAGGAACTCAAAGCGGGACTTGCCAACTCAAAGCCCTACAAACAGTGGATTGAGAATTTGCGCATTCGCTTGGACGATGTAAAGTTGGAAGCGCAAAAAGCAGCTCACAGCACAGACTTGGATGCGCAGCACCTCTTGGACATGCAGCAGTCCTTTGGTTACACCCAAGAGGACATCAAGTTTTTGATGGCCCCCATGGCCACCAATGGCGAGGAAGGCATTGGCAGCATGGGCAACGACAGTCCTTTGGCGGTGTTGTCCTCTAAGAACAAGCCCCTCTTTAACTACTTCAAGCAACTCTTTGCTCAAGTGACCAATCCACCCATTGACCCGATTCGCGAAGCGATCGTGATGTCTTTGGTCTCTTTTGTGGGTCCCAAGCCCAATTTGCTTGACATCAACCAAGTCAATCCGCCCATGCGACTTGAGGTCTCCCAGCCCATTTTGGACAGCGCAGACATGTCCAAGTTGCGAGACATTGAGCACCACACGAACGGAAAATTCAGGAGCATCACGCTTGACATCACCTACCCCGTGTCTTGGGGTCATGAGGGTGTGGAGGCCAAGTTGGCCTCCCTGTGTGCAGCCTCTGTGGATGCCATCAAGGGTGGTCGCAACATTTTGATTTTGAGCGACCGTGCGGTCTCTCCCACACAAGTGGCCATCCCCTCTTTGTTGGCTCTCTCAGCGATTCACCAACACTTGGTGCGAGAGGGTTTGAGAACCTCTGCAGGTCTTGTGGTTGAGACGGGTGCTGCTCGCGAAGTTCACCACTTCGCAGTGCTAGCTGGTTACGGCGCAGAGGCCATTCACCCCTACTTGGCAATCGAGACTTTGGCAGCCATGCACAAAGATTTGCCAGCCGATTTGTCCACCGACAAAGCGGTCTACAACTACATCAAAGCCATTGGCAAAGGTCTATCCAAGATCATGTCCAAGATGGGCGTCTCCACTTACATGAGTTACTGCGGTGCTCAACTCTTTGAGGCCATTGGCATCAAGAGCGAGACGATTGAGAAGTATTTCACCGGCACAGCCTCACGCGTGCAAGGCATTGGTGTGTTTGAGATTGCTGAGGAGGCGCTTCGCTTGCACAAAGCCGCTTACTCCGCTGATCCCGTCTTGGCGAACCGCTTGGACACAGGCGGTGAGTACGCTTGGAGAGCGAGGGGCGAGGACCACATGTGGACCCCAGACGCCATTGCAAAGTTGCAGCACAGCACGCGCTCCAACAACTTCTCGACCTACAAAGAGTTCGCGCAAATCATCAACGACCAAAACCGTCGTCACATGACCCTGCGTGGTCTCTTTGAGTTCAAGGTGGATCCCTCCAAAGCAATTCCCTTGGAGAGCGTTGAGCCCGCCAGCGAAATCGTCAAACGTTTTGCAACGGGTGCGATGTCCTTGGGTTCAATCTCCACTGAAGCTCACGCCACATTGGCTGTTGCGATGAACAGGATTGGCGGCAAGAGCAACACCGGAGAGGGGGGTGAGGATCCTGCACGCTACAGACAAGAGCTCAAAGGCATCCCCATCAAGATGGGTGAAACGCTCAAAACCGTGATTGGAGATGCGCAAGTTGAGGTGGACATGCCACTCCTTGATGGAGATTCTCTGAGGAGCCGCATCAAGCAAGTGGCCTCAGGCCGATTTGGTGTGACCGCCGAATACTTGAACAGCGCAGACCAAATTCAAATCAAAATGGCCCAAGGTGCCAAGCCTGGTGAGGGCGGTCAGTTGCCTGGCGGGAAGGTGAGCGAATACATTGGAAAGTTGCGCTACAGCGTTCCAGGTGTGGGCTTGATCTCTCCTCCTCCCCACCACGACATCTACTCCATTGAAGATTTGGCGCAGTTGATCCATGACTTGAAAAACGTAGCCCCCCACGCCTCCATCAGCGTCAAGTTGGTCTCCGAGGTGGGTGTGGGCACGATTGCAGCAGGAGTGGCCAAGTGCAAGAGCGATCACGTGGTGATCGCTGGACACGACGGCGGTACGGGTGCCTCACCCTGGTCTTCGATCAAGCACTGCGGTTCGCCTTGGGAAATTGGTCTTGCTGAGACCCAACAAACCTTGGTGCTCAATGGTTTGAGAGACCGCATCCGCGTTCAAGCCGATGGTCAGATGAAGACCGGTCGCGATGTGGCGATTGCAGCTCTCCTTGGCGCAGACGAGTTTGGTTTTGCAACCGCACCCTTGGTGGTTGAGGGCTGCATCATGATGCGCAAATGCCACTTGAACACCTGTCCCGTGGGTGTGGCCACCCAAGACCCCGTGCTCAGACAAAAGTTCTCTGGCAAACCCGAGCATGTCGTGAACTACTTCTTCTTCGTTGCTGAAGAGGTGAGACACATCATGGCTCAATTGGGATTTAAGACCATGCAAGAGATGATTGGACAAGTTGAGCACTTGGACATCAAAAAAGGCATCGAACACTGGAAAGCACAAGGCCTTGATTTCTCAAGACTCTTGGCCGCTCCCCAAGTCGGTCCCGAGGTCACGCGTTACCACGCCTTGGAGCAAGACCACGGCTTGGAGAAAGCGCTCGATCACCGTTTGATTGAGAAATCAAAGGCTGCCATTGAGCGTGGCGAGAAGGTTCAGTTCATGGAGGTCGCGAGAAACGTGAACCGCTCTGTGGGTGCCATGCTCTCCGGGGCTCTCACCAAAGTCAGACCCGAGGGCTTGCCCGATGACACCTTGAGGATTCAACTCGAGGGCACCGGTGGCCAATCCTTTGGCGCTTTCTTGGCCAAGGGCATCACACTGTATTTGATTGGGGATGCCAACGACTACACCGGCAAAGGTCTCTCAGGTGGCCGAGTGGTGGTCAGACCCAGTTTGGACTTCAGGGGTGTGTCCTCCAACAACATCATCGTGGGCAACACCGTCATGTACGGAGCCACCTCCGGTGAGGCTTACTTCAGCGGTGTGGCTGGTGAGCGTTTCGCAGTTCGCTTGTCCGGCGCCACCGCGGTGGTGGAGGGTACCGGAGACCATGGATGCGAGTACATGACGGGTGGTACCGTTGCGGTGCTTGGCAAAACAGGCAGAAACTTTGCAGCCGGTATGAGCGGAGGGGTCGCCTACGTGTTTGACGAGGACGGTCAATTTGCGAAACGTTGCAACACGGCCTCCGTCTCTTTGGAGAGCGTGCTCTCCAAAGAGGAGCAAGAAAAGACGGTTGACAAAGCCATTTGGCACTTGGGTCAAAGCGATGAGCACAACCTCAAAGGTCTCTTGGAGGAGCACCACCGTTGGACGGGATCCAAGCGTGCACGTGAGCTCTTGGACACTTGGAGCGAGTCAAGGGCCAAATTCATCAAAGTCTTCCCCCTTGAGTACAAGAGGGCTTTGCGTGAGTTGGCGGCTCAGGAGACTGAGCGTTCACAAAAGGCTGCTCCCATGGACAAAAAACCAGCCAAGGCCAAGGCTTGATGAGGTCTTAAGTGTTGTGGAGGTGGGAGGCGCAGATCGTGCTCCACACCCGACTCCACAACACATCGCCTCAAGCAGTCAATGAACACGCTCAACACCGAGCAACGATTAAAGAAAAGATAACACCGAGGTTTAAATCATGGGCAAGATCACCGGATTTTTAGAGATTGATCGCATCGAAGAGGGCTACAAGCCCGTTCCTGATCGGATTCAAAATTACAAAGAGTTTGTCATCACACTCGATGACGAATCGGCCAAGAAGCAAGGGGCCAGGTGCATGGATTGCGGCACCCCGTTTTGTAACAACGGCTGCCCTGTCAACAACATCATCCCCGATTTCAACGACTTGGTCTTTCAAGGCGATTGGAAGGAAGCGTTGGATGTGCTGCATTCGACCAACAATTTCCCCGAGTTCACGGGCCGGATTTGTCCCGCACCGTGCGAGGCCGCTTGTACGCTCAATGTGAACTCAGACGCCGTGGGCATCAAATCCATCGAGCACGCCATCATCGACAAAGGATGGAGCGAGGGTTGGGTGAAACCACAAGTGCCCGCGCAAAAAACGGGAAAGAAAGTGGCGATCGTGGGTTCAGGACCCGCAGGACTCGCCGCTGCCCAGCAGCTCGCACGCGTGGGCCACGAAGTCGTGGTCTATGAGAAAAACGACCGCGTGGGTGGACTTTTGAGGTACGGCATTCCTGACTTCAAGATGGAGAAAACCCACATCGATCGCCGCGTGGAACAAATGAAGGCCGAGGGTGTGGTCTTTAAAACGGGCGTGTTGGTGGGGGATTGGCCACAGGGTAGCAAAATCACCAACTGGTCCAAAGAGCAGGTGAAGGCACAAGACTTGGTCAAAGCCTACGACGCAGTCCTCTTGTGTGCAGGCTCTGAGGTCTCTCGCGATTTGCCCATCGAGGGTCGCGATTTGGCGGGCATTCATTTCGCCATGGAGTTCTTGCCTCAACAAAACAAAGTCAACGCAGGCGACCCCTTGAAGGGTCAAATTCGAGCCGACGGCAAACACGTGGTGGTCATCGGTGGTGGCGACACGGGCAGCGACTGTGTGGGCACCAGCAACCGACACGGCGCCAAATCTGTGACCCAGTTTGAGGTGATGCCTGAGCCACCCCCTGAGGAAAACCGTCCCCTCACATGGCCTTACTGGCCCATGAAACTCAGAACCAGCTCCTCCCACGAAGAGGGCTGCGAGCGGGTCTTCTCCATCTCCACCCAATCCTTTGTGGGTGAGAAGGGGCAGGTCACTGGCCTCAAAACCGTGCACGTCGAATTCAAGGACGGTCGCATGGTTGAGGTGCCTGGAACGGAGAAGGTCATTCCAGCCGATTTGGTCTTTTTGGCCATGGGCTTTGTGAACCCCTTGGGTTCATTGCTTGATGCCTTTGGTGTTGAAAAAGACGCCCGCTCCAACGCCAAAGCAGCAGTGACCAGTGGCGCAGGTGCTCTCGCCTACAAAACCAATGTAGACAAAGTCTTTGCAGCGGGTGACGTTCGCCGTGGCCAGTCTTTGGTGGTTTGGGCGATCCGTGAAGGCCGTCAAGCCGCCAAGAGCGTTGACGAGTTCTTGATGGGTTCAAGCGTTTTACCTCTCTGATGCAAACAGGAAGTGGGCCCATGAAGCCCACTTCGTTTGGAGCTTTGGATCTGCTCCAGGGTCAATATCAGGGCGGTCGCTTAGGGGCAACTGTGTGAATTTTGTGTGACTTAATTGTGAATGGGTTCACATTTCTTCACATGACCCGCGACAGACGTGACTTTGCAAGAGCCACTACAATGAACAAGTGACTGAGCCTGGCGCCGGACAGGGCTTTGCTTCAAGGCGGCCTCCTTGCCGCTCACTCCCTATTTTCTTCTCGGACATGAACACCCCCTCTTTGAGCCCCA
This sequence comes from uncultured Burkholderiales bacterium, assembly GCA_903831655.1. Lineage (GTDB taxonomy): Bacteria > Pseudomonadota > Gammaproteobacteria > Burkholderiales > Burkholderiaceae_C > Limnohabitans. Next base: position 20,898 of record CAIKYO010000336.1, read on the forward strand.
ACATCGTTGAATTCAAGCATGTCTCCTTTGGGTATGGACAGCGCTTGATTTTGGACGACGTGAGCTTTCAGATCCCAAGAGGCAAAGTGACCGCTTTGATGGGCGCCTCAGGCGGGGGCAAAACGACAGTCCTGCGCTTGGTGGCTGGCCAGTACACGGTGAATTCAGGTCAAGCGCTTTGGAACCAACAAAACATTGCCGACTTTGATCAAGCCAAGCTTTATGCAGCACGCCGCCAAATGGGCATGTTGTATCAGTTCGGTGCTTTGTTCACCGATCTCAACATCTTTGACAACGTTGCCTTTCCGCTCAGAGAGCACACCAATTTGTCTGAATCCATGATTCGAGACATTGTGCTGATGAAGCTCCAAGCGGTGGGCTTGCGGGGTGCCCGAGATTTGGCACCCAGTGAGATCTCTGGCGGCATGGCCAGACGGGTGGCCTTGGCACGTGCCATTGCCTTGGATCCACAACTCGTGATGTACGACGAACCCTTTGCGGGCTTGGATCCCATTTCTTTGGGCACCGCTGCAAGACTCATTCGAGAGCTCAACGACGCGCTGGGGCTCACCAGCATCATCGTCTCTCACGATTTGGATGAAACCTTTCACATCGCAGACCAAGTCATCATTTTGGCCAACGGCCGTTTGGCCGCGAGCGGCACACCCAGTGAGGTCAGACAAAGCACAGACCCCTTGGTGCACCAATTTGTGAGTGCCTCTCCTGAGGGTCCGGTGCGTTTTCACTACCCATCTAAGAGCCTGCAAGAGGACTTTGGACCCAGAGGTGTGCATGAAAGCAGCAAGTCTCAAAGCCTAGGAGGGAGAGCTTGATGCAAGCCATTTTGTCTTTTTTGGCGCGCCTGGGGCAGTGGTGCAAAGCTGAGCTCAAAGCGATGGGCCATGCGGCAAAGCTCTTTTGGGTTTTGCTCCTGAGCTTTTGGAGCAACGTCAAACGCTCGAATTTGGTTCGCGATCAAATTCATTTTTTAGGCAATTATTCTCTGGCCATCATCTCCGTCTCCGGACTCTTTGTGGGCTTTGTCTTGGGATTGCAGGGTTACTACACCCTGCAGCGCTATGGATCCTCTTCGGCCTTGGGGCTCTTGGTGGCCCTCAGTTTGGTGCGCGAGTTGGGGCCCGTGGTCTCAGCCCTCTTGTTTGCGGGAAGAGCGGGGACTTCGCTCACTGCGGAGATTGGTCTCATGAAAGCGGGCGAGCAACTGAGCGCCATGGACATGATGGCCGTTGACCCTGTGCAGCGCATTTTGGCGCCCCGTTTTTGGGGGGGTGTGATTGCTTTGCCCGTTCTCTCGGCTGTGTTCAGTGCCCTAGGGATTGTGGGCGGATGGATCGTGGGTGTCGTCATGATTGGCGTCGACTCGGGCTCCTTTTGGGGGCAAATGCAAGGCGGCGTCGATGTTTGGGCGGATGTGGGCAATGGTGTGATCAAAAGCGTGGTCTTCGCTTTCACCGTGACCTTTGTCGCTTTGTACCAAGGCAATGAGGCACAACCCACACCTGAGGGTGTCTCCAAAGCAACCACCAAAACGGTGGTGATGGCATCCTTGGCTGTGTTGGCACTCGACTTTGTGCTCACCGCACTCATGTTCAGTATTTAATGAGGTTATAGAGCAAAATGAGTAAATCTAAGAACGATATTTGGGTGGGACTCTTTGTTTTGGTGGGGCTCGTGGCCGTGTTGTTCCTGAGCTTGCAGTCGGCCAATTTGTTGAGTCTGAATTGGCAAAAGACTTATCACGTGAGTGCTAACTTTGACAACATCGGGGGCTTGAAGAGACAGGCCGCCGTCAAGAGCGCTGGGGTGGTGGTTGGACGCGTTGAGTCCATCACCTTTGATGACAAAAGCTTTCAAGCCAAAGTGGATTTGGCCCTTGACCAACGTTTTGCCTTTCCCAAGGACAGTTCGTTGAAGATCCTTACAAGCGGTCTCTTGGGTGAACAATACATTGGCATCGAGGCGGGCTCAGAGGCTGAGAATTTGACCCATGGCGACAAAATTCAATCGACCCAGTCTGCGGTGGTGCTGGAGAACTTGATCAGTCAATTCCTCTACAACAAAGCCTCTGACTCGTCTTCAACCAAGCCATAAGCGACAACCCACCATGCA
>CAIKYO010000337.1 GCA_903831655.1 uncultured Burkholderiales bacterium
CCACGGATTGAGCCATGCAAATGCCAGGCCGATTGGAGATCCTGGCATACCCATCTGCCATATATCCCACACCTTTTTCAGTGTGACCCAACACTCTCACGATATTGGTGTCCTCGATTTCAGCTAGCATTCTTCGAAGGATCGCATCCATGAAGAAAATATGTGTAACTCCGTAGGCTTCAAGCAATTGAGCAAAGTACCTTGCTCCCGTTTTCTTAGACATTGAATTGAACTCCATTGATCAATGGTTCAATTTATCACAGCGTAAAAAATATTCATATTAAAGTAAGCCCTTAGTACGCCAGGAAAATCTCTCCAATACGAGAAAAACCTAACAGATCGAATCCCTCCAACCTTTCAATACATCACATGCCTCACCCAACGCATCAAGTGCCGGCTCAAGCGTTGCGGTCCACATTAAAAATCCATGAGGCAGACCAGGAAAAACTCTATAAATGGGTGACGCTCCGCATTCAGTTAGTTGGTTTTTAAGCTTCAAAGAGTCTCCAATCAAAGCGTCATCCTCACCCACTCCAATCCAAATGGGTTCGAGGCCATCCACTGGACGTTGTAGAGGCACTCCCTCATGTTCGATCACTGGTTGACTTACTCCCATGTATTGCAGCCAAACCCATTGTGAATACTCTCGCGCCTTGGGTTTGAATCCATCGGCATTGCAATAAAACAATATCAAACCTGCCAGAATTTGTTTGTCTTGGTCACGTAAGCTTTGAGCAACACTGATCGCGATGGTGGCCCCTGCTGATTCACCAAACAAAAAACCTTTCCCCTTCAGATCCAAGTCAGAGCGATTGCGATGCAAGTGATCTAGCGCTTCACTTACTTGATTAACTTGTGTTGGATAATGATATTCAGGAGCCTTGTAATAATCTATACCACAAACCACCATTGAAGTTACATTGGCCAAGGTTGTCATGGTTTGCATATGAGAATCCAAATTCCCAGCCCACCATCCTGCTCCGCGAACAAACACAATGTAGCCAAAGGGACCATTTCCCTTTGGATAAATCAATCGAATGTTCATCGCACCGTAAGATGTATCAAGGCTTTGGTTTAGGACTTGACCGACCTCAGGCATTTGCCCCTTCAGGGACTCAAAGTATTGATCTTGGTGCCTACGAGCCTCCAAGATGGGAGTGCTCAAGGGGTCCCCAGGGGAGATACCCAAAGTTTTGTGATGCGCTTGAGCATCTTTGAATGATTTAAACACGATCTTCTTGAACCTTTAGGCTTTTCGTCTTGGGGCCCCGGCCAAAGGTTTGGCCTTGGGGTCAGTCACCACGTCAATTACCACGGGGAATTCACTCAGGAGCGCCTTTTCAATAGCAACTTTGATTTGAGAAGGGTGTTCCACACGAATCCCTTCGCAATCAAATACTTTCGCCAACGCAGCGAAATCGGTGTCACGGTAGACATGGATATCGTCTTTTCCAGTTTCTGGACGATTTTTATAGACCGCATCAATATTAGGCGCCCCTTGCGCCAATTGCCCGTTGTTATTAACAACGGTAATGGTCTTAATACCCCATCGTCTTGCCGTTTCCAATTCAGCTTGGTGGTACATGAATCCACCATCACCAGTAAAGCAAAACACAGGAGTGTCAGCTAGGGCACATTTAGCCCCCAAAGAGGCTGGGAAAGCCCAACCCAAAGAACCAGCAGCGCGTATGAAACGTTGCGAACTGTGCTTCATCTCAATCAGAGTACCAGACCATTCAGAGGAGTATCCAGTATCTGCGAACAATACGGCATTGTTAGGCAATGAATTGGACAGAACATGGCACAACTGGCCAGGATGTATAGGCTGTGACTCTTGTTCCCAATAGGTTTTAGCCACCGCTCTCCATTTGTGAACACTTTCTTTGATCTCTTGCGCCCAAATGGGTCGATCATGCTGGACACCCATCTCAAGAAGTTCTCTCAAAGTTTCTCGAACATCAGCATGTACCAGAGTTGCATTGGGAAAATTTCTACCTAACTCAAATGGATCTATGTCAATTTGAATGACATCTACGTTTTGACTAGGCAGAGTCCAACCCGCTGTAATTTGATCTCCTGTATCGCTTCCCAAAAACAAAATCAGATCGGCTTTTTGAAAAATTTCATTGGCACAGGACCTTGAGTACGTACCAGCCACACCTGCAAACCAAGGATCATCTTCACGAAGTACAGCTTTAGCATCCAAGGATCCAATCACTGCGATGTTTGCAAAATGGGATATGGTCTCAATGACTTTTTCTGCACGACTCTCCATTGCGCCCTTATCTACTACCATAAGAGGGCGTTGGGCCCTTGCAAGGGCATCTCTTAAAAGGACAAGCTGATTGATACTGGGCCTAGGTCTAAAGGGTGTAAATCTTTTGAAAGCGGGATCAGTGACCACACTTTGATCAATCAGCTGAGAGGCTATAACATCCCCAGTGTGTCCAGCGATGTCCAAATGAACGGGTCTTGGAGTTGAACACATGGCTTGTCTAAAAGCGGTCCTGAGTAAATGGGGTAATTGCGATACTTCATCAACCCTACCCGAAAAGCGAGTGACTGACTGAAAAAGAGGAGCGTGATCTACCTCTTGATAGGCATTTTTATATTGGTTGGAAGCGACTTGTCTACCCGTCAGTGCAATGACAGGTGAATGGCCCAAGTAGGCATCTTGAAGACCCGCTGCTAAATTGGCTGCACCCACTGACTGGGACATACACACACCGGGCTTATAGCCAGCTCTTGCATATCCATCGGCCATGTAGGCAGCGGCTTTTTCTGAGTGAGTCAAAATCCGCCTGATGCCTAAATTCTCCATTTCAATCAGGGACCGGCGAAGAATTGCGTCCATGAAAAAAACATGATCTACTCCATAGGCCTTGAGTGCTTGGGCCAAATACAAACCACCTGTGATTGACATAAGCTATCAATCC
>CAIKYO010000338.1 GCA_903831655.1 uncultured Burkholderiales bacterium
CGAAAGCTGTGCGAGTTCGAGTCTCGCCGACGGCACCAGACTTTTTTTGTAACCTGGGTGTCAACCTTGTGTTGCACACTATCGGGTGTAATCTAACAGTCAAACGAAGAGATTGAGATGAGCCTATATTCCTATTTGCCGGTCTTGCTTTTTATCCTGGTCGGGCTCGGGGTAGGTGTCGCTCCCCAGGTTTTGGGTTATCTCATTGGGCCACAGCGCCCATATGCATCTAAAAATTCCCCCTATGAATGTGGTTTCGAAGCGTTTGAGGACGCTCGGATGAAGTTTGACGTGCGCTACTACCTTGTCGCCATTCTCTTTATCCTATTCGACTTAGAAATTGCATTTCTCTTTCCTTGGGCCATCTCTCTCAAACACATAGGGTTCACAGGTTTTTGGGCCATGATGATTTTCCTTGGAATACTGGTGGTTGGATTCGCCTATGAGTGGAAAAAAGGCGCACTCGATTGGGAATAAGACATGTCAATTGATGGTATTTTGAAAGAGGGCTTCATTACAACGAGCGTGGACTCGGTAGTGAATTGGGCCAAAACAGGCTCTTTGTGGCCCATGACGTTTGGATTGGCTTGTTGCGCAGTAGAGATGATGCACGCTGGAGCGGCTCGCTATGACATGGACCGCTTTGGGATGCTTTTTCGTCCCAGTCCTAGGCAATCGGATTTGATGATTGTGGCGGGAACTCTTTGCAACAAGATGGCGCCAGCTTTGAGGAAAGTATATGACCAAATGTCTGAGCCTCGTTGGGTGCTCTCGATGGGCTCATGTGCAAATGGCGGTGGTTACTATCACTACAGCTACTCAGTGGTGAGGGGGTGTGATCGCATTGTGCCTGTGGATGTCTACGTTCCAGGTTGTCCTCCAACAGCTGAGGCATTGCTTTATGGTGTCCTTCAATTGCAAACCAAAATCAGGCGTGAAAACACGATTGCAAGATGATGTTTCAAACGACCCTCTTTGCTAGGACGCTTCAATCATGAGTCAGTCCATTGAACGACTAAAAAATTTGATCACTGAAGTGCTCCAAGAGCGAGTCATCGATCTGACACTTGCCTTGGGAGAATTGACGCTTACCGTGGGTGCCAGGGAATATTTCGCAGTTGCACAAGTGCTCAAAGATGATTCTCGATTTGCCTTTGAGCAGTTGCTCGATTTGTGTGGAGTTGATTACTCTGAGTACAAAGATGGTGCTCCAAGTCAATACTCTGATAAGCCACGTTTTGCATCGGTGGTGCATTTGCTCTCTCTTGAGCACAATGTTCGCCTGCGTTTGAAGACATTCGCATTGGATGATGAGATGCCTATCCTGGCAAGTCTTTGCCCGTTGTGGTCCAGTGCAAGTTGGTTCGAGAGAGAAGCTTTCGATATGTATGGCATTATTTTTGAAGGTCATGATGATCTTCGCAGGATTCTGACCGACTACGGTTTTGTGGGGCATCCTTTTAGAAAGGACTTTCCACTGTCTGGGCACGTGGAGATGCGTTATGACGCTGAACAGTCCCGAGTGATCTACCAACCCGTCACCATTGAGCCTCGCGAGATCACGCCACGGGTCGTGCGTGAAGAGCACTATGGCTCCGCGCATTGAAGGCGAAAAATGGCAGACATTAAAAACTACACCCTCAATTTAGGTCCTCAACATCCGGCAGCCCATGGCGTTTTGCGCTTGGTCTTGGAGCTCGATGGTGAAGTGGTTCAAAGAGCTGATCCCCATATCGGGTTATTGCACAGAGCAACCGAAAAATTAGCCGAGAGCAAGACCTTTATTCAGTCTTTGCCTTATATGGACCGATTGGACTATGTCTCCATGATGTCCAATGAGCACGCCTACTGTTTGGCCATTGAAAAGCTTTTGGGCTTGGATGTTCCCTTGAGGGCTCAGTACATTCGTGTGATGTTTTCTGAGATCACACGGCTCTTGAATCACCTTCTTTGGTTAGGTTGCCACGGCTTTGACTGTGGAGCCATGAATATTTTGATTTATTGTTTCAGAGAGCGTGAAGACCTCTTTGATATGTACGAGGCTGTCTCAGGTGCTCGAATGCATGCTGCCTATTTCAGGCCTGGTGGTGTCTATCGAGACTTGCCCGATACCATGCCTCAGTACCAAGTGAGCCGAATTAAGAATGCCAAAGCCATTGCTCGACTCAATGAAAATAGACAGGGCAGCTTGCTCGACTTCATTGATGACTTTACCAAGCGCTTTCCCAAATTGGTTGATGAGTATGAAACACTTTTAACCGATAACAGAATTTGGAAGCAGCGCACTGTGGGTATCGGTGTCGTAACACCTGAGCGCGCTAAAAATTTAGGATTCACTGGGGCTATGCTTCGTGGCTCTGGCGTTGAGTGGGATTTGAGAAAGCACCAACCCTACGAGGTTTACGATCAGATGGATTTTGACATTCCTGTTGGCAAAACAGGTGATTGTTACGACCGCTATTTGGTGCGCGTTGAGGAGATGCGTCAATCCAATCGAATCATTGAGCAGTGCGTGGGTTGGCTAAAAGCCAATCCAGGTCCTGTTATTACTGATAACCACAAAATTGCGCCTCCGAGTCGTGTAGGTATGAAGTCCAGCATGGAGGAGTTGATCCATCACTTCAAGCTCTTCACAGAGGGGTTCCATGTCCCTGAGGGGGAGGCTTACGCCTCAGTTGAACACCCCAAGGGTGAATTTGGCATTTACTTGATCAGCGATGGAGCCAATAAGCCGTATCGCCTGAAAATTCGTGCCCCTGGTTTTGCGCATCTCGCAGCCATGGATGAAATGGTGCGTGGTCATATGTTGGCTGATACGGTGGCTGTGATTGGAACCATGGACATTGTGTTTGGAGAAATTGATCGATGAGCAACTCTGCCATGAATGACAAGCCTTTGAGCGTGAGTTTCAGCGATGAAACCTTGGCACTTTTTGAAAAAGAAGTGGTCAAGTATCCTACCGAGAGAAGACAGGCTGCGGTGATCGCATGTTTGACACTGGTGCAACAAGAGCATGGTCATGTGAGCTCGGAGAGTGAGTTGTGGTTGGCTGAGTATTTGGGTATGCCAGCCATTGCAGTTCATGAGGTTGCCACGTTCTATAACATGTTCAACTTGGAGCCCGTTGGGCGCTTCAAAATCAATGTTTGCACCAACCTCTCTTGCCAATTAAGAGGCGGTCAAAAGGCATTGGAGCACTTGTCTCAAAAGTTAAATGTCACACCAGGGCACACCACTGCGGATGGTCTCATTCGCTTGGAGCCCGCTGAGTGTTTGGGGGCCTGCGCAGATGCGCCGGTTCTCTTGGTCAACGACACGCACATGTGCAGTTTTATGGACAACGACAAATTGGATCAACTCGTTGACGCGCTTCACAAAGAGGGGGCTCAAACATGAGCTTAGAGTCAATACTGGCGCCGTTTCAAGCTTCTGGGGTGGAGACTTGTTTTCACGACAGACACATCAATCCTCAAATCTTTGCTGATTTGAATGGACACAATTGGTCCATTGAGGAGTACGAGGCCAGAGGGGGTTATCAAGCCCTCAAGAAAATGTTGGGAGCTGATGGCTCGGAACCCATGACGCAAGACCAAGTCATTGCCATGGTCAAAGATTCGGGGCTGCGGGGGCGCGGAGGCGCTGGTTTTCCAACAGGGCTCAAGTGGAGTTTCATGCCTCGTGTCTTTCCCGGGCAAAAGTATTTGGTTTGCAACTCTGATGAGGGTGAGCCTGGAACCTGCAAGGACCGAGACATTTTGCAGTTCAATCCGCACATCGTGATTGAAGGCATGGCCATTGCAGCTTTTGCAATGGGTGTGACTGTGGGGTACAACTACATTCACGGCGAAATTTTTAAAACCTACGAGCGTTTCTCTCTCGCACTTGAGCAAGCTCGCGCCAAAGGCTATTTGGGTCAAAATATTTTGGGATCCAACTATTCCTTTCAGCTCCATGCTGTGCATGGTTTTGGAGCCTACATCTGTGGTGAAGAGACCGCTTTGCTGGAGTCCTTGGAAGGTAAAAAGGGTCAGCCTCGCTTTAAGCCCCCATTCCCAGCTAGCTACGGTTTATTTGGCAAACCAACGACCATCAACAACACAGAGACCTTTGCCGCTGTGCCCTGGATCTTAAGACATGGAGCTGAGGCCTATTTGGCAAGTGGCAAGCCCAACAACGGTGGCACCAAAATTTTCTCAGTGAGTGGTGACGTTGAGAGGCCTGGAAATTATGAAATTCCCATGGGTACCCCATTCTCCAAGTTGCTCGAATTGGCGGGCGGCGTGAGGGGAGGGCGTGCATTGAAAGCGGTGATTCCCGGTGGATCCTCAGCTCCGGTGCTGCCGGCTCACATCATGATGGAGCTCACCATGGACTATGACTCCATCTCCAAGGCGGGCTCTATGCTAGGTTCGGGTGCCGTGATCGTCATGGATGAGACACGTTGTATGGTCAAGAGCTTGATGCGTTTGAGTGCCTTTTACATGCACGAATCTTGCGGTCAATGTACACCCTGCCGAGAGGGAACGGGTTGGTTGTGGCGGGTGGTTGAGAAGATTGAAAAGGGTGAGGGCCAAATGAGTGACTTGGCGTTGTTGGACAACGTGGCCGAGAACATCATGGGTCGAACCATTTGCGCTTTGGGGGATGCCGCGGCCATGCCGGTGCGCGGCATGATCAAGCACTTCCGAGATGAATTTGAACATCACATCACGCACAAAAGTTGTGTGGTGGAGTCCTACGTTTAAGGCGCTCTTTGATCATGGTTGAAATTGAACTCGACGGAAAAAAAGTAGAAGTTGCCGCAGGCAGCATGGTCATGCACGCTGCAGAGAAAGCGGGCACCTACATTCCACATTTTTGTTACCACAAGAAGCTCACCATAGCAGCCAATTGCCGGATGTGCTTGGTCGACATTGAGAAAATTCCCAAAGCCGCCCCAGCTTGTGCCACTCCTGTCACGCAAGGCATGATTGTGCGCACCAAGTCAAAGAAGGCGGTTGATGCTCAAAAGTCTGTGATGGAGTTTTTGTTGATCAACCATCCTTTGGACTGCCCCATTTGCGACCAAGGTGGTGAGTGTCAGCTGCAAGATTTAGCGGTGGGTTATGGGGGCTCGTCCTCCAGGTATGCTGAAGAAAAGCGAGTGGTTTTTCACAAGGATGTCGGCCCACTCATCAGCATGCAAGAGATGAGTCGCTGCATCCATTGCACCCGTTGTGTTCGTTTTGGAAAAGAAATTGCTGGCGTAATGGAGCTGGGCCTATCTCACCGTGGTGAACACGCCGAGATCGAGAGCTTTGTTGGCATGTCTGTTGACAGTGAACTCTCAGGCAATATGATTGACATCTGTCCCGTTGGTGCATTGACCAGCAAGCCCTTCAGGTACCAAGCTAGAACTTGGGAGCTGAGCCGCAGAAAGTCTATCAGTCCGCATGATTCAACGGGATCCAATTTGATCGTCCAGGTCAAAAACAATCAAGTCATGCGTGTGGTGCCCATGGAGAATGAGGCCGTCAATGAGTGCTGGATTGCAGACCGTGATCGCTTCTCCTATGAGGCCTTGAATTCACCCGATCGACTTCAGGTGCCCATGATCAAACAAGCGGGTGACTGGCATGAAGTGGATTGGCAGACCGCTCTCACGTTCATTGCCGACGCCTTCAAAGACATTTCTCAGCGTCACGGTGCAGACCGCTTAGGCGCACTCATGTCGCCCCAATCGACCTTGGAGGAGCTTTACTTGGGCTCTCGCTTGATGAGGGCTTTGGGTAGTGAGAATGTGGACTCAAGGCTCAGAGCTGCAGATTTTGCTCATGATGGTTTGGTGCGTTGGTTGGGTTGCGCCATTGAAGACATCAACCACATGCGCACCATGTTGTTCATGGGTGGCAATCTGAGAAAAGAGCATCCCATTTTGGCTCAGCGAGTTCGATATGCGATTTTGCATGGCGCTCAAATTTTCAGCTTGAATGAAACTGAGCCCGATTGGGCGATGAAAGTTTCACAAAACGTGGTCCGAGATTCTGAGCATTGGGTACAAGCACTGGTGGCCTTGTGTTCGAGCGTTGCCAAGCTCAAAGGCGTTCATCCCGTTGTCCCATTTGAAGGGGTAGATGCTGAAATGGATTTGTTGGCTCAGTCCTTGGTTCAAGGCGAGAGCATGCACGTTTTCTTGGGTAATGCCTTTGCGCATCATCCCAAGGCCAATACATTGTTGAGCTTGGTCAATTGGTTGACGGCTCAAGTTGGTTGTACCTTTGGATTCTTGGGCGAGAGTGCCAACACAGTAGGCGCCCAATGGGTTCAGGCTCGTCCAATGCCCAACACCAAGGGGCTGAATGTGTCTCAAATGCTTGAGCCCGGTGCTTTAAAGGGCGTGTTGTTGATGAACTTGGAGCCTGAGCACGATTGTGCTCACCCCCAGCGAGCCATCCAAGCGTTAAGCGAGATGGATTTGGTTGTCACACTCTCTCCATTCAAGGCCAATTTAGAGTTCAGTGATGTTATTTTGCCGATCGCACCTTTTAGCGAAACGCCAGGTACCTTTGTCAACACGCAAGGTTTGGAGCAATCCTTCCACGCAGTGGTCAGACCTTTGGGTGGAACGCGTCCAGCATGGAAGGTCATGCGCGTGCTTGCCAATATGTTGGGTCTTGATGGTTTTGAGTATGAGACCATTGAAGAAGTTCGTGCGTCTTTGCATGAAAATCTTCCGCCTCTCGCTGACAGGCTGTCCAATCAATGCCATGCAGACTTGGATTTCACAAGCTGTGAGGGACAAAAGCCTTGCACAGCACCGAGTTATCAGTTGGATGGTTTGGTCAGGCGCTCACCCGCGCTACAAGCCACCACTGATGCAAGGTTGGGGAGGTAAGCAACATGGTTGATTTTCTCTTCAATGCGGGTTTGGGTTTGTTCAAGCAGGCTTGGTGGGCTCAACTGCTTTGGCCTGTGATTTGGACATTGTTAAAAATTGTTGCGCTGCTGCTTCCTTTGATGCTCAGCGTGGCTTATCTGACCTTGTGGGAGAGAAAAGGCATTGGCTTTACGCAAGTTCGTTTGGGACCCAATCGCATTGGGCCATTTGGTTTGCTCCAGCCCATTGCAGACGCCTTGAAGTTGCTGACCAAAGAGATCATCGTTCCCACGCGTGCTCACTCTGTGCTCTTTTTGTTGGGTCCAGTCATGACCATCATGCCTGCCTTGGCCGCTTGGGCTGTGGTGCCCTTTGGTCCTGAGGTGGCGTTGGCCAATGTGAATGCGGGTCTATTGTTTTTAATGGCCATCACCTCTTTGGAAGTCTACGGTGTGATCATTGCAGGTTGGGCCTCTAATTCGAAGTATGCTTTTTTAGGAGCCATGCGTGCCTCAGCACAAATGGTGAGTTACGAGATTGCCATGGGATTTTGCTTGGTTGTCGTTTTGATGGTCACAGGCAGCTTGAACATGACCGATATCGTGATGGTTCAAAGCAAAGGGTATTTTGCGCAAATGGGGCTTACCTTTTTATCTTGGAATTGGTTGCCTTTGTTGCCTATTTTTGTGGTGTATTTCATCTCCGGTCTGGCTGAGACGAACCGTCATCCCTTTGATGTGGTCGAGGGTGAGTCGGAGATTGTGGCCGGTCACATGATTGAGTATTCAGGCATGTCCTTTGCCATGTTCTTTTTGGCAGAGTATGCCAACATGATTTTGGTCTCCATGCTATCGGTCATCATGTTTTTGGGGGGGTGGTTATCGCCCTTTGACAACTTGCTCTTCAATTGGGTACCCGGTTGGATTTGGCTTGGACTGAAAACTTTTGTGGTGGTGACCATGTTCTTATGGGTCCGAGCCAGTTTCCCAAGATACAGGTACGACCAGATCATGCGTTTGGGATGGAAGATTTTCATTCCAGTGACCTTGGTTTGGTTGGTCGTGGTGGGCTTGTGGATCGAGTCGCCATGGAACATTTGGGCCTGAAATGAACAACAATAGAGCGTAATAAAAGCATGACCACCTCCACTATGCGAACCAGTCAGGGCTCATTTTCGTTGAGAGATTTTCTCTCAAGCTTCATGTTGCTTGAACTCTTCAAGGGACTTGCACTCACGGGCAAGTACATGTTCGCGAGAAAAATCACCATACAGTTCCCCGAAGAAAGAACCCCTTTGAGTCCTAGGTTTAGAGGGCTTCACGCTTTGCGCCGTTATGAGAACGGCGAAGAGCGTTGCATTGCATGTAAATTGTGTGAGGCGGTGTGTCCAGCCATGGCCATCACCATCGAATCCACCGTGAGAGAGGATGGCTCACGTCGCACCTCCCGATACGACATTGATCTCACAAAATGCATCTTCTGTGGATTTTGCGAAGAGAGTTGTCCTGTTGACTCCATTGTTGAGACACATATATTTGAATACCACGGCGAAAAACGTGGTGACTTGTATTTCACCAAAGAGATGCTCTTGGCGGTCGGAGATCGCTATGAGCCAGAAATTGCAAAACAAAAAGCTGCAGACGCAAAGTACCGCTGATCCAGCTTTTTTACTCACAACCAAGACGCCTGCCTGAGCCCAAACCGTTAACCAATAAAGACAAAAGCTTTTCATGGATCCTCAATCAGCACTTTTTTACGTCTTTTCTGCCATCTTGTTGGTGGCCGCTTTTCGCGTGATCACGGTTAGCAATCCCGTGCATGCGGCTTTATTTTTGGTGCTCAGTTTCTTTCAAGCCTCTGGCATTTGGATGCTTTTAGAGGCAGAGTTTTTGTCCATTACCTTGGTGCTGGTCTACGTGGGAGCCGTGATGGTGCTCTTCTTGTTTGTGGTCATGATGCTGGATGTTGATTTGGAGAGTTTGAGGCGCGGATTTTGGAAAAATTTTCCACTCGCTGCCACCTTGGGCTCCGTCGTAGCGCTGGAACTTGCGGCCGTGTTGATGGGTGGTTTCCGTTTAAGCGCACCTGTACAAGGGGTGTCTGCTTCAAGTGCTGCGCCCGTCTCCAACACCTTGGCTTTGGGTGAGTCGATCTACATAGACTACTTGTATCCCCTTGAGTTGGCCGCTGTGATTTTGTTGGTGGCCATCATTGCCGCCATTGCCTTGACGCTCAGAGAAAGAAAAGACAGCAAGCACCAGTCTCCAGCTGAGCAAGTTAAAGTCCAAGCCCGTGACCGAGTCCGATTGGTCAAAATGGATGCGGTCAAAGAGGCCGCTTTTGTCAGTCAACCCACCACTGGGGAGAGCTCATCATGAACGTGACCTTGGGGCACTTTTTAACGCTTGGGGCCATGCTTTTTGCACTGTCGGTCACAGGGATCTTTTTAAATCGAAAAAACATCATCGTGCTTTTGATGGCCATTGAGCTCATGCTCTTGGCGGTGAACATGAATTTTGTCGCCTTCTCGCACTACTTGAGTGACATTCAAGGGCAGGTGTTTGTGTTCTTCATTTTGACGGTTGCTGCAGCTGAGTCTGCCATTGGCTTGGCCATTTTGGTGCTGCTGTTTAGAAATCGTCAAAACATCCACATTGATGAGATGAATAGCCTCAAAGGCTGATCTTTAATCGCTAAACCCATCTAAACCATCACTTCTCCATGAGCCAAAGCTTTAACCTCTACACACTGCTTGCCGTTCCCATGGCTCCTTTGATTGGGTCCTTGATGGCGGGTCTAGGTGGAACGCTGATGGGCTCCAACGTCCTGGGTCGTCGTTCCTGCCACTCCATCACCATTTTGGGTGTCTTGGTGTCCTTTGTCCTCTCAGCCTTGACCTTGCAAAGCGTGGTTCAAGATGGGGCTCATTTGGAGCAAACGCTCTACACTTGGATGCAAGTGGGAGATCTCAAAATGGAGGTCGGGTTCTTGATCGACGGGTTGACCGCTCTCATGATGTGTGTGGTCACCTTTGTGTCCTTGATGGTTCACATCTACACGATCGGGTACATGCAAGAAGACGAAGGCTACAACCGCTTTTTCGCCTACATCTCACTCTTTACCTTTGCCATGTTGATGCTTGTCATGAGCAACAATTTGCTTCAACTCTTTTTTGGCTGGGAAGGGGTGGGGCTGGTCTCTTATTTGTTGATTGGCTTTTGGTTTAAAAAGCCCACAGCAGTGTTTGCCAACATGAAGGCTTTCTTGGTCAACCGTGTGGGTGACTTTGGTTTCATCATGGGCATTGGTCTGATCGCAGCCTATACCGGTAGTCTGAACTATGCCGAGATCTTTGCCAAGGTGCCCACACTCGTCACACTCACACTGCCCGGTACGGACTGGCTATTGATCACCGTCATTGGTATTTGTCTTTTTGTGGGTGCCATGGGTAAAAGTGCTCAGTTCCCACTGCACGTGTGGTTGCCCGATTCCATGGAAGGCCCAACCCCCATTTCTGCTTTGATTCACGCGGCCACCATGGTCACTGCTGGCATCTTCATGGTCTCCAGAATGTCGCCTGTTTTTGAGTTGAGTGACACGGCTTTGAATTTGATTTTGATCATCGGCTCCATTACCGCGCTCTTCATGGGCTTTTTGGGCATTGTTCAAAACGACATCAAGCGCGTGGTGGCCTATTCAACACTTTCCCAGTTGGGCTACATGACTGTGGCGTTGGGTGTTTCGGCATACCCAATTGCGATCTTTCACCTGATGACCCATGCTTTCTTTAAAGCTTTGCTTTTCTTAGGTGCTGGCTCTGTCATCATGGGCGTTCACCACAACCAAGATATTCGCTACATGGGTGGACTTAGAAAGTACATGCCCATCACTTGGATCACCTCCTTGTTGGGCTCATTGGCATTGATTGGAACTCCCTTTTTCTCAGGCTTTTACTCTAAGGACAGCATCATTGATGCAGTCTCTTTGAGCCACTTGCCCTTTGCGCCTTGGGCGCATGCCGCTGTTTTGATGGGTGTGTTTGTCACTGCTTTTTATTCCTTCAGGATGTATTTCTTGGTCTTTCACGGACAAGAGCGCTACGACCTCTATCACCCTGAGGGCGATGACCATCACGGGGAGCATGCCCAAGACAAACCTCATGAGTCCCCTTGGGTGGTGACTGTGCCGCTGGTGCTCTTGGCGATTCCCTCTGTGGTCCTGGGCTACTTGAGCATTGAGGGTGTGCTCTACGGGGACTTGTTCACCAGTTCCATTCAAGTGCTAAGTGAGCACCATGAGAGCATGCATGAAATGGCGCATGAATTCGAAGGTCCTTTGTCCATGGCTTTTGGGGCCTTCACTTCCTTGCCCTTTGCCTTGGCGCTTTTGGGTGTGATCACAGCCTATTACTTTTATTTGGTCAATCAAAGGGTGCCTGAATGGTTCAGTGAGAAATTTGCATTCCTAAAGCAAATCCTCGAGCACAAGTACTACTTGGATTGGTTTAACGAGCACGTGAGTGCTGCCTTGGCCCGCGCATTGGGTCGCCTGTTTTGGCGCGTTGGAGACTTGAAGATCATCGATGGATTCATTGTCAATGGCTCTTGGCGCTTGGTCTCTAAGTTGTCGACTTGGATCAGGCCTGCTCAAACTGGTTATTTGTATCACTACGCCTTGGTCATGATCGTGGGAGTATTTTTCCTCATGACTTGGTTCGTGTGGTTAAAGCCTTGAGGGATACGTTATGAACTTCGCAACCCTCCATCACACAGAGAGAAAATAAGAACATGGGACTGCTCAGTTTGGCAATTTGGACCCCGATCGCTTTCGGTCTGGTCTTGTTGATGTTTGGCAAGGATGAGAACGCCTTGGCGGTTCGCTGGGTTGCACTCTTGGGTGCGGTCACCTCCTTTTTGGTGACGTTGCCCTTGTGGAGTCGCTTTGATCCCAATGTGGTTGAGATGCAATTTGTTGAAAATGTATCTTGGATTGAGCGATTCAACGTGTTCTACCACTTGGGTGTAGACGGTATATCTTTGGCATTTGTGCTCCTGACTGCCTTCATCACCATTGTGGTGGTGATCGCAGGGTGGCAAGTCATCACCGAGCGTGTGAACCAGTACATGGGTGCGTTTTTGGTTTTGAGTGGGTTGATGATTGCAGTCTTTTGCGCCGTTGACGCCTTGCTCTTTTACGTCTTCTTTGAAGCAACCCTCATCCCCATGTACCTCATCATTGGCGTTTGGGGTGGACCTAGAAAAATTTACGCCGCCTTTAAATTCTTCCTCTACACCCTCTTGGGCTCTGTGCTCTTGCTGGTGTCCTTGGTGTACTTGTATGTGCATTCCGGTGGCAGTTTTGATCTGATGCGCTGGTACCACTTGCCTTTGACTGCACAAGAGCAGACTTGGCTTTTCTTGGGCTTTTTGGCCGCCTTCGCCGTCAAGGTTCCCATGTGGCCTGTTCACACTTGGCTGCCTGATGTGCACGTTGAGGCGCCTACGGGTGGCTCTGCCATTTTGGCAGCCATCATGCTCAAATTGGGTGCTTATGGATTTTTGCGTTTTTCATTGCCCATTTTGCCCGATGCCAGTCACGATTTTGCGCCCCTGATCTTGGCGCTCTCTTTGGTTGCCGTCATCTACGTTGGTTTGGTGGCGTTGGTTCAAGAGGACATGAAAAAGCTGGTCGCCTACTCCTCGGTTGCTCACATGGGCTTTGTGAG
>CAIKYO010000339.1 GCA_903831655.1 uncultured Burkholderiales bacterium
ACTCCGTCAGCAGCGTTTTTTGACTCTCGTACTCGAATCCCCACACCTCGTCAATCGACGCCAGGCTGTGATTCGCTCCTGCCTCCCCTTTCGGGTCGCTGGGGATGGCCTTTATCGTGGTCCCATTGCTTAACTGAATTGTGGTCCCAACGATTTTGAAATCGGCTGGCTTGATTCCACTGCCGGGCACCTGGGCAGCCTTCTCCAGACTGCCCACGATGTACTTCCAGGTGCGGTCCTTCGCACCGTGCAAGTCGTTCGCTATCACGTACTGCTCGCCCGGCCTGGGCCAAATTCAAACTTTTAGGCTTCACACGTTTGCGTGGGCAAAGTCAATTAATACGACATTTACGTTCGTTCAAAGTGCAAAAGTCCTTGGACTCAGCCAATGAAGTTTGTTTAATCAGAGTTTGCAACGCGAAGTGCTTTGAGTTGGTGCTGCGAGCCCTCAATTAAGTAAGCTGTAAATTGATTTGTTGCGCAACGCGGTAAGTTAATTTGATACAAATTCCTTTCGATACAACGTCTTAGAGGACTTCTTTTTAGTCGGAAACAAAAAAAGGGACAACCAATTCACGCAAAGCGGTTGCGTATACAACTTGCGGAATTGGATACGGCTCTAGTTATAGAGGATATCTATATTCCAAGCTATCGGCTGCATGAATTGACGGGTGATAGTCTCGCGGTATGGTCTATTACGGCTAATGTCAATTGGCGGATAACCTTTAAATTTCAAAACGGAAACGCAGAAATTGTTAATTATGAGGATTACCACTGATGAAAATGCATAAACCTCCTCGCCTTGGCAAATTTATAGTCGAAACCTATATGAAGCCATTGAAGCTTAGTTGCAGGTATTTGGCGGAAAAATTAGATGTTGCTCGATCGATATTGAACAGATTGATAAAGCAACAAAGTGGAGTTAGTCCCAAGATGGCACTTCGTTTGTCAAAATCTTTGGGCCGAAGCTCGCAGAGTTGGCTCTTAATGCAAGATTCATACGATTTATTTGTAGCACAAACTACGGTTAAGTTGGTACGTGTAAAGCCTATTGAGTTTTAAGTCGCTTTTCAATAGCATATTGAACTATGGGCTTCATGGTTCAGCCCCCACTTTACGAAACTAGCGGGGTCATGCGCTTGCATATTCCGGTAGGACTTGGACACTAATTACGGCAACTACATAAAATCAATATTTATATACATGACTGCTGGGACATGTATAAAAATCTTTTTTTACTTGTCTACAGTGTCAAAGTGCCAAATCTCAGCCCAAGGCCCAAGGATCAATATCAGGGCTCTTAGTCAATATAAATATTCGTGCAAAAATCTATTTGAAGGGGGAGTTATGAAGCTAAGTTGCGTATTCTGTAATCGAAAGTACTTAATTGGGGAACAACCTCAAACAAGCAGCGTAAGGATTACGGGTGGCTTTAGCATTAGCTCCGGCACCAGTCTACGAGTGCCATCAAATCAACCGTCAGCGAAAAATTGCCCTAATTGTAGACATCCAGTTGTTAGTGCCCCTCACCCAACTCAATCTCAAATACCCCCTAAGGTCATACTCTTTGGCGCAGGTGCAAGCGCTGGATCCACGAAAGGCAAAGCCCCACCAATTGGAGATCAGTTATTTGGCGAGCTAGCCACCTTTGATCCAAGCGGTTGGGGCAGTATTTCTGAGCCAATCAAGTCTGCCTTTCAAAGCGATTTTGAGGATGGAATGATGCAAATGGCTCAATTTGATGATAACAGACTTCCTCCTCTACAAAAATCAATGGCCGCCTTCTTTTTTCAGTTCATCCCAGATGAGCATAATTTATATACACAATTTTGTGAACGACTGAAGATTGGAAATCTACTAATTGGGCTTGCATCTCTTAATTACGAAAGATTGCTTGAACTGGCAATAACAGAATCCGGGCAGGATCTAGAAATATGTTTACCGCACGGATGCTGTAACTTATTTTGTGATGGCGCTACTACGGATGCCCTTGGGTCAGAATTTCCAGGAATGGGTGTTACCACCAACGGACTAGTTTATTCAATTAATGACGAATCGCAATTTAATTACAAATTAGCTCACGACTCATTTCCACCTGTCATGAGCTACTTCGAGCCATATAAAAGAGTGACTTCTGGCGCTAATTTTATCGATGAACAAAAACAAAAATGGGCCGCCCTATGTAGCGCAGCCAAGGAGATTTATTTAATTGGAGTTAAGCCAAGATTGATTGATACTCATATATGGGGTGTACTAGAGAAAACTCCAGCAAAAATAATTTATTGCAGCAGGACAAAAGGCGCCTTGCTATTTAAAGAGTGGGCTCAATCAGTAAATAGACCACCAGTAGATCTCGTTTTGGATGGAGATTTTCAGGGTGAATTTGAGAGAATTTGCGAAATGATTGGCATATAGCGAGCGAGATCAATTCTGATTTTCATCCCAATCAGTAGATACGCTAATTCGAATACAGAAGTGGCTTGGTTGATTTGAACAGTAAACCCAGATAGATAAGGCTCGGTTCGGGTATACTAATTTCTAAAAACAGGCGATCAGACGTCCAGGCGCCCCAAATATCGACCGGGATATGGGTGTACCCCACATGTACGCTTGCGTAGAAGCGATGAAAACCATTCACGATGCGATAACGAAAGGCTTGGCTTGCTGACATAAATTCAACTACAACTGGCGGCAAAGCGCACTCAGGCAACTGGAATGCAAACAACACTGGGCACATCTTGTACTTCTTGAAGGAAATTACTCCAGCGTCACGTCGAGTGGGGCTCGGTGTCGGAAAGGGAAACGATTTCGACAACTCGGCTGGACTGATAGGGTGAATACTCAGTACCGCGCGTCCAGTTGGGCATCTCACAAACGTAAGCCAGTCATCGGGGATGGTGTAGTGCATGCTGTACTTCTCATTGGTTAACAGCGAAGCACAAAGGCATAATCAAAAAGGTACTCACATATCGCCTCCGCTTCCACGAAAGCGATCCTTAATTTGCCGTTTCCGAAAGGGGTGGTGCTGACATAGGAATTGAATTTTGTCTGATCTCAATTACCAAAAACAAGCTCAAGATTACTACGGTAAAGCACCAGTCATTATTTTGGGCAGCGGTGCGTCGGCTGCTCACGGCATGTCTGGGATGACTGCTCTAGCGAACCATTTGGTTAAAAATACTAAAACTTCAGGTCTGAGCACTGCTGAACTCGATACATGGGAAAAATTCTGCCAATTGCTCGAGGATAAAATTGATCTAGAGGCCGCTCTGCATCAGGTAGTAGCCTCTCAAGACCTGACATCGAAAATTGTTGAGGCTACTTGGACATTGATTAACTCTGAAGATGAAAATATTTTTTTAAAGAGCCTTCAAGATAATTCGATGTTTCCACTGAGCCGCCTTCTCGAGCATATGTTCAGAAGCAGCCTAAAAATCATAAGTATTGTTACGACTAACTATGATCGGGTAGC
>CAIKYO010000340.1 GCA_903831655.1 uncultured Burkholderiales bacterium
GACTGTCTATTTGGGCTCCAAAAGAGGGAACGCCAGCACCTCAGACTTCTCGGGTGCAGCCATCGAGAGAACGGTCCAAGCGGCCTTTGACATTGCGCGCTTCACGGCGGAGGATCCGGCTGCGGGGCTCCCCGATGCAGATGTCATCAGCCACAATCACCCTGAATTGGAGCTCTTTCACCCCTGGCCCATCACCAGTGAGGAGGCCTTTGGACTTGCGCAAGCGTGTGAACAAGCGGCCTTTGCCGTTAGCAAAAAAATCACCAACAGCGAGGGCGCGGGCGTCTCAGCGCAACAAAGTCATTTCTTCAGTGCCCACACCCGAGGCTTCAGGGGGGGGTATGCAAGCTCCAGGCACAGCTTGTCTGTGGCACCCATTGCGGGCAAGGGCGAGAACATGCAGCGCGACGCTTGGTACACCTCCATGCGCGAGCCTCAGCTCATGGCCAAGCCCGAGGATGTCGGTCGCTACGCAGCGCAACGAGCGCTCAGTCGCTTGGGATCGAGAAAAATCAAAACGGTAGAGTGTCCTGTGCTCTTTGAGTCCACCTTGGCCTCGGGCATATTGGGTCACATGGTGCAAGCTTTGAGTGGAGGATCCCTTTACCGCAAGAGCTCTTTTTTATTGGACTCTTTGGGCCGTGAAGTCTTGCCTGAACACATCCAAGTCCACGAGGACCCTTTTGTAAAGGGCGGCAAAGGCAGCGCCCCCTTTGATGACGAGGGTGTGATCACCCAAGCTCGGGATGTCATCAAGGATGGTCGAGTCATGGGTTACTTTTTAGGAACTTATTCGGCTCGCAAGCTCGGCATGAAAACAACGGGTAACGCGGGGGGCTCTCACAACTTGGTGATGACCAGTCGCTTGACCAAGCCAGGCGATGATTTGGACCGGATGCTTAAAAAGCTTGGTACCGGTCTCTTTGTGATCGAGCTCATGGGGCAAGGCGTGAATTACGTGACTGGGGATTACTCACGTGGGGCCAGTGGATTTTGGGTGGAAAAGGGAGAGATTGCCTATCCAGTACAAGAAATCACGATTGCTGGAAATTTGAAAGACATGCTCAAAGGCATTCAGGCTGTGGGCGCTGATGCCTACAACTATGGCGCCAAGACCGTCGGATCTTTGCTCATCAACCGCATGAAGATCGCAGGCTCCTGAGGCGTATTCAATCCTGGGTTAGATCACCAGTGGCCACGCTCAGGTCTACAGCGTGGCCTTTGAAACCCTCAAGGGTTCAGGGCTGCTTTGACGGCTTGAGAGGCCACACCCATATCTGCTTTGCCAGCCAAGCGGGTTTTGACTTGACCCATGACGCGTCCCATGTCTGCGGGACCCGCTGCGTTGAGTTCGCTCACGATGGCTTTGACGGCTGCATGGATCTCTTCATCGCTCATGCGAGCAGGCAAATAGGCTTGTAGCACAGCCATTTCTTGTCTCTCAACCTCTGCCAAGTCCTCTCTCCCCGCTTGCTCATAGGCTTGGATCGAGTCCTTCCTTTGCTTGATCAATTTGTCCACGATGGCAATCACCTGCTCATCGTTCAATTCAATTCTTTCATCCACCTCTTTTTGTTTCATGGCCGATTGCAGCAAGCGGATGGTGCCCAAACGAAAGCTGTCCTTGGCTTTCATGGCTTGCTTCATGTCTTCTGTGATTTGTGCTTTGAGTGTCATGTTGGTGCTCTAAAGAGGTAAGGGGAGGGGAGGCAGGTCAGAGGCGCAAGTGTTAAAAAAAGCCCGTGCGGTTTGACCCGAACGAGCTTCTTGGTTGAACTCCATGCGCCTTCAGTTAAGGCGCATCGAATTCGGCGATCAGTACAGTTTTTTGGGCAACTGCATGCTGCGAACGCGCTTGTAGTGACGCTTGACAGCAGCTGCTTTTTTTCTCTTGCGCTCAGCTGTGGGCTTTTCGTAGAACTCACGGGCACGCAAGTCTGTCAAAAGGCCTAACTTTTCGATTGTGCGCTTGAATCTGCGCAGTGCCACATCAAAGGGCTCGTTTTCTTTTACGCGAATGGTTGTCATTGACGATCAAATTTGAATTGTGCTCACAAAAGTGTTCAGAGAAGATCGGGCTCCAAAGCCTTTGTTCGCGGTTGTCCCCAACTTAAAAAATGTTTAGGCGTTGGAGTATTGCCAGCAAAGACCACGATTATAGCCTTTTTATTTGATTTGCCAAGCCCATTGCACAAGCGTGTGCACTCGACCACGCCCATTGAAAGTTATAACCCCCAAGCCAACCCGTGATATCGACCACCTCACCAATAAAATATAAACCTTTTTTCTTAGATTCCATGGTTTGTTGCGACAGGTCTCTGGTGTCCACCCCACCCACCGTCACTTCGGCCTTTTTATAGCCCTCGGTGCCACTGGGCAACAAAGACCACTGTTTGAGTGCCAAAGCCAGACTCTCAAGCGCTTTCTGTGAGGTGTCCGCCATCGATTTTTGCCACAATGGGTTGTGATCGGTCCAAGCGTGGATCAATCGGTTGGGCAGCCACGTGGTGAGTTCGTTGCTCAGGGTCTTTTTTGACTGTTGTTTTAATGCAATCAATTGAGGCAGTAGATCGACTTCGGGCAA
Source organism: uncultured Burkholderiales bacterium (assembly GCA_903831655.1). Classification (GTDB taxonomy): domain Bacteria; phylum Pseudomonadota; class Gammaproteobacteria; order Burkholderiales; family Burkholderiaceae_C; genus Limnohabitans. The sequence goes on from CAIKYO010000340.1 coordinate 2,585, forward strand.
TAAATCGATCTGGATGCGATCGCCAGCGTGCCAGTAGTTCGATATTTGCAAAGTTGCGGGTCCCGATATCCCTTTGTGGGTGATCAATAAATCGTCGTCAAAAGTGATTTTTTTCTTGGCCACCCCATGGGACACAGATGCTTTGAGAGACAGTCCTGAGAGAGCGTCAAAGGGAGCCCACTCAGGCCCACCCAAGGTCAAGGGAACCAAGGCGGGTTGTGTGGGAGTGAGCCGAATGGAGAATTGTTGGGCCAAGGTGTAGCCAATCCCTGTGGCGCCGATGGCTGGAATCGATAGCCCACCGCTCGCCACCACCAAGGCTTGGCACTCAACCGAGCCCATGCTGGTTTGCAAGGTGTAGTGAGAGTGCGGTGCATCGGAGTAAGCAACGGAGTGAAATTCACAAGGCTGCCACCTCTGGACCTCCCCGCAAGAGGCGCCTGTCTCGCACTCCTTCAAGAGCATTTGGATCAAGTCCTCGGCTGAACGATCGCAAAAGAGTTGGCCCAAGTGTTTTTCATGGAAGGCAATGTTGTGAGATTTGACCAAGTCCACAAAATGCTGTGCGGTGTAGCGTGAGAGTGCGCTTCTAGCGAACTGAGGGTTTTGTCCGACATAGTGCCGATGGGGCATTTGAGGGTCAATTTGAGCGTTGGTGAAGTTGCTCCTGCCACCTCCAGAGATGCGAACTTTCTCAGCCAATTTGGGGTAGTGGTCTATCACGAGAACTTTCAAGCCTTGTTGCTGGGCCACACCCGCACAAAAAAGGCCCGCTGCACCTGCCCCCAAGATCACCACATCGGTTTTAAACATCTGTCATGCTGCTCGCTAAAAAGGGGGCGATGGCTTGGGCCACAGCGCGTGGCTGGTCATGGTGGAGCATGTGCGCGCAGTCGCTGATTTCTTGGTGAGTGAGTGTTTTAATGGCCTTCATGCGTTCCAAGTATTCATCAAAATCGTAAGCACCCCCGAGTCGTTTGAAGACATCTCGCTCGGCTGCATGCAAGCTCAGCACGGGAGCTTCGATGCATTTGAGGATCTCTTGCATCTCAAGGGTTTGGTAGAGATAAGGGTTGACCACTTTGTGGGCAGGATGCCCCAAAATTCTCCAGCGACCCTGGGCTGTTTGTCCGGCCCAAAGGGGTGCCAACCACTGGGCTTGATCCAAGCTCAGGCGTGGGTTGTTGAGTTGTAATCGCCGCACCACGCCATCCAGGGTTTCGTACTCTTTGAGCTCCAAGCTGCCGCTTTGGAGTGCGTGCAATTCGTCAAGCCATCGCGAGAGTCTCTTGGGTGCCATGGTGGGCTTGGTGCTTGGGAGACCAAAACCTTCAAGGTTCACGACTTTGCCCACTCTGTTGGGGCGAATTCCTGCGTAGGCCAGCGCGACATTGCCTCCCATGCTGTGGCCGATCAAATGAAAACGAGGGGTTCCCAATTGAGCTTCAAAATGATCCAACAAGAAGTCCAAATCCGCCAAGTTATCTGGAAACCAAAAGTGATCTTGCCCCAGCCCCTGAGTGGGTCCAAACCCTCTCCAATCGGGGGCGATGATAAAAGGAGAGCTTGGGAGTTGGTCCACTAAAAATTGAAACGATGCGCTCACATCCATCCACCCGTGAAGCATCACCCAAGGCACTTGTCCTGCAACGTGTGAACCCCAGGTTCGCACATGTTGATCGTGTCGTCTGATGTGAATGAATTGAGTGCTTGAAGCTCTTAGGACGCTGTACATGGGAGGAATCAAAGGGTGCGATACAACGCAAATGTGAAATGGGGTTGCCGATGGGCAAAGCAGCCTTCTGGGTGCTCGGAGGTTCTATACTACCTGTTTTTATCCCACCCTTGGCGCGGGAGCTTGGAATGCCAAGTTTGCGCACATCCTCAAAAAAACATGAACATTGACACTCTCCTCTCCTTACCCTCTTGGGGGATTGCCTTTGGGGCCTGTGTGCTGGCTTACTTGATGGGCTCTTTGTCTTTTGCGGTGCTCGTCTCCAAGGCTTTTGGGCTTGAGGATCCAAGGACTTTTGGGAGCAAAAATCCAGGAGCCACCAATGTGCTTAGAACAGGCAACAAAGGTGCTGCAGCACTCACGCTTGTCTTAGATGCAATGAAAGGTTGGTTACCTGTTTTTTTGTTTGTTCATGGCGTGGCCTTGATCCCTCTTGATGGTGCGTTGGGGCAGGACTGGTTGTGGTTAGGCATGAATCCAAGGGCTTGGATGGGCGTCGTTGGCTTGTGTGCCTTTTTGGGACATTTGTTCCCCGTCTTTTTTGCATTCAAAGGTGGCAAAGGTGTGGCCACTGCCCTTGGAGTGCTCATTGGATTTGAGCCCCTCTTGGGATTGCTCACCTTGCTGTGTTGGTTGGGGGCGGCCAAGATTTGGCGATACTCCTCCCTCTCGGCCTTGCTTGCATCCGTTTTTGCACCCGTTGCCTATTTGCTCTTGGACGGTGAGTTGTGGCAATCCGAGTCTTTGGTGTTGATGTGCTCGGTGATCATGAGCGCTTTGCTCTTGTACCGTCACAAGGCCAATTTGGATAGACTCTTCAAGGGGCAAGAAGACAAAATTGGCGCTAAAAAAAATCAACCCCAGTGATGGTGACGCGCACGGAGCGTCAAAGAGAGCGAAAGAGCCCTTTGCTCAGGCGAGACATTAGTCTCTGAAGTTGTTAAAGCTCAAGGGCAAGTCAGGCATATCTTTTCTGATGATGGCCATGGCCGCTTGGAGGTCATCTCTCTTGGCTCCAGTCACCCGAACCGCCTCACCTTGAATGGAGGCTTGAACTTTAATTTTGGAGTCTTTGATCAAGCGTTGAATTTTTTTCGCATCCTCGCTCTCAATGCCTTCGCGCACTTTCAAAGACACTTTGACCTTGTCGCCCCCTATTTTTTGGACATCCCCTTTTTCAATGAAGCGAACGTCTACCTCGCGCTTGGTGAGTTTGGCGCGAAGCACATCTTCGATTTGGTTCAATTGAAATTCGGCGTCTCCTGTGAGGACGATCGCTTTGTCCTTGAACTCAACGGCAGCAGACGTCCCTTTGAAGTCAAAACGCGTTCCGATCTCTTTGGCAGTGTTTTCAACTGCGTTTTTAACCTCTACTAAATTGGCTTCACAAACGGTGTCAAAAGAGGGCATGGTGATTCAAATAAATGTGAGTTGAGCAAAAAGGAATGCGACAATTGTAGTCATGATGGTCGAACACAACCAATCCCTTCAATCCTATAACAGCTTTGGCATTTTGGCTAGAGCTCAAATCTTGGTGCGGGTGCGCTCCGAGGACGATTTGCGCCGCGCTTTGTCCGATTTGAGCCTTCAAGCATTGCCCAAATTTGTGCTCGGTGGTGGCTCCAATCTGGTGTTGACCGGGGATTTGAAGGCGTGTGTCTTGAAGATGGAGAGTTTAGGGCGTGCTTTGGTTGCTGAGGATGACCGTGCTTACTACGTTCAAGCCGAAGCGGGTGAGAATTGGCATGACTTTGTCGCTTGGACGGTCGAGCAAGGTTGGCCTGGGCTTGAGAATTTGGCAATGATTCCTGGCACTGTGGGCGCCACTCCCGTGCAAAACATTGGTGCTTATGGTGTGGAATTGCAAGACCGCTTTCACGAGTTGGATGCGATTCATTTGGAGACTGGCGAGAGTTTTACCTTGAATGCAGCACAGTGTGCATTTGGCTACAGGGATTCGGTGTTCAAGCACGGTCCCTTGAGCCATTGGGGAGAGCTCAAAAGGGGCTCTGAGGAGCTCTCCAACAAGGGGCAAAAGGCCGAACCCGCTTTCATGGGATTGGCTGGGCAGTCCGTCATCACTCGAGTTCGCTTTCGACTCCCCAAGAAGTGGGTCCCCGTTTTAGATTACCAAGACTTGCAAAGGCGGGTCAAGGAATTGGGAGTCAACCACCCGAGCGCTCGGGATGTGTTTGACTGGGTTTGTGAGATCAGGCGCGAAAAATTACCCGATCCCAAAGTGATTGGCAATGTGGGTAGCTTTTTTAAGAACCCCACCGTGAGTGAGGAGCAGTGCAAGGACATCATCGCCAGGGAGCCAAGTTTGGTGCATTACGCCTTGCACGATGGCAATTACAAACTGGCTGCGGGCTGGCTCATTGATGCGTGTGGTTGGAAGGGTAAAAGTGTGGGGCAAGCCGCTGTTTATGAAAAACAGGCCTTGGTCTTGGTCAACAAAGGGGGGCGAGAGAGCCCTTGCACGGGCGGCGAGGTGATGACGCTTGCACGTGCCATCCAAACCAGCGTGTACGAGCGCTTTGGCATTCGCTTAGAGCCTGAACCCTTGGTGCTTTGAAGCTCATCTATCCGTGAAAACGCTCTAAGACATTTCTGACAAATCTCTATCATGCTAGGAGCGGCTTGTCCGCTCTTTGTCGCAAAAGGGCGGACAGGCTTTTTTTTAGACTGTCTCGAGGGTCAACCGTGATCGCCAAAAATCCACATTACAAAAGAATTGCAACTGAAGAGGGCTGGATGACGCCCGAGCTCATGAAGATGTACCTCCACATTTTGGAGAACAAGACCATCCACGATCCTGGCTTTTTTAATTTGTGGGGCTTTTTTGCTCAAAACAGCTCTCCCAGGGCCAAAGACTTGTTTGAGCGCATCCAAGACATGGGCGAAAGGCGATTGTCAGACATGGATGCCACAGGCATTGAGATGCAGTTGTTGATGCTCACCGCTCCTGGTGTACAAGTGTTTGAGAAGAACATTGCTGTTGATTTGGCACGTTCCACCAACGACCAATTGGCGCAAACCATCAAAGATCATCCGACTCGTTTTTGTGGCTTGGCGGCCATTGCACCTCAGGATCCACACAGTGCTGCAAAGGAGATGGAGCGAGCGGTCAATCACTTGGGGCTGAAAGGGGCGTTGATCAATTCCCACACCCAAGGGGAATATTTGGATGATGAGAAATTTTGGCCTATTTTTGAAGCTGCACAAGCGCTGGATGTCCCCATCTACATTCACCCCAACTCGCCCTCTCCTCAAATGGTGGAGCCGTACTTGTCGAGGTGCTTGGATGCGGCCATTTGTGGTTTTGCTGCAGAGACCAGTCTGCACGTTTTGAGGTTGATTGTGTCGGGTGTCTTTGATCGATTCCCGAAATTGAAAATTGTCTTGGGACACTTGGGTGAAGGCCTGCCTTATTGGCACTACCGCATTGACTTTATGCATGCGGGCATTGTGCGCTCCAACCGAAGCGAGGGAGTTAAGCCGTTGAAGAAAAAACCAAGTGAGTATTTGAGAGAGCATTTTTGGTACACCTCCTCTGGCATGGCCTGGGAGCCAGCCATCACTTTTGCTCAAAAGATCATGGGCATGGATCGGGTCTTGTATGCGATGGACTACCCCTATCAATACGTGGAGGACGAAGTATTGGCCATGGATCAACTCCCTCTCACCCTGGAGGAGAAGAAGATGTTTTTTCAAACCAATGCTCAAAAGCTCTTTAGGCTGGAGTGACCAAATGCATCAGCACTTGATTAAACCCGCTATTGGCCTGGTTGCCGCTCTATGTTTGTCAATATCACTTAACGCCAATGCGCAAAGCAATGTGACTTGGCCCACCAAGCCCATTCGTTTTGTAGTCACCTTTCCCGCGGGAGGCAGCAGCGATGCAGCTGCCAGGATCGTAGCCCCCAAGCTCTCCAAGCGTCTTGGGCAGTCTGTGGTGGTGGACAACAAGCCCGGTGCCGGTGGTGGGGTGGGCCTTGATGTGGTGGCGAAAGCGCCACCAGATGGGTACACCATTGTCTTGGCCTCTGCGGGGGGCTTGGCAGCCAATCCAAGTCTTTATCCCAATCTGAGCTACAACCCTGGCAGCGACTTTGCGCCGATCACTTTGTTTGGAACGAGTCCCTTTGTGTTGATTGCAAACGCAAACGTGCCCGTTAAAACCATCAAAGATGTGATCGATTTGGCGAAAACCAAAGATGCCAAGTTGAGTTACGCGTCGGGTGGCAATGGGACGGCGATGCATTTGTCCGGAGAGTTGATCAAATCCATGGCGGGCATCAACTTGTTGCATGTGCCTTACCGCGGGAGTGCGCCCGCTTTGATGTCGGTGATGGGAGGCGAGACCTCACTGGCGATTGCAGACATTGCGACGATCGAGCCACAGATGAAGTCAAGCAAAATCAAAATTTTGGGTGTTCTCAATAAACAGCGCTCTTCTTTGGCTCCAGATCTCCCCACTTTGGCTGAGAGTGGATTGCCCGGGTTCGAGGCCAATGGGTGGTTTGCCGTTTTGGCGCCTGCCGGGGTTTCTCAGTCCATCGTTGCTCGCCTCAATGCTGAGATCGTGGGGGTGCTGCGTGAGAGTGAAACGGCAGAGAAATTTGCCCAAGCAGGCCTTGAACCTTTGAGCAGCACACCAGAGGAATTGGCTCAGTACATCAAAAGCGAGACCATCAAGTGGAGCAAAGTCATTGCAGTCTCGGGGGCAAAGGTTGACTGAGATCAGTGCAGAAGATGGATCAGAAAAAAGGCAAAGCTCAAGCTTGCGATGCCTAAGAGTGTGGACAGGGTGACCAGTCCCGCCACATACTTGCCATCAAAACCCATTCGGGATGTGAGCACAAATGAGCTTGAAGCGGTGGGGAGTGCTGAGAACACAATCAAGAGCGAACCCTCCACGAGAGGCAAGCTCAAGTGAGTGGCCCACAGGTATGCCAAGATGGGCGCAATGGCGTGTCTGATGCTCAACAGTCCCACGCTCAAAGGGAGTTCCTCTCGCAACTTCCCCAAGTGCAAGCTAGCTCCAGCAGCCATGAGTCCCAAGGGAATGGAGGCACTACCCACCTTGGAGAGAGCCGTATCGATCAAGCTCGGAATGTGCAGTCCAAGTAGGTTAAAGGTCATGGCTGAAAGGGTGGCCAAGACCAAGGGGTTGCGAGAGAGCTCTCGCAAAAAACCAAGTTCTGAACTCTTGGCCATGGGCCAAACTGCGGCCACATTCAAGAGCGGAATGGTGATCCCCAGCAAGATGGATATCTTGATTAGACCTGTTTCTCCAAACAAGCGTTGTGCCAAGGCCAGAGCGATGAAAGAGTTAAAGCGAAAGGCCACTTGGGCGCTTCCAGCGTGTTTGAACACATCGATGCGCGATTTGAGGCCGGGCAAATGGACCAAAGAGTAGCTCAGCACAATGGTGCACAAAGCCAACAAAAGACCCGCCTCAATGAGGGGTGCTGAGGCCCAAACGTCCAAGGGACTTTTGTTGATGGAAGAAAACAAGAGGACTGGGAAAAGCAGGAAATAGACCAACAGCTCGACGGACTTCCAGACCTCCTCATTCAGTTTGGAGTAGTGTCCCAAAAGATAGCCCATCAAAATAATGCCAAAGTCTGGCAGCAAAAGGTCAAATGTGTTCATCCCCCAAGGATAAACCATGCGCAAGCCTGCCTCAGATCGGTGTAATATCGAGTTTGGATATTGGATCTCATCTTAAATTGACGATTGATTGACAAGGACACACCCATGAAGTTGCCCCCCATTTTGAAGACACGTGCTTGCTTTTCGCTTTTGGCTTTGAGTCTTTCGCTCTTGAGTCTGAGTGCGCTCGGCGCGGACGCTTATCCCAATAAACCCATTCGTTTGCAAGTGCCCTTTGCGCCTGGTGGTACGACTGACATTGTGGCGCGTGTCATTGCAGAACCTTTGGGCCATGTGCTTGGACAAACAGTGTTTGTTGAAAATAAACCAGGCGGTGGCGGTGTGGTGGGAGCCAATGAGACGGCCAAGGCCGTGCCGGATGGTTATAACTTGGGGGTGGCGACGGTCTCTACAGTGGCTGCCAACCCAGCCATCAACCCTCATACCCCTTACAACTCACTCACTGACTTTACGCCCATCATTAACATCGCTGCGACTCCCAACGTGATTGCGGTCCACCCCAGTTTTCCAGCCCGTGACTACGCGGGTTTCATTGCGGAGTTGAAAAAGAATCCGGGCAAGTATTCCTACGCATCCTCGGGTACAGGAGGCATTGGTCACTTGCAAACCGAGTTGTACAAAAGTCTCTCCGGTGCGGACATCACGCACATTCCCTACAAAGGCGCGGGCCCAGCTTTGAATGACACCGTAGCGGGTCAAGTGCCCATGATTTTTGACAACTTGCCCTCCGCTTTGCCCTTTATCAAAGAGGGCCGATTGGTGGCCATTGTGGTTGCCGCGCCCCAGCGCTTGGCTGTGCTCCCCAACACGCCCACCTTCAAAGAAGTGGGCCTTGAGCCCGTTAATCGGATGGCCTTTTACGGCATCTATGGCCCCAAAGGATTGCCCAAAGAGGTGGTGGAGCGCATCTCCTCAGGCGTCAAAAAAGCCTTGGAGGAGCCTGGTGTCAGAAAGCGCATCGAAGACACGGGATCTTTGGTCATAGCCAACACGCCAGAGCAATTCCAAGCCCAAATCAAAGCTGAGTTTGAGATCTATAAAAAAGTGGTGGACACTCAAAAACTCACCTTGGATTGATGGTCTTGCTCTCAGAGTCTTTGCCCCTTCAGCCCCAAGCGCAAGGGCTGGACCCTTTGATAGAGGTGTTCATCAACGCCATGTGGCTGGAAGATGGTTTGTCCAAGCAAACTTTGAGCGCATACACGCAAGACTTGAGAGCTTTCTCCGTTTGGCTTCATGCCCAAGGCCAAGCGCTCTTGAGCGCCAACGACGGCACTTTAAATGCCTATTTCGCCTACGCTCACGCCAGCACCAAGCCCAGCACTGCCAATCGAAGGCTCACGGTCTTTAGGCGCTTTTACAGGTGGGCTTTGCGCGAGAGGCGCATTGAGGTTGATCCGACTTTGAAGATGCTATCGGCCAAACAAGCACTTCGAGTTCCCAAAGTGATGAGCGAAGCGCAAGTGGAGGCTTTGCTACAAGCACCCGATGTCCAAACGCCTTTGGGGGCTCGCGATCGAACCATGTTTGAGTTGTTGTACGCCTGCGGCCTGAGGGTGAGCGAGTTGGTGGGGCTCAAGGTGTTTCAAATTGGCTTGAACCAAGGGGTGCTTACCGTGACAGGCAAGGGGAGCAAAGAGCGGATGATTCCCTTTGGACAGGAGGCTGGGTGGTGGCTAGAGCATTACCTCAAAGGGGCCAGAAACGATTTGTTGGGAGAGCGCAGAGAGACGGCTCTTTTTGTGACGCAACGTGGTTCCAGCGCAGGAAGTGCCATGACGCGTGTGATGTTTTGGTCCCTGGTCAAGCGCTACGCACTCAAAGCAGACATCAAAAGCCCCATCTCTCCTCACACCTTGAGGCATGCCTTTGCAACCCATTTGCTCAATCACGGCGCCGATCTGAGAGCGGTTCAAATGCTTTTGGGTCACGCAGACATCTCCACAACCACCATTTACACCCACGTGGCCAAGGAGAGACTGAAGGCCTTGCATGCGGCCCACCACCCCAGAGGATAAAGGGAGGTGAGGCTTGGGCTCACTCTGGGCTTGAAGCGACCAACACACGCAACTCCTCGGGCGTGAATCCCGCTTGTGCTCTGGCCTCTAGGTTGAAAGGGGGTTTGAGTCTGGGTGCTTCATGCCTTTGGCTCAATTGAGCGTACATGGCATTGGGGTCGACGTCTTCAGACTCACAAAGCCACAAATACCATCGGTTGCCCACTCGCACATGGGTGATTTCGTCACGCAAGATGATGTTTAAGATTTCGTGGGCTGTTGCTGCGAAAGGGGAGCTCAGTCCAATGAGTTTTTGTTGAATCAGGGGGCTTGCATCTAGCCCTCTGGCTTCCAAGGTTCTGGGAACCAAGGCCATGCGGGCCAAAATGTCATGCTTGGTTTTTTCGCACATCTCCCACAAACCATCATGAGCATCAAAGTCTCCATACTGATAACCCATTTTTGAGAGCAAATTCTCAAGCAAATCAAAATGTGTGGATTCCTCATAGGCCACTTGAAGCCAGTCGGTGTAATAAAGGCTTGGCATGTTCCCAAAACGCCAGACCGCATCCAGTGCCAAATTGATCGCATTGAATTCAATGTGGCAAATGGAATGCACCAAGCTTGCCAAACCCATGGGGGTGGAGAGTTTTCTTTTGGGGAGGTCCCGGTGAGGGATCAGTTTGGGCTTTTCGGGTCGTCCAATGGGCCAAGAGAGTGTTTGGGGGTCTGGTGTCCAAGAAGGATCCATGTGCCACTGGTCTTTGTGAGCCCATAGGTCTGACAAACCCAGTACTTTTTGACTGGGATTGCGTTCACAAAAGAGAGCGTGGGCTTGCTGGCGTGTGTCAATCATGGCTTTGGAATTGTAAGTCTCAAGAGCTCTTCCCACTCCCCAAGGGACTAAAATCAGTGACTCAACTTTTTTGCAGGAGCTCGGTCATGACCCTCTACCGTTTAGGCAATCAATCCCCTCAACTCGGCGAAAGGGCATGGGTCGCACCCAGTGCCCAGGTCATGGGAGATGTGCATTTGGGAGTGGATTCAAACATTTGGTTCAACGTTGTCATTCGCGGAGACAATGAGACCATTTGGATAGGGCAGGGCACCAACGTCCAAGACGGAAGTGTCTTGCACAGCGATGTGGGCTCTCCTTTGAGCATTGGGGACCATGTGACCGTGGGACATAACGTCATCTTGCATGGTTGTACGGTGGGTGAGGGTACTTTGATTGGCATGGGGGCTGTGGTGCTCAATGGTGCGAAAATCGGACCCCATTGTTTGGTGGGCGCAGGCGCCTTGGTGACCGAGGGCAAGGAGTTCCCTGAGGGTTCGATGATATTGGGCTCTCCCGCCAAAGTCGTCAAGAGCTTGAGCCCCGAACAAATCGACTCACTCAAGAAAAGCGCAGTGAGTTATGTAGAAAACGCCAAACGTTTTCAAGCTCAGTTGAGTGAGTTGGATCCACAAATCTAAAGAGAGTTGAATCATGTCTGAAATGCATCAGTTTTTGTTTGACGGCTTGCCCGTTCGTGGGCAGTTGGTCCGTTTGACAGAGTCTTGGCAGGAGATTCTTCACCGCAGGGCGGAAAATGCAGAAACTGGCGCATACCCTTTGTCTGTTCAAGTTTTGCTGGGTGAGATGACGGCGGCGGCCACACTCATGCAAGCCTTGCTTAAGTTTGATGGGGACTTGGTGTTGCAAATTTTTGGCAACGGACCTCTCAAATTGGCGGTGGTAGAGGTGAAGTCAGACTTGTCCTTGAGATCAACGGCCAAGACCATAGGCGCGGTTGAACCTGGTGCAACTCTGACTCAAATGGTCAATGTGAACAACCAAGGCAAGTGTGCCATCACCCTAGACCCCAAGAGTCGCTTTCCAGGTCAGCAACCGTATCAAGGTGTGGTTCCTTTGTTCGATGATTTGGGTCAACCCATTGACCGCATCAGCGAGGTCCTTGAGCACTACATGCTTCAAAGTGAACAACTCGACACCAAATTGATTTTGGCGGCCAACGACAAGGTGGCAGCGGGTCTATTGGTGCAGCGAATGCCAGTGCAAGGAGAGGGTAATCTATCTGCCAAGTCCACCCAAGCCGATGAAGATCAAATCGGTGTCAACGAAGACTTCAAGCGCATTGCCATGTTGGCCTCTACCCTCAGTCCAGAGGAGTTGCTCAGCTTGGAGCCCGATGCCATTTTGCATAGACTCTTTTGGGACGAGCCCCTGATGCGTTATGAGCCTCTAAAGGGCTCAAACGCTCCCAGATTTGTGTGCTCATGCTCAAAAGAGCGGGTCTCTCAAATGATTTTGGGTTTGGGTCAGGAGGAGGCTGAAAGCATTTTGAGTGAAATGCCCAACATTGAGGTGGGTTGTGAGTTTTGTGGTCGTCAATATGTTTTTGATGCCATTGATGCGGCCCAGATATTTACCCCTCCCGTGGTCAAACCTCAGGTCTTGCCGCCCGAGCACTTGCATTGAGGCTTGACTCAATGCGTGGGGTGATGGGTCAAGAAATCAAATAGCTTGCGCTCACACTCCGCGCTGGCGCAGCACTCACAAGGCCCCATTCGGGGCCTCTCTTTTGGCATCTCTCTGAGGACTTGGCGAGTCAGGCCCAAGCTTTGAGCGTGGGCACTCAAAGCGAGAAGAACCTTTTCGTTCAAATCTTCGGGTGAGCTGTGAATGACTTGGTAGGGAATGCCCTCTGCGTGCAGGGCTTGCCTCCAATCGGCCAAGCAATCTTGGGTCTCAAAACAGGTCATCAGTAAACACAAAGCTTGGTGCGTCCACTGGGGATTCGATGAGAGATGGGTGCGAAGGGTTGGGATGTGACTCACTCCCATCACATGGGTCAAGTGTCCTTGCAATGATTTCATCAAGTCGTGTTTCTCAATGTCGCTCACCAGCGAGCCGATGGCTCCACTGATGAGGGGCTGTGAGTTCGAGCCCTTGGAGGGCAATGTGGAACCTGAGGGGAGCCCTGTGGTCCCCGATTTCAGGGCGTACTCAAAAGTGTCGGGGGTGCCCAAAAGCAAGAGGGGGATCATTTGCCCAATTGAACAAAAATCTCGTTGGACTTGACCATCCCGATCTCTTTTCTGGCTCTCTCCTCAACCATCTCGAGTCCGACTTTGAGGTCCAAGAGTTCTGCGTTCAAGCGCTGATTGGTGATTTGAGCTTGGCGATTGAGCTCTTGCTGTTGGGAGATTTGTTGCTGCAACTGAATGACCTCTGGCACGCTCCCTCGTCCGATCCACAACTGACCTTGCAGCACCAGCAGCAAGGTCAACAGTGTCCAAGTCATGGGGCGTTGCATGTTAAAGAGGTCTACCGGTCAAAGTTTAATGAACAAGGGCCACAGCCCACCCAAGGAGAGCCTCAAGACAAAGTGAGCTCTGGGGAGGGGTGTGCACATGATAAGCCAAGCGGGCTTATCCCCGCAAGTTGTAAAACGCGGAGCGTCCGGGGTAGGAGGCCACATCGCCCAAGTCCTCTTCGATGCGAAGAAGTTGGTTGTACTTGGCAATGCGGTCAGAACGGCTCAAAGAGCCCGTTTTGATCTGACCTGCATTGGTTCCCACTGCGATGTCAGCAATGGTGGTGTCCTCGGTTTCGCCAGAGCGGTGGCTGATCACATTGGTGTAGCCGGCACGCTTGGCCATCTCGATGGCCTCAAAGGTTTCTGTGAGGGTGCCAATTTGATTGATTTTAATGAGAATGGAGTTGGCAATGCCTTTGTCAATGCCTTCTTTGAGGATTCGAGTGTTGGTGACAAACAAGTCATCGCCCACCAGTTGCACTTTTTTACCCAATTGGTCGGAGAGGGTTTTCCAGCCTGACCAGTCCGCCTCGGCCATGCCGTCCTCAATGCTGATGATGGGGTACTTGTCGCACCATGCAGCCAGCATGTCGCTCCAAGCGGGTGCCTCTAGGCTCAAACCCTCACCGCTCAAGACGTACTTGTTGTCTTTGAAAAACTCGCTGGATGCGCAGTCAAGACCCAAAACAATTTGTTCGCCTGCAGTGAAGCCCGCTTTGTCAATCGCTTGAAGAACGAGTTCAATGGCGGCCTCGTGATTCTTGACGTTGGGGGCAAACCCTCCCTCATCACCCACGGCAGTGCTCATGCCTTGGTCATGCAAGATGCCTTTTAAGGCATGAAAGACCTCCGCTCCGTACCTCAAAGCTTCTCTAAAGCTGGGGGCGCCAACGGGGATGATCATGAACTCTTGAAGATCCAAGTTGTTGTTGGCGTGAGCCCCTCCATTGATCACATTCATCATGGGGACAGGCATTTGCATCTTGCCCATTCCACCAAAGTAGCGGTAAAGGGGGAGGCCTGCCTCTTCAGCAGCGGCCCTAGCGACCGCCATGGAGACGGCCAAGGTGGCGTTTGCACCCAAACGAGACTTGTTGTCGGTGCCATCAAGATCGATCATGGTCTTGTCAAGAAAGGCCTGTTCGCTGGCATCCAACCCCAACACAGCTTCACTGATTTCGGTGTTGATGTGATCAACTGCTTTTAAGACGCCTTTACCCAAGTAGCGGCTCTTGTCACCATCTCTGAGCTCAATGGCTTCACGAGATCCGGTGGAGGCCCCAGAGGGCACTGCCGCACGTCCCATGATGCCGCTCTCCAAGAGAACATCACACTCAATGGTGGGGTTACCACGGCTGTCTAAAATTTCACGACCAACGATGTCAACAATTGCGCTCATAGGGTTAAGACTTTCGAAAAAAAACAAAGAGAGACACGGGGCACTTGACCTTAAGGGTTGAAGTCAAGTTCTAAAAAGGGTCGGTTCTTGGTGACACGATCGAGTTCTTGAAGACTCTCGAGCAAACTTCTCATGTGCTTTAAGGGCACCGCATTGGGACCATCGCTCAAGGCCTCTTTGGGATTGGGGTGTGTCTCCATGAAGAGACCCGCAATCCCAACCGCCACTGCAGCGCGGGCCAAGACCGGCACCATCTCACGCTGTCCACCTGAGCTTGAGCCTTGACCGCCAGGGAGTTGGACAGAATGGGTTGCATCAAAAACGACTGGCGCTTGGCTTTCACGCATGATGGCCAAAGAGCGCATGTCTGAGACCAAGTTGTTGTAGCCAAAAGTGGTACCACGCTCGCATGCCATGAATCGGTCTGTGCTGAGCCCCGCTTGCTCGGCAGCATGGCGGGCTTTGTCAATCACGTTTTTCATCTCCATGGGGGAGAGGAATTGCCCTTTTTTGATGTTCACTGGAACGCCTGACTGCGCAACGGCGTGAATGAAATCGGTTTGTCGGCACAAAAAAGCAGGCGTTTGAAGTACATCGACCACTTGTGCCACTTGGGCGATATCTTGTTCGTTGTGGACATCGGTCAAAATGGGCACGTGAAGCTCTCTTTTGACCTTGGCCAAGATCTCCAGGCCTTTTTCCATGCCGGGGCCGCGAAAGCTTTTTCCACTGCTTCGGTTGGCTTTGTCGTAGCTTGATTTAAAGATGAAAGGGATGCCTAGGGCTTTTGTCATCTCTTTGAGCGCCCCAGCGGTGTCCATTTGGAGTTGTTCGGACTCCACCACACAAGGGCCAGCGATCAAAAAGAAGGGATGGTTCAGTCCCACTTCAAAGTCGCAAAGTTTCATAGAAGGGTGCTTTCTTTGAAGGACAAGTTGCAATGGGGTTCACGGCAAAACATGTTTGAATTCTTTGTGTCTCTAAGCCATTAATTCTTCTTCAATGCCAGCGCACTTTTGACAAAGTCATTGAACAAGGGATGGCCATCCCAAGGGGTGGATTTGAATTCGGGGTGAAATTGAACGCCCATGTACCAGGGGTGGACATTTTGGGGGAGTTCGACAATTTCAGTCAATTGTTCTTCCTGGGTCAATGCAGAAATCACCAATCCAGCTTTTCTGAGGGCGTCAAGGTAATTGACGTTGGCCTCGTAGCGGTGTCGATGACGCTCACAAACCACGCTACCGTAGATCTTGAAGGCCAAAGTGCCAGGCGTCACATCTGAGCTTTGCGCGCCCAGTCTCATCGTGCCACCCAAGTCGGAGTTGGCGTCGCGAACGTTCAAAGACCCATCGGCTCCACGCCACTCGTTGATCAGTGCAATGACCGGATTTTGAGTTTGAGGCTCAAACTCGGTGCTGTTGGCATCCTCAAGGAGTGCCACGTGGCGAGCGTACTCGATCGTTGCCACTTGCATGCCCAAGCAAATACCCAAGTAGGGGACTTTGTGTTCACGGGCATATTGTGCTGCAGCAATTTTCCCTTCAATACCGCGCTTACCAAAGCCTCCGGGCACCAAAATCGCATCAACGTTTTTCAGGGGCTCTAAGTGATCTTTGTCGAGTGTCTCAGAGTCAACGTAGTGAATCTTTACGCGGGCTTGGTTTTTCATGCCCGCATGACGCAACGCCTCGTTGAGGGATTTGTAGCTGTCGGATAAATCGACATATTTGCCAACCATGGCGATACTGAGCTCAGCTTTGGGGAGTTCTACTTCGCTCACCAGTCTGTCCCACATGGAGAGGTCAGCCTCAGGGGTGATCAAATTGAGCTTGTTGCAGATCAATTGATCCAGCCCTTGCTCGTGGAGCATGCGGGGCACTTTGTAGATGACGTTCACGTCCCACATGGAGATCACCCCAGATTGGGCCACGTTGGAGAAGAGAGAGATTTTCTCTCGCTCCTCGCTGGGTATGGGACGGTCAGCTCGGCAAATCAGTGCGTCGGCTTGAATACCGATTTCTCTGAGTTTTTGCGCCGTGTGCTGTGTGGGCTTGGTTTTGAGTTCACCAGCTGCGGCGATCCAAGGTACATAAGACAGGTGAACGTAGGCCGCGTTGTTGGGCCCCAGTTTGAGGCTCATTTGCCGAGCCGCTTCCAAGAAGGGCAAAGATTCGATGTCGCCCACGGTCCCGCCAATTTCAACAATGGCGACATCAACTTCATCAGGCGTGCCTACTGCAGCGCCTCTTTTGACGAATTCTTGAATTTCATTGGTGATGTGTGGAATGACTTGAACGGTCTTACCTAGATAATCCCCGCGGCGTTCTTTTTCAAGCACGCTTTGGTAGATTTGTCCGGTGGTGAAATTGTTAGCACGACGCATTCGGGTCGTGATAAATCGTTCATAATGACCCAAATCAAGATCGGTTTCTGCGCCATCTTCTGTCACAAAAACCTCTCCATGTTGAAAGGGTGACATGGTGCCAGGATCCACATTGATGTATGGATCGAGTTTGATGAGGGTGACTTTTAGACCCCGCGATTCAAGAATCGCGGCTAGTGAGGCTGAGGCGATACCCTTCCCAAGAGAGGACACCACACCGCCGGTGACGAAGACAAATTTGGTCATGCCATTTCGGGCTCGATGCCCAAGGAGGTGGTAAACGCAGATTATAGACTGTCTGATATATTGTGATCATGAACGAGCTATTAAATAAAAGAATTGTTTTGGGTTTGAGTGGGGGAATTGCTTGCTACAAGGCGGCTGAGCTTTGTCGTGCCTTGGTCAAAGCTGGAGCGCAAGTTCAAGTGGTCATGACCCAAGCGGCAACCCAATTCATCACCCCAGTGACCATGCAGGCACTGTCCAATCAGCCCGTCTTTGAGTCCCAGTGGGACGAGAGGGCGCCCAACAACATGGCGCACATCAATTTGACACGCCAAGCCGACTTGATTTTGGTGGCCCCTGCCAGTGCAGACTTCATGGCAAAGTTACTCCACGGGCGAGCCGATGATTTGCTAAGTCTCATGTGCTTGGCGCGCCCAACTGCCAGCACTCAACTGGTGTTGGCGCCTGCCATGAACCGGGAAATGTGGTCCCACCCTGCCACCCAGCGCAACGTGGAGCAACTTCGCTCAGATGGAGCACATGTCTTGGGCGTTGGAGCGGGGGAGCAAGCTTGTGGCGAGACAGGGGATGGGCGCATGTTGGAGCCCCTTGAAATTTTGCAAGATGTGATCTCCCTTTTGACTCCAAAAGACCTGGTGGGTCAGCAGATTTTGTTGACAGCAGGACCGACCTTTGAGGCGCTTGATCCAGTCAGAGGGCTCACCAACCGATCAAGTGGCAAAATGGGCTATGCTTTGGCTCAAAGTGCACACCAAAGGGGAGCACAGGTTCTCTTGGTGAGTGGTCCTACACATCTCACCCCTCCTAGAGGGGTAAGGGTCATTCAAGTTGAGTCCGCTCTCCAAATGCACCAAGCCGTGATGGCGCATGTGAACGAGAGCGACGTTTTTATTGCATGTGCTGCTGTGGCCGATTGGCGAGCGACAAAGCCAGCGGAGCACAAGCTGAAAAAAAACGACCAGCAAAGTCCCCCCATTTTTGAGCTCATGCCCAACCCTGATATCTTGGCTGACGTCTGCAAGAGTGAAAAAGCTTTGCGAGGACAGCTGTTTTGCGTTGGATTTGCTGCAGAAACAGAGAACTTAGAGCAAAACGCAAAAATCAAATTGAACCGAAAAGGCGCTCAAGTGATATTGGGCAATTTGGCGCAAAATACCTTGGGTCGCGATGACAACACGTTGCTCTGGGTTGATGCAAACGGCTCCTTTGAGATGCCCAACAACACCAAGGCGGCTTTGGCCAGCGAAGTCATGCGGCTAATTGCTCAACGTTTGCGCTAATGCCCAACACCCCCCCACTTGTTCATAATCAAGAGAGTGAAATCACATGAAAATTGATGTGAAAATTTTAGATGAGCGCATGAGAGATCAGCTACCCCAGTACGCCACGCCCGGCAGTGCTGGTCTCGATTTGAGGGCTTGCTTGGATGCGCCCATTACGCTTGGCCCCAATGAGTGGCAATTGGTTTCAACTGGCATTTCCATTCATTTGGCCGATCCTGGCTTTGCTGCCATGATCCTGCCCCGTTCTGGCCTTGGCCACAAGCACGGCATCGTACTTGGAAACTTGGTGGGTTTGATTGACAGTGACTACCAAGGACCACTCATGGTGAGTGCTTGGAATCGCAGCACCACAGCCTTTGTGCTCAATCCCATGGAGCGTTTGGCTCAATTGGTGATTGTGCCTGTGGTGCAAGCTGAGTTCAATTGTGTGGATGAATTTCAAGCCCCAAGCCAACGCGGCCAAGGTGGATACGGCTCCACGGGGAGGGCTTGAGCTCTCAGTGAAGCAAGTGGGGAGGAGGCACGTCACCTCCTTCAATGGGGTCTAAGTCGTCATCGTCCTCTGACTCTGGGTCTTGCATCCCCAGGGGTGTGAAAAATCCAACGCCCAAGGTTCCTTTTTCCACTTCCTCTGCTGTGGCTGCTCGCACAGAGTTCACCCTCAAATGCAGTCTCAAAGCAATTCCAGCAAGTGGATGATTGCCATCTAGGACGACATGTTCGGGGTATATTTCTGTAATGGTGTAGAAAAGCTCCATGGGGGCCTCTGCACTCAGATGTCTGGGTAGAGCTGTGCCCTCAAGAGTCATGCCTTCTTCGATCTCTTTGGGAAACGAGCTCCTGGCTTCAAGAAAAACTTTGTTTTCGTCGTAATCACCAAAGGCCTCCTCGGGTTCCAAGTGCAGGTCTAGGGTTGAGCCGGCCTCATGTCCCATCAATGCGTGTTCGATCTTGTGCAGCAAATCTTGCCCGCCCACCAAAAACTCAACGGGCTCATCAAGCACATCTAACTCTTGACCCGTGGTGTCGCTCAGGGTCCAAGTTAATTCGACAACGCAGGGGGCAAAGATGTTCATGCTAGGTATGATGTGTGTCTTCTTCGTTTAAAAAGACGGTTTAAAAAATGAATCAGCAATCAATGGACAAACCTCGCCAGTTATTGGGAGGGCTGAGTGCCAAAGACTTCATGTCAAAACATTGGCAAAAAAAACCATTGTTGGTGCGCAATGCGTTCAGCGATTTTAAACCCATCATGGGCCGTCAATCTTTGTTTGAATTGGCCAAGCGTGAAGACGTGGAGTCACGCTTGGTGGTGAACACCCCCAACGCACTCAAAGCGAGAGATCAATGGTCGCTTGCTCAGGGGCCATTTAAATCCAAAGATTATCCCAAGCTCAATCAAAAGGCTTGGACACTATTGGTGCAAGGTGTCAATTTGCACAACGACCAAGGCAACGAGATCTTGAGTCATTTTGATTTCATCCCTCGCGCTCGCTTGGACGATTTGATGATCAGTTTTGCCACCGATCAAGGCGGGGTGGGCCCTCACTTTGATCGCTACGATGTGTTTTTACTGCAAGCTCAAGGGGTGAGGAGGTGGCGAATTGGAAGGAATAAAAATCCCCAATTGGAGCAAGATGTTCCATTGAAAATTTTGAAGAATTTCAACCACACAGAGGAGTTTTTCCTCAACCCCGGTGACATGCTTTACTTGCCTCCTCAATACGCGCATGAGGGCGTGGCGATGGGGGAGTGTCAAACTTATTCGATTGGGTTTCGATCCCCTCAAGCTCAGGACCTCACCCAAGAGTTGTTCTCTTTGATGTCTGAGGCGTTGGCCGATTCCACTTGGCAACGCAATCCGTTGTACCAAGACCCCAAGCAATCTCCCACTCGCTCGCCTGGCGAAATCCCTGTTTCTTTACAATACTTTGCACATCAACAGTTTCTCAAAAAAGCTTGTGACAGCGAGCTCTTTCACGAGGTATTGGGTGTTCATTTGACCGAGCCCAAACCAAACGTTTACTTTGAGTCCGAACAAGCCCCCTTGGGTGTGAAGACCGTCTTGGCGCGCATTAAAAAGGGTGCAACTTGCGAAGTACATTTGGCTCGTCAATCTCTCATGTTGTATGACGAAAAGCGCATTTTCATCAATGGTGAAAGCCTGAAAGCGACGGGTTTTGAGCGCTCACTTTTAAGAAAACTAGCCGACCAAAGGGTTCTAAGATCAGCGGATTTCCAGCCCCATCTCCACCCCACCTTGGCGCCCCGAATGAGAGCGGTTTTGGAGCTCCTTGCCGAATGGCAAGAACAAGGGTGGGTGCTGATTGATATTGATTAATATGGAACACCAGCCGCATAAAGCGGGTTAACCATGAGAGTGCATGTTTTGCTTTATAATAATCAACTGAGTTGGAGGATCATATGAAAACCTTCGCCTCTGTCACCTTCAATGCGTGACGATTTCCGGAAATTGTTTACCTTACCCTCAAAGGATATTTGACATGAAAAAAACACTTCTTTTGGCCTCACTTTTGGCCATCGCCGCTTTAGTTGCTTGCAGCAAAAAAGAGGCTCCTGCTGAAGCCGCTCCCGCTGCTCCTGCTGCTGAGGCTGCTGCTCCTGCAGCTGCACCTGCTGCTGACGCTGCTGCTCCTGCTGCCGCTCCTGCACCTGCTGCTGAAGCCGACAAGAAGTAATTTCTTCTTACGTGACTCCGGTCATGTGAAAGCCGCCTTTGGGCGGCTTTTTTTTCGCCTCTTAAGATGATGTGGCTTCAAAGAAGGTGTGTTTTAAGCCTACAGTGCCATTTACTCCAAGGTGATCCAGGGGCTGCCGTGTTCAGCATGGGCGATGATGAGATCGTCTGGCTCGCAGCCCATGACTGGGCACAAAGCGTCAATCACCAACTGAGGGGTGTTGTTTCTCTCGCTCAGGTGAGCTGCAACGACCTGGCGCAAATTGGGGTTCAATAGATGTCTCAAAAGTTCGGCAGATTCCCGGTTGGACAAGTGTCCCAGAGGGCCTGAAATTCGCGACTTTAAAAAAGAGGGATATTTGGACATGCGAAGCAGGTCACTGTCGTGATTGGATTCTAGGATCAGCGCGTGACAGTCTTGTAGGGCTTTGATGACATGGGCACTTGCATGCCCCAAATCCGTTGCAAGTCCCAGTTTGAAGGTGCCATCGGTTAAGGTGACCTGCAATGGTTCTCTTGCATCATGGGGAACGGTGAATGGGGTAATTTGCAAAACGCCCACTTCAATCACTTGGTGGTCTCTGGCGGTTTGAATTTGAGTGGGTTGTAGACCCCATCCCAATGCCTGAGTCGCCAATTGTGTGCCTTGACTCATCCAAATGGGGCGTTTGGATTTGAGGGCAAATTGGCGCGCATTACCCACATGGTCTGTGTGTTCGTGGGTCACAAACATGGCATCAATGTCGGTGAGAGTGAGTGAGAGCTCTCCCAATCGAGAGCTGAGCTCACTGATCGAGAGCCCACAATCGATGAGGACTCTGGAGACCTCTGTGCTCGAGCGCGCTTCAACCAGGGTTGCGTTGCCAGCGCTTCCTGAGCCTAAACTTTTAAAACGCAACACCGACGGAAAATCTCTGGCTTCAAATTACTTTAAATCTTCGGCCAAGAGCTGAGCAATTTTGTTGCCTGCGCTCGAGTGATCTTCCTCGCCCGAAGCATTCAAAATCTGAATCTCAGAGGATTTTCCTTGCACGTCAACAATCTTCAATCTGAAGCGTTGAGGTCCTTCTGGTGTTGGGGTATTGGTGAACCAACGAACCAAGAAATTGGCTTCAGCTTTGGTGTTCCTCTCGACAAATCGCACGTAATAGATGCCCAATTTGCGATCACGATCTTCAACCGTGAAACCTGCTCGGTCTAGAGCCACTCCAACACGTCTCCAAGCGGTGTCAAAACCTTCTTGGTAAGCAATACTGATGCTTTTGTCGTTTGCATTCACAACGGCCTTAGAGGCCACTGCAGTTGATTTGCTGTCTGCGGACACTGCTGCGTTGGCGCTCGCCTCAGGTGCGCCCAATTTGACCATCAAGAGCCTCAGATACTTGCTCTCTTGCTCGGTGTCAGCGGGTCTTGCATGCCAAGTCGAAGCGGTTGACGATTGAAGGGTGCTGTTGGTTGCAACCTCTTCCATGGCTCTTTGAGCAATGGTGATTTGCACTTCCTTGGGGCCTAGTGACTCCACACGTGTGATGTATTTTTCTTTGATGCCGTTGCTGATCAAGTTGCTCATCACAGACTTCAATGTTCTGGAGATAAAGTCATCTGGTAATTTGGTCTTGTTGTCAGTCCAATCGGTTTCAATGAAGCCTGTCTGCTCGTTTTGTTCGGCGATCGAAAAACCATTTTCTTCCCAAAACGATTTAAGGGTTGGCCAAATGGCTTGGGAACTTCTGGAGACAATCAGCCAGCGATCTGGGCCTTGACGCTCGATTCGTACATCACTCATTTTCATGGGAGCTATGGTTGAATCTTTTGACTGGGTGGCACCTCCAAGGCTTGAGGCACTGACCTCTTCTCCAGGAACCAAGTAACGGGTGTCACGAGCGAGTTGAGTGAGATCGGGGGGGACTTCCAAAGAGATGGGCTTGCTGCTACTTTGAGCTTTGTAGTTCACACGATCGCTGCCAAACATGGAGCAGGCTCCAAGAAGGGACAAGCACATTAAACAAACACCAAGGTTTGTTAATTTTCTATAAAGCGAGTGTTTCACGGCAAAAAATTCCTAAATGGATGAGCGATAAATGGGGTAGGAGGACAAGGCAGTTTTTTTATGACATCAAGCCACAAGCCTTGAGGGCAGCGAAAACCACGGGTTCACAGTTTGGGGACATGGGCGTCATTGGTAATCTCAAAGTGGGGCCGCACAAGCCCATTTGTGCCATTGCCCATTTGATTGGAATGGGGTTGGACTCCACAAACAAGTGTTTGTGAATGGGTAGCAACTCCATTTGGATTTTCATGGCCTCTTTGGCATTGCCAGCAATTGCGGCTTTGCAAAGTTCGTGCATCTTGCGAGGAGCAATGTTGGCGCTCACACTCACATTGCCTTGACCACCGCAGAGCATCAACGCAACGGCTGTTGCATCATCGCCTGAGTAAACGGCAAATTCTGTCGGTGTTTCTTTGATCAACCACTGAGCCCGCTCAATGTTGCCAGTTGCCTCTTTGATACCAATGATCCCAGGAATACTGGCCAAACGAAGCACCGTGTCGTGGGTCATGTCTGCCACAGTTCTTCCAGGTACGTTGTAGAGCACCATAGGGAGATCTACCGCTTGGGCAATGGCTTTGAAGTGTTGGTATTGACCCTCTTGAGTGGGTTTGTTGTAGTAGGGCACCACTTGGAGTTGGCAGTCCGCGCCAACCGAATGCGCAAATTGAGCCAACTCAATGGCTTCGTGGGTCGAGTTCGCTCCGCAACCAGCCATGATCGGGACTCTGCCCTTGGCTTGTTCAACGCTTACGCGAATGATTTCTCGGTGTTCCTCTGGGGTCACTGTGGGGGATTCACCTGTGGTGCCTACGACACCAATGCAGTCGGTACCTTCTTGGATGTGCCAATCAATGAGTTTTCTGAGTGTTGCGTAATCAACGCTCCCGTCTGTGTTCATGGGGGTGACGAGAGCCACAATGCTGCCAGTGATGGGTGCCATAGGGATTGAATGGTTTCTTGAGTAGAAGTCTTGCATTCTAACTTTTTAGAGGGCTTGCTGACAGCTCTAGCCCTGAAATCTCGCATTTTTGAGCCACGATGCGTTGAACGACCCGTTTGGGGCAATCCAATTGCCCCTCTTCATAGCAAACAATGCGGAAATCCTTGAAAACATTCAGCAATTCACCGGGTTTCAATAAGAAATCGGCTCGTTTGGGAGCACCAAATTGTTCGTTGCCTGCGCTGAAGGTTTCATAGATGACCCAGCCTCCAGGTTCAATGCATTGAACCAAATCACCCCAAAGTGGGCGCCACAAATAGTGTGTGACCACCAGTGCATCAAAGTGCTCCCCACTCAAGGGCCAAGATCCAGTCTCCAAGTCCACGCAGCGGGTTTTGATATTTGAGTTTTGTACCCGATCGATGTCCGCCAAGGCCTCCTCATTTCGGTCCACAGCCAAGACTTGGCAGCCCCGTTGTGCAAACCAGTGGGCATGTCTTCCATGCCCACAAGCCAAATCCAAGACCTTGGATGGGGTGGGAATCAAATGGGACCAGCGCATCACCCATTCACTGGGTGGCTGCGTCTCGTGAGGGTGTGGTTGAGAGATCACTTTGGGAGAGATTTTAAATTTGAGGTTGAGGGACTCTTTTGAAGCTGCAATGCTTCAAAAGAGGAGCATTGGTTTTATTGGAAAAAAGAACTCGATGAAGGATAAGGATGTGCAGAGTGTCTTGAACAGTGGAATGAGAAGGCCTCAAGAGGGAAGAGGCGAAAAGGAAATGGGTTCAAAAGTATCCCTTTTTAGCGCATTTCTTTTGTTTCATTGGCCAATGATATATTGTGTCCATTGAAAAAACACATCAGAGGTGTAACGGGCATGAAACAGGTGTTAAAAAAAATCAACTTCATCTCCTACATCTATCAGGCCGTGTTGGCTTTTGTACATGCAAACCGGGGCAAGACGTTTCGCCAAAAAGTCTACGCGATGTTCAACCCCAGTCCCACGTCGGGGCATTTGCACGGCATCATTGACAATGTGATTGTGATGAGCGTCTTGGTCTCGGTCATCTGCGTGATCCTTGAGACTGTGAGTTGGATTCATCAGCCGTTGGAGCATGAGTTTTGGGTCATTGAAGTGGTCACGGTGATCATCTTCTCACTTGAATATTGTGCCCGTTTGTACTCTTGTTGCGAGGAAGAGGAGTATCGCCATCCGGTGATGGGACGCATCAAATACATGTTCACCCTGAGCGTGCTCATTGATTTACTGGCCATCTTTCCGTTCTACGTTGGGTTGGTCTTTCAAGAGACCTTGGATTTGCGTTTCCTGCGGGTGTTTAGGCTCGCCAGGCTCTTAAAGCTCACCCGCTACACCGGTACGATCAACACCCTTTACAAAGCGGTCATGCGTGAGGCTCGAGTCTTGGTGGCAGCCGCATTCATGATGATTTTGTTGGTCATTTTGACGGCGAGCTTGGGCTTTGAATTTGAGCACAACGCACAGCCCGCTAATTTTGATAGCATCCCTTCAGCCATGTATTGGGCCGTGATCACGCTCTCCAGCGTGGGCTATGGTGACATGGTCCCTTTGACGCCCATTGGCCGCACGGTGACGGCCATCATCAGCTTGATTGGCATTGGTATCTTTGCCATTCCAGCGGGTTTGATGGCTTCAGCATTCACCGATCAACTGCGCATCGACCGGGAAGTCTTTGAAAACGAATTTAGAGATTTAATCATCAAAGGGAAACTCTCTTTGCATGACCGACAAGCGTTGAGAGCAGAGGCTGAGCGTTTGCACCTCAATGATGAGAACATCGAGGCCATCACCACGAGAGTTAAACAAGAGTTGATTCAAAGCGGGGAGGCCATTGCTGAGGACATTTCTCCAGAGCTTTTGATGGAGCATTACCGGCAAAAGGTCAGTCAACTCAAGCTTTATGTTTTGGCCTCTCAAGCTCAAAGCATTGAGGATCTTTTGATGCAATCTAAGCATTCAAGCGAACTTGAAAGAGACATTTGGAATGCATTGAAGTCGCGCTGACTTTGCGCTTTCGTCCCATGCATTCAAGATAGGATTTAAATTGATCTCGATCAATGGAACGCTCGATAGTTCATATTTGCACTGGGTGGGGATGATTTGATAGCGACTTTTTGAATGCTTTAGATGTAATGTTGGGTTTGTTTTTTTGAGTGCGTACGTATAATTCTCCGAGGTGTACGACTTGGCTTAAAAACGTTTTAAATCGATGTGACACCTTCAAATGAACCCTCAAAATCTCTCTCAACACCCCAATCATTTATGCGACTTCACCAAAGTGTTCGAGTGCACAAAAACCGGCCTTGAAAATCCGCTCGTCTGGGGTCATTCGCAATGCCCCGGGTAAAAATGTTTTAATGCTTTATGAGGATTGAAAATCACATGTTAGATACAAAATCAAAGTTTAGTTTGTTGGGTAAAAAAGGTTTGATCCTGGGCGTTGCAAACGAGCACAGCATTGCCTGGGGGTGTGCGTTAATGGCCAAAGAGATGGGGGCCCAACTGGTGGTCACTTGTTTGAATGAAAAAGCCAAGCCCTTTGTAGAGCCTTTGACCCAGGCGCACCAAATTGACTTGGCTGTTTGTAATGTGGAGGCTCCAGGTGCATTACAAGAGTTGGTGGAAAAATCTGCAGAAACTCTAGGGCAATTTGATTTCGTGATTCACTCCATAGCTTGGGCCCCTTTGGAGGACTTGCATGGTCGCGTGGTGGACAGTTCTAGCATTGGATTTGCAAGAGCGATGGAAGTGTCATGTCATTCCTTCGCTACGCTGGCTAAATTGTGCACCCCTCACATGAAGGAGGGAGGTGCATTTTTGACCATGACTTATTTGGGGGCAGATCAGGCGGTGCCTCATTACGGGTTGATGGGGCCCGTGAAAGCCGCACTTGAGTCTTTGGTGCGCTACATGGCGGTTGAGTTGGGTCCGCAAAAAATTCGAGTTCATGCGGTATCTCCTGGCCCTATATTGACCCGGGCTGCTTCTGGCATTGAGGGCTTCGATGAGCTCATGAGAAGTGCGGTGGAAAAATCTCCATTGCGCCGAGCCGTGAACTTGGAGGAAATCGCAAGCTTGTGCACCTTCTTGTGCTCTGATGCTGCCTCTGGCATGACAGGCCAAACCATCTACATCGATGGCGGCTCTCACGCAGTGAGCTAGTCAATAACAAGTGAGTCCAAAAAATGCAAACTGAAAATCAAGAGATGATCGAAAACGTGACCTACGATGAATTGTTCGTAGGTCAAAGTGCAAGACTCTTGCGCACCTTGACGCTAGAGGATATTCAAGCGTTTGCTGCCGTGTCTGGTGATACCAATCCTGCTCACTTGGATCCTGAATATGCAAACGACACCATGTTTCATGGTGTCATTGCGCACGGTATGTGGGGAGGGGCACTCATTTCAGCATTGTTGGGTACGAAGTTTCCTGGCCCCGGGACCATTTACTTACAACAAGATCTGCATTTTTCAAGACCCGTTCGCATTGGTGACACTTTGTCAGTGGTGGCGACTGTGCTGTCCAAAGAGGATGAGAAAAAGCGCGTTGAACTTGATTGTTTGGTTGAGAATCAAAAGGGCGAGAAAGTGCTTTATGGCACGGCTCGAATCATCGCACCGACTCAAAAAATTCTGCGTCCCAAGCTGAGTGCACCGCATATTCAATTGTTTGATCCTGAGGCTCGTTTGAGATCACTTTTGGAGCGAGCCTCGAATTTAAAAGCTTTGCCCTGTGCCGTGGTCCATCCCTGTGATGTGGAGTCGTTGACGGGAGCCATTGATTCGGCAAAGGCGGGCTTGATTGTTCCGATCTTGATTGGACCGGCCAAGAAAATCTTGGCATGTGCCCAAGCAGGACAACTCGATATTTCAGCCTATGAATTGGTTGACGTTCCTCACAGCCACGCTGCGGCAGACCGGGCCTCGGAGATGGCAGCCAAAGCGCAAGTGCAAATCATGATGAAGGGTAGTTTGCACACCGATGAACTTTTGCATGCAGTTTTGGCCAGATCTGAACTCAGAACCGGGCGTCGAATGTCACATGTTTTTCGGTTTGACATTCCCATGTACAGCAAACCCTTGCTTGTGACCGATGCCGCATTGAACATTAGACCTACCCTCATGGACAAGGTTGATATCATTCAAAATGCGATTGACTTTAGTCAGATCATGGGTGTTCAAAATCCTAAGGTTGCAATCCTCTCGGCAATTGAGACGGTAAGTCCAGATATTCCATCTACGATTGAGGCGGCTGCGCTTTGTAAGATGGCACAGAGAAAGCAAATCAAGGGTGCTGTTTTGGATGGTCCCCTGGCCTTTGACAACGCCATATCTGCGCACTCCGCCTTGGTCAAAGGGATTGAGTCTTTGGTGGCTGGAGATGCTGATATTTTGGCTGTTCCCGACTTAGAGTCGGGCAATATACTTGCAAAGCAGCTGGAGTATTTTGCCGGAGCCAGTGGAGCCGGTTTGGTTTTGGGAGCAAGAATTCCCATCGCTTTAACAAGCCGTGCCGATGGACCCAGAACCCGAGTTGCCTCAGCCTTATTGGCTTTGCTCGTTGCGCACAGTCAAATTAAGTCTTGACTCGTTGGCGTCCTACATTTAACACTTCAACCAAACAAATATTCAAGATGGCCATATTGGCAGTCAATGCGGGTTCTTCCAGCCTTAAATTCTCCGTTTATCCATTGTCCCCTGAGGGCGTTACATCCAGTGTTTTGGTGGGCAATGTTCAAGGTCTAGAGCCTGGAGGCTCGCCGTCTTTGAGTTATTCTTATCGAGAAAGGCGAGAAACAAAAGCCGTGAGCGCTGGTCTAGGGGATCCGTTTGAAGAGTCCCTCAAGGAGCTCAAAGCGTTGCTCATGCATCTCCCAGATTTGCCCGACATTCAAGCCGTGGCTCACCGCATCGTGCATGGTGGATCAGAGTTCAAAAACAGCACGCTTTCAAGCCCCGCTGTATTGAGTCAGCTCTCTGAGTTGAATTCACTCGCACCTCTTCATCAGCCACATAATTTGCAAGGTGTTCAAGCCTTTACCGAGGCTTTTAAAGGCGTCCCCCAAGTCTTGTGTTTTGACACGGCTTATCACCAAACCTTGAGCGAGCTTGAACGCTCCTTTGCCATCCCTCAATCACTCTCGCATTTGGGGGTGCGCAAGTATGGTTTTCATGGCCTCTCCTATCAATACATCATCTCGACTCTGCAGGCTCATTCAACCCGGGCCAAGGAAAGAGTGCTCATGGCACATTTGGGTAACGGTGCAAGCCTTTGCGCAAGCTTGGGTATGCAAAGTATTGCAACCACTATGGGTTTCTCTGCTTTAGATGGATTGATGATGGGCACAAGAGCCGGCACCCTGGATGCCGGTGTGATTCTTTATCTGTTGGAGAAGGGATATACCCATGATCAACTCCAAAGACTTTTATACCAACAAAGTGGTTTACTGGGTGTATCTGGAATTTCTGCCGATATGCGCAAGCTGAGGTCCCAAGACAGTGACTCGGCCAAAAGAGCCATCGACTTGTTTGTGTACCGTGTGATTCGAGAAAGTGGAGCCATGATATCTTGCCTTCAAGGTCTCGATGTGTTGGCTTTTAGTGGAGGCATTGGTGAGCACGATGCTTTGCTGAGGGAGACTGTTTGCGCTCACCATTCCTGGATGGGTCTCTGTATAGATCACCATTTGAACCAATCTGCAGTGGGTGACGAAATAGTGAAAATCAGCACCCCTGGTAGTTCTGTTGAGGTCTGGGTCATTCCAACGGATGAGGGCAAAATGGCCGCCGAACAAGCCAGAGCTCTTTTAAATCTCACCTGAAATAGCCTCTAAAGAGCTGTCTTTTTTCTTGAATTTGTAGAGTTTGAGATCGTCAAATAAGGCACCGCATTGAGCGAAAGGCGCAAAATCGGGGGTAATCGGCTGTATATTTATACAGATACTATTTTACTTGTTTACAATGCGAGCCATGGCAACCAAGCAAATTTCAGAATATTCAGAGAATTCCATTCGCGTTTTAAAGGGTCTCGAGCCCGTAAAGCAGCGACCTGGAATGTACACGCGTACCGATAATCCACTGCACATCATCCAAGAGGTCATTGATAACTCTGCTGATGAGGCGCTGGCAGGTCATGGAAAAAAGATTTCCGTGACCTTGCATACCGATGGCAGTGTGAGCATCGAAGATGATGGTCGAGGCATCCCATTTGGCATGCATCCAGAGGAAAAAGCTCCGGTGATGGAGTTGGTTTTTACCCGTTTGCACGCGGGTGGCAAATTTGACAAAGGCTCTGGTGGAGCCTACAGCTTTTCTGGAGGTTTGCACGGTGTAGGTGTGAGTGTGACCAATGCACTGTCTAAGCGCATGCAAGTGCTCTCCTTCAGAGAAGGCAAGGTTGCTGGAATGGTATTCCAGGGTGGTGATGTCGTGGAGAAACTCCAAGTCAAAGCGGCCACCAAAGAAGACCGTAAATCTGGCACCTGCGTAACCGTTTGGCCTGACCCTAAGTATTTTGAGAGTGCGGTTTTGCCTCTTCAAGAGCTTACCCATTTGCTCAGAAGCAAAGCGGTGCTGATGCCTGGTGTGAGTGTTCATTTGAACAACGAAAAAACCAAAGAAAATCAAACTTGGCTCTACAAGGCAGGTCTGCGTGACTATTTGCTTCAAACTTTGAGTTCGGACCCCGTGATCCCTCTTTTTGAAGGGGAGGGGTTTGCTGACTCAGGTCACGAAAGCTTTGCAGAGGGAGAGGGGGCCACTTGGTGTGTTGCTTTCACCGAGGATGGGCAAGCGGTTCGCGAGAGCTATGTGAATTTGATTCCCACAAGTGCTGGTGGAACCCACGAAAGCGGCTTGCGTGAGGGCTTATTCCAGGCTGTGAAAAATTTTATTGACCTGCATGCCTTACTCCCCAAGGGCGTCAAACTCTTGCCTGAGGATGTGTTCTCCAGGGCCAATTATGTCTTGAGCGCCAAGGTGCTAGATCCTCAGTTTCAAGGTCAAATCAAAGAGCGTCTCAATTCAAGAGATGCGGTCCGTTTGGTTTCAAGCTTTGTGCGTCCAAGTCTTGAGCTTTGGCTCAATGAGCATGTTGAGTATGGGAAAAAGCTCGCTGAGCTCGCCATCAAGGCTGCTCAGTTCCGGCAACGCGCAGGCCAAAAGGTTGAAAAACGCAAAGGCTCTGGCGTTGCTGTTCTTCCAGGCAAACTCACCGATTGCGAAAGCAAGGATTTGGCTTACAACGAGGTGTTTTTGGTCGAAGGTGACAGCGCTGGTGGTAGTGCCAAGATGGGGCGAGACAAAGAGAGTCAAGCCATTTTGCCCTTGCGTGGCAAGGTATTGAACACATGGGAAGTGGAGCGTGATCGCCTGTTTGCCAACAACGAAATTCACGACATTTCGGTGGCCATTGGAGTTGATCCACACGGTGCAGAGGATGAACCCGATTTGAGCGGTTTGAGATACGGCAAGATTTGTATCTTGAGTGATGCCGATGTAGATGGCTCCCACATCCAGGTGTTGCTGCTAACGCTGTTTTTTAAACATTTTCCAAAGCTCATCGAAACTGGGCACGTCTACATTGCTCGCCCCCCTCTCTTTAGAGTGGATGCGCCAGCCAGGGGTAAAAAGCCTGCAACGAAGATCTACACCTTGGATGAAGGTGAGCTCACTGCTGTGCTCGATAAACTCAGAAAGGACGGCGTCAAAGAGGGTGCTTGGTCCATTAGTCGATTTAAGGGGTTGGGAGAGATGAATGCGGAACAATTGTGGGAGACCACATTGAACCCAGATACCCGCAGACTCCTACCAGTGCAGTTGGGTGACTTGGATTTCTTGCAAACCCAGTTGCTCATGACGCAACTCATGGGCAAAGGCGAGGCGCAAGCGCGGCGCGATTTGATGGAGTTGCATGCCGATGAGATTGAAGTGGATATCTAAATGAGTGATGCAGTGATTGAAACCTTGGATGTTCCCAAGGACGAAGATGTTGGCTTAGGTGCTTACGCTCGAACAGCCTATTTGGAATACGCCTTGTCGGTCGTTAAGGGCCGTGCGTTGCCCGACATCTGTGATGGACAAAAGCCCGTCCAGCGTCGAATTTTGTATTCCATGTCCAAAATGGGTTTGGGATTTGGTGGCGCCAATGGGGCCGTTGGTGCCAGGCCTGTCAAGAGCGCTCGTGTGGTCGGAGATGTGCTCGGCCGCTTTCACCCACACGGCGATCAAGCGGCTTATGACGCTTTGGTGCGCATGGCGCAGGACTTCTCCCAGCGTTATCCATTGATTGATGGACAGGGCAACTTTGGTTCACGAGATGGAGACGGTGCTGCTGCGATGCGCTACACCGAGGCTCGACTGTCTCGCATCACCACTTTACTTTTGGATGAGTTGGATGAAGGCACCGTTGACTTTCAGCCCAATTATGATGGCTCTACCCAAGAGCCCAAGCAACTGCCTTCGCGGCTTCCCTTTGCCTTGTTGAATGGTGCCAGTGGCATTGCCGTAGGCCTGGCGACCGAAATACCTAGCCACAATTTGCGTGAAGTGGCCGCCGCTGCGGTGGCCTTGCTGCGCAACGAAACATGTAGCGACGAA
>CAIKYO010000341.1 GCA_903831655.1 uncultured Burkholderiales bacterium
TGAATAAGTGCGCTTGTATTGGCGCATGCCAGCTTTTTGTGAGCACAGACTCTGGTCCCTATCACATGGCAGTGGCACTTCGGGTACCGACGTTTTGTTGGTTCGTGGTGAATGAGCCCAGCTCGTTACATCAAGAGACTTGGTGTAGCTCATCTCTGAACCCAAGCGTTGAAGATTTCGTGCAAAAAACAAAAGGTCTCTTGCCACTTGTTACTACATAGGTCCTTGGAGGGCAAAAATTGCCTCTGCTCTCAAGACAAAGGGACAGGCGCACTTTGGTGAGAGGACTGAATGTGTTGATGCACGACAGGGTAAATTTGTGAGGCCCATTTTTTGCCACTGAAGACGCCGTAGTGACCGACGCCCGCTTGCAAGTGATGCGTTTTCATGTAAGCAGGTAACTCGCTGCAAAGGTCTTGAGCAGCCAGTGTTTGTCCGATCCCACAAATGTCGTCGCGCTCCCCCTCAACCGTCAAGAGGTAGGTGCTCTTGATGGCCCGGGTATTAACGACGCTACTCTTGTAGGTCATGAGACCCTTTGGGAGAAGGTGCTCTTGAAAAACGTTTTTCACGGTTTCAATGTAGAACTTGCCGGGCAAGTCCATGACCGCAAAATATTCTTTATAAAAGTTGGCAATTTGATCTGCCTCTTGGTCTTTGGCATTTCTCCTAAACTCATAAAGCTTTTTAAAAGACTCTTTGTGCCGTTCGATGTTCATGCTTAAAAAGGCACTCAATTGCACAAAGCCTGGATAGACTCTGCGACCCGCTCCTTTGAACTGAAGGGGTACGGGGCTGACCAAGTTTTTTTCAAACCATTCAATCGGTTTGCTTGTGGCGAGTTCATTGACTTGGGTGGGGTTGATGCGAGTGTCAATGGGCCCAGCCATGAGCGTCATGCTCCTTGGCGTACAAGGATCCTTTTGCGCCGACATCACCGCCACTGCAGCCAAACAAGAGACAGTGGGTTGACACACCCCCACGATGTGAGAGGAGGGGCCCATAAATTGCAAGAAGGTGATGATTTGCTCCGTGTAAGTGTCCAAATCAAACTCTCCTGCGCTTAGAGGAATGTCTCGGATGTTGAGCCAATCGGTGATGTAGACCTCGTGATCTTGAAGCAAGGTGAGGAGGGTGTGTCTGAGCAAAGTTGCAAAGTGTCCAGACATGGGGGCCACCAATAAAACTTTGGGCTCGTTTTTACTCAATTTCTTTTTGAAACGCACGAGGTGACAGAAGTCGGTTTTGAAGACCACTTTCTCACTCACCTCGCAGGGCACACCTCTGGAATCGGTCACCTCAGAGATCTCAAAGTCGGGCCTCTCGTGTGTGAAACCCATCAATTCGACTTGCTCATAAAACCCAATCCAGTGTCTTAAATCATCGCGATGACCAAACTGCAACAAGCCCTCAAGCCAATGTCTGGTTTGCATGGCGCCTTGGCGAATCGGTCCAAACCAATTGGCGTAGTTTTGAAATTGTTGGTACATCACGTCTTGGACCTCTTTGTGTTGGGTGCGATTCACATCCCTTGCCTAGATCCAAGCAAGAGGTGTGCCTTGGATGGCATATTAATTGCAACTTGTATTTCAACTCAGCCCGAAATACAAACCCACCCGTGAGCGATATTTGATGAAGAAAACCACCCTCACCATCAGCAGCAAGAACTATTCATCTTGGTCATTGCGTGGGTGGTTGATGCTAAAAATGTCGGGTCTACCATTCGAGGAAGTGGTGGTGAGTCCAGACTCTGCCAGTGCCCGTGCAGAGTTGCTGCTTCTCTCGCCCTCGATGCTTGTGCCATGTTTGCATCACAACGGCGTTGAGGTCTGGGATACGCTTGCCATTGGTGAGTATTTGAATGAGGTTGCACCAAAAGCGGGTCTATTACCCACCAACATAGTGCAAAGAGCCCATTGTCGTGCGATTTGTGGCGAGATGCATTCTGGCTTTGCCGCATTGAGGGCTTCTTTGCCCATGAACATCAAGGCCAACTTTAAAGGCTTTAAAGTTTGGGGCAAAGCGCAAAGCGACATCGACCGCATTGTGGATATTTGGAGCGATTGTTTCAAGCGCTACGGCGGACCCTATCTCATGGGTAAAACTCCAACGCTAGCAGATGCGATGTTTGCGCCTGTTTGCTCGCGTTTCCTAAGCTATGACGTTAAATTGAGTGCCGAGTGCGCCAGTTACGTCAAACTGATCCTCTCGCACAACGCCATGAAAGAATGGATTCGAGACGCCAAGGCAGAGCCTGAGGATATTGTTGAACTAGAAGTGGAGTTTTAATCATGACCGTCACAACGCACATTCAATCTGACACCGATTTTTCGCATGTCAAAGGCTCTCAAACGGATTTCTTGCCTGGAGGCTTGAGAGATTTTTTCCTGTACAAAGATCTTGGAGTGGCCAAGGCCACGCATGGCAAAGTGATTGCCCACATTGCCAAAGCCAACATGCCGCCCACGGACGGTACGGGCTGGCATTACCATGTGGCAGAGTTTCAAATCGTCTACATGCTTAAAGGCTGGGCCAAGTTCATGTACGAAGACCAGGTGACTTTGGTGAGTGCGGGCGATTGTGTTCATCAGCGCCCTGGCATCGTGCACTACCTCTTTGATTACTCCCCCGACATGGAGTACTTGGAGATCGTTGGGCCTGCAGATTTTGGCTCTGTTCCAACCGAGGGGCCTTGTGCAGTGCCTCCCGTGACACCTTGGAATTAGGCCTGAGCGCTTGAGTCCAACTGACCGAGTTTGAAATAACTGGCGTAAACGCCGCCCAAGTTCAAAAGGCTTTGGTGGTCTCCGCTTTCAACAATGCGGCCCTTGTCCAAGACGATGATCCGATTGGCGTGCTCAATGGTGGACAAGCGGTGCGCAATCACGAGGGTGGTTCTACCCACGGTCAGTCTTCCAAGGGCCTCTTGTACGAGTCTCTCAGACTCGTTGTCCAGTGCTGAGGTGGCCTCATCGAGCAACAAGATCGGGGCATCTTTGTACAAAGCCCGGGCGATGGCTAGCCTTTGGCGCTGACCGCCTGAGAGCTCGCTTGCATTGTGTCCCACCACCGTATGCATGCCCTGGGGGAGGGTGCTTAAATGGCCTTCTAAATTGGCGGCCTTCAAGCATTCAAGTGCACGTTGAAGATCCTCTTTTTGCCCCAGCATCACATTGGCGGCAAGGCTGTCATTCAAAACGATTACGTTTTGGCTCACCAGAGCAATTTGTTGTCTGAGGGATTTGAGTGTCCACTCGCGTGTCTCAACTCCATCGATGCGGATTTGTCCCTCCTCAAGATCGATCAATCTTGGTAAGAGATTGGCCAGCGTTGTTTTGCCAGAGCCAGAGGCTCCAACCACCGCCACCACCTCTCCTGGGTGAAGTTCCAAGTTCAACTGAGAAAGCGCTCGCTCACGGTCTGCGCTATAGCGAACCGAGACGTTGATGAATTCGACATGCCCTTTTGATTTGACAACTTCATAGCGACCTTCGGTTTGGTTATCGGTTTTTTCAATCAAATCCAAGCCGCGCTCAATGGCTGCCAAGCCACGGGTGATGGGGGCAGCAATTTCAGACAAATGTTTGATGGGGGCCACGAGCATCAACATGGCCGTGACAAAGGAGGCAAAGGAGCCCACGGTGGTGCCATCTGTGGTGCTTTGCATCAAGGCCACGCTGATCACAGCGGAGAGGGCCACCGCGGACAAGATTTGAGTCAACGGGGTGATGGCGGCAGAGGACACCATGCCTTTCATCATCAAGGACTCCAAGGATTGTCCAAGTCTTGCAAAGCGGCGGGTTTGGTCCTCTTGAGCTCCTTGGAGTCGGATTTCCCGGTAGGCCAACGCATTCTCTTCAACCGCATAAGCCAAATCATCGGTGGACTTTTGACTCTGGGCGGTGATTCGTGTGAGCCTTTTGGTAAGCACTCTCATGACCCAGGCAATCGCGGGCAAGAGAAAGGCCACAATGACGCTCAGTTTCCAATTCAAGTAAAGCAAGTAACCCGCCAGAGCCAAGAGCGTCAAAGAGTCACGGGTCAAGCTTAAAAAAGCATTCACCAAAGTCCCCGATCCGTTTTGGACTTCATAGACCAAGGTATTGGCCATTGCGCTCCCAGCACTTTGAGAAAACAACTTGGGGTGAGCGTTTTGTAACTTCTCAAACATCTCTAGTCTCAAGGAGAGAACCCCTTGGTTGGCGATTTTCGCCAACGCGACTTGTCCAACAAAGGCGCCCAGTCCTCGCACCGTAAAGAGGGTCAAAATGGCCACTGGCACCAGCCACAATTCCAAAGAGCCGCCCACAAACCCATGGTCCAGCAGGGGCTTTAAGAGTGCTGGAATCATGGGCTCGGAGGCGGACACCACCAAAACGGAGATCACGGCAGCCACCCAAGTGCCAAGAGGGCGGCAAAAGTAGGGCCAAACTCTTTGAAATCTTTGATAGAAGGAGGCAACAGGGGGTTGGTTCATGCAAGAGGGGCCGGTTGGTTAAGGTCTGTTTCGCAGTGAAGGAGGGTATCAATGTCTGAGCCAGGGGTGATTATGGCCTCAAATTGACTCAATCGCCCCAATTTTGACGCCTCTAAGGGAGCCCATCGGATGGAGAGTTCAAGATCGAAGGGTCTTAATTGGCTCTCATGCATACAAGGTTGAGACACATTTAGCACTTAAAATGGAAAGATGTCTTTATCGGTCGTCATCATTACCAAAAACGAAGCCCAAAACATTGGTCCTTGTATTGAATCTGTGTCTTTTGCCGATGAGATCATTGTCTTGGATGGGAAAAGTGAGGATCAGACGGCAAGTATTGCTCGAGGCTTGGGAGCCCGTGTGATTGAGGTTGATGAGTTCAGGGGGTTTGGTGCCCAAAAGAACTGGGCTTTGTCCTTTGCAAGTTCTGAATGGGTACTGAGCTTGGATGCCGATGAAAGAGTGCCCAGCGAATTGGCAAGGGAGATTCAACTCGTCCTAAAAAACGAGGCAAGCTCGAGCCGCACTACTCAAACTCGAAACCACATCGGTTTTGATATCCCTAGGCTCACTCAGTTTTGTGGACAGTGGATTCATCACTGTGGCTGGCAGCCAGACAGGGTGATCCGACTCTTCAAAAGAAGCGACGCGGTGTTCTCCGACGATTTGGTGCACGAGAAACTTCTTCCAACCGGCGGGGGGGAGTGGTCCAAGTTGAATTTGGGGCACTTGAACTGCAATTTGGAGCATTACAGCTACCGAACCCCTGATGATTATTGGCGCAAACTTGAGCACTACAGCCGAGCTTGGGCGCTGGAGCGCCATGCCAGGGGGGTCAAGGTGAGCATGTTGCGGGCACTCTTTTCAAGCGCCTTTGCTTTTTTGAGAAGTTATGTCTTTCGTTTGGGCTTTTTAGATGGCTCGATGGGTCTTGCAGTCTGTATGATGCAGGCTCAGGCGACATTCGCCAAGTATTTCACCCTTTATTGTTTGCATCAAAACCAGGATTGATTCTTTCCCATGATTTGTTTTTTTGCCCACCGTTTAAAAGCTATTGCCACTCAGTTGATCCCCCTGTCTTTGGTCTTGGGATTATGGGGTTTGGGCGCCAATGCCTGGGCTCAATTCAAAGTTGAGGTCACGGGTGTGGGTGTCACCCAAGTGCCTGTGCACCTCAATGCATTTCGTGATGAGGGGCAGTCGCCCCAAAAGATTTCTGCCATCATTCAAGCGGATTTGGAGAGAAGCGCTCAATTTAGGGTGAGCTCGACTGCTTTGAGTATGGATGAGACCTCGCGTCCAGATGTGGCGATGCTCCGTTCTAGAGGGGCTGAGAATTTTGTGACGGGGAGTGTCACCAAACTCGCTGACGGTCGATTTGATGTTCGTTTTCGCCTATGGGATTTGATGAAATCCCAAGACCTAGGAGGCGCAAGTTACGCCGTCGTACCTGGGGATTTGAGGCGTGCAGCGCATCAAATTTCAGACTTCATCTATGAAAAATTAACCGGTGACAAAGGCATTTTTTCCACTCGCATTGCCTACGTCACTAAAAATAACAATCGTTTTAATTTGTGGATTGCTGATGCCGATGGTGACAACGCTCAACCCGCACTGACCTCTCCAGAGCCCATCATCTCGCCCAGCTGGGCACCCAACGGTGTTCAACTCGCATACGTCTCCTTTGAATCTAGAAAGCCCGTTGTCTACGTACACGATGTGGCCACGGGCAAGCGAAAAATAGTTGCCAACTTCAAAGGCTCAAACAGTGCCCCCTCTTGGTCTCCTGACGGGCAACAGATGGCCGTGACCTTGAGTCGCGATGGTGGCTCCCAGATTTTCCTAATTCCCTCCTCTGGTGGTGAAGCCCAAAGGCTCACTCAATCTGCCAGCATTGACACCGAGCCTGTGTTCACCCCTGATGCGAGCGCCATTTACTTTGTCAGTGACAGAGGAGGCTCACCTCAGATTTACAGGATGCCAGCCAAAGGAGGTCCTGTGCAGCGGGTCACCTTCAACGGAAGCTATAACATCTCACCCAGCATCAGTCCCGATGGAAAGAAATTGGCCTACATCTCTAGGCAGGGCGGACAATTCAAGCTGTACATCATGGATTTGCAAACAGAGCAATTTGAAGCCCTGTCTGACACCTCAGCGGATGAAAAGCCAAGTTTCGCACCCAATGGAAAGCTCATCATTTATGCCACTCAAGTGGCTGGCAAAGAGGCGCTGATGACGGTCAATTGGGAGAACAAGACAGCGGTTCGCTTGAATGGGCAGGCTGGCGACATTCGTGAGCCCAATTGGGGTCCGTTCATGAAAAACAATTGAGCCCCCAATCAGCTTTGACGCTTGGGGCGGTTCTTTTGAAGTTGTTGTAGATGAAAGTTTAAAAGGTGTATGTCATGAAAAAGTTTTTTCTATTGAATTGTGTTTTGGCAGCAACTTTGTTTGTATCTGCTTGTTCTACAGTGAAGTTAAATGATGTTCCTGTGGAGGATAAATCGGCCTCTGGCATCAGTGCAGACTCTTTAAACGGAGCCAATGTCAAATCAGGAATCGCCTCAGTTCAAGCCCAAGGCTTGGGCAAAATGGTGCTTGGACCTGTTAATGTTGACAAGGTTATTTACTTTGATTTTGATAGCTACACTTTAAAAGCAGATGCTCAGCCCATTGTTCAAGCGCACGCTGACTATCTGAGAATCAACAAGGACAAGAAAATTTCTCTTGAAGGCAATACCGACGAGAGAGGTGGGAGCGAGTACAACTTGGCTTTGGGTCAAAAGAGAGCGGATGCCGTCAAGAAAGCGCTTTCACTTTTAGGAGTGAGCGAATCACAGATCGAATCGGTGAGTTTTGGCAAGGAAAAGCCTGCTGTGCAGGGTGCTGATGAGAGCGCATTTGCCAAGAACCGTCGTGTTGAATTATCCTACCGTTGAGAGTCGTACCTATGAATATCAAGTTTCTTAGCTCTTGTTTGATGGCTGGTGTCCTGATGTTGGGTGTGAGCGCCAAGGCCTCGTTGTTTGAGGATGGGGATGCCAGAAAAGCGATTTTGGAGTTGCGTGAAAAGGTCGAAGTCCAACGCCAAAGCATTGAGCAACTGCGCTCAAGCACAGAGGCGCTGGCCGACGACAACGTCAAACTCAAGCAAAGTATCTTGAGTCTGCAAGGCACGATTGAAGAATTGAAGCAACAAATTGCTTCAATGGGCGGAGACCGTGAGGTCTTGGTCAAGAGCTTGTCGGATTTGCAGCGCAAATTCATGGATCAATCCAAGAATTACGAAGATCGTTTCGCCAACCTAGAGCCTCAAAAGGTGAGCGTTGATGGGATTGAGTTTTCTGCAGATCAAGCAGAAAAGCGCGACTACGAGGCCGCTCTCGCCTTGTTTAAAAAAGCAGACTACTCAGCTTCCACTCAAGCTTTCAGTGACTTTGCTAGAAAATATCCTGGTAGTGGTTTTGGTGCAGTCGCTCTTTACTGGTTGGGCACCTCTCAATATGCCACCAAGGACTTCAAGGGTGCTGTTCAAAGTTTCAAGAGCTTGTCCAGCCTAGCCCCGACGCACCCCAGAGTACCTGACAGCATGCTCTCCATGGCCAGTTGCATGATTGAGCTCAAGGACATCAAAGGTGCTAAGAAAGTGCTCGAAGACTTGTCCAAAAATTATCCCCAAAGCGATGCAGCTCAAGCTGCAAAAGATCGTCTGGCCAAGCTTAAATAAGGTACCTCTCAGTCATGTTCAACACTTTGACCGAAACACAAGCGGTTTGGCTCTCTCAGGTGGTCCTGATTTTGGGCTTTGTGTTGACCTTTGCTTTGGGCTTTTTGGCCCAATCCACCCATTTCTGCACCATGGGGGCGGTGATTGATGTCTTCTCTTATGGATCTTGGACTCGAGCTTGCCAAGTCTTGGTGGCCATGGGAGTGTCCATGATTGGCTTTGCTGTGTTTTGTGCCTACGGGTGGGTTGACCCCTTAAAAACCTTGTATGCCACGGACCGCTTATATTGGTTGTCTGATGCCCTGGGTGGAACTCTTTTTGGCGTGGGCATGGTACTCGCATCGGGTTGTGGCAACAAAACACTGGTTCGAATGGGGACAGGGAATTTGAAGTCTTGGGTTGTTTTTCTCTTCATGGGTTTTGCTGCCTTGGCAACTTTGAAGGGCATCACGGCGGTGGTCAGAGTCAATTGGTTAGATACAGCCTTTGTGCGAATCAATGGAGGCGTGGATTTGGCTCACTTTATGTTTGGTCCACGCCTATCAACCATCACCTATTCACTCATGCGATTTGCCAATGCGGAGTGGATTTTGCTCGGGTTTGGTGTTGGAGTCATGGTGATCATGGTGGCTTGGATCATGTCACTGCTTACCGCTCCCCATGAGCGTGAGCTCCAACGTCTCAGGTCATTTTTGCCTGGCGTTGGAGTGGGTCTTTTGATCACCTTGGCTTGGGGGTTGAGTGGCTACGTGGGGCACGTTATGGAGCACCCTGTGAGCTTGGAGGAAGCGTACTTGGCGAGTTCAAGTGGTCGAATTGAATCCCTGAGCTTTGTCGCCCCAATGGCTTATTTGATCGATTGGTTGATCTATTTCTCAGATCAATCAAAACTCTTGAACTATGGCGCTGTGTGCGCGCTTGGTGTGATCGCTGGCTCATTTGTGAGCGGGTGCTTCAACGGTTCATTGAGGTGGGAGGGCTTTGGTAGCCCCACAGACCTTGGCTTGCACCTGATTGGCGCGATATTGATGGGCATAGGGGGGGTGTTGGCCATGGGGTGTACCTTTGGTCAGGGCATCAGCTCTTTGTCCACCCTCAGCATCAACGCAATGGAGGTCGTGGTCTTCATTGTTTTGGGTGCATGGTTGGGTTTTAAAATTCAAATGCAAGCACTTGAGTGAACATGGACCTCAGCGCGCCTTGTGAGTTGACGCCCAGATGAGTGAGCCCGAAATCGATTTTGAACGTCGCTTTGGAGCCCTGTCTCGTCTGTATGGAATCGATGGCGCAAAAGCTATATTTAAGGCCCACGTTGTGGTGGTGGGTATTGGTGGCGTGGGCTCTTGGGTTTGCGAGGCTCTGGCCAGGAGCGGTATTGCCAAACTGACTTTGATCGACATGGATCACTTGGCCGAGTCCAATGTGAATCGGCAAATCCATGCGCTCACCACCACGATTGGAAAAGCCAAAGGCGAGGCCATGAAGGAGCGGATTGCGCTCATCAATCCCAATTGTGAAGTCGTGCTGATCGATGAATTTGTGACCCCTGACAACTGGCCTGAGATGGCCCAATCCTTGGAATTGCCTGTTGACGCCTTGATCGATGCATGCGATCAAGTCAAAGCCAAAGTCAGTTTGGCGTCTTGGGCGTTGCTCAATCATTGTCTATTTGTAAGCGTTGGTGCGGCTGGTGGCAAGAGACTTGCCCATGAGGTCCAAATGGATGATTTGCTGTTGGTCACGCACGATCCACTTTTGTCTCAATTGCGTTATCGATTGCGCAGGCAAGGGATCTTGGCCAAAACACTTAAAAAGTCTCGAATTCAATGTGTCTTTAGCAAAGAGCCCGTATTGAATCCATGGGCAAAGTCTGTCTCGAGTAATCTTGATCCTGGTCTCGCTGAGCCATTGGATTCTTCTGATCAATTCTCCTCAGATTTAAGCTGCCACGGCTACGGTTCATCTGTTTCTGTGACCGCTACATTTGGGATGAGTGCAGCAGGGTGGGTGATGGACCAGTTGGCAAAAAAGCCCCAAACCTAATCTAGGGCCACATGAATTGGATAAGTTTTTGAAGGGCTAGAAAACTTGTTATTTTTTTGTTATAATTTCATTCTTGTCTGGGATTGATACTTCAGTTTCAATCTCGGTGATGGGACGTTAGCTCAGCCGGTAGAGCAGCGGACTTTTAATCCGTTGGTCGCGAGTTCGAATCTCGCACATCCCACCAAAAAACCATATAGAACAACCACTTGCGAGTGGTTTTTTTATTTGTGAAGACGAAAAGTGGCGGCTCTTCCCAATTTAAGGGTATTGGCTTTTCTCAATCACGGTTGATGACAACTTCCCGACCACGGTGTGCAGATACCCGTAGCCTGTCATTAAGAAATTTCTAAATCCAAACTCTAGTCAGGACATCATTTCCATTTTTATGTGGAAGCCTTCTTTGATTCCCTTAGACTTTGATAAGCGCCTCATTATGATCCATTCCATTAAACGCCCAGACGGTTGTGAGTTGTTGTTAGAAATTGATGATTTCACCAACCCATGGGAGGATGCGCCATGGTTGGTGATGATTCATGGCTTTGCTGAGAGTCGACAAGCTTGGCGCGCATGGGTTCCTCACTTTGCCCGAGACTTCAAAGTTCTGCGCCTAGACTTGAGGGGCTTTGGTGAGTCAACTGCCATGAGTGAGACTTTCCCTTGGTCAATGGATGTCATCATGGATGATATTCATGAGGTGGTGACCCGCGTTTGCAAGACGCCAATTCATTTGATTGGTGCCAAAAGTGGAGGTACCTTCGCACTTGAATTTGCAGCTAGATTTCCTGAATTGATTAAGACCGTAGTTGGAGTGACTCCTCCTGTCATTGCCGCCCAAGGAGTGGAGGGTTGGATCAAAGCGATTAAAAAGGATGGAGTCTTGCAGTGGGCACGCTCAACCATGAATGGGCGTTTGGGCTCACAGGTGAGTGAGAGGGAGGTCGAATGGTGGGTTCGCGACATTCAAGGCAAAACTTTCCAGGCGTCACTTTTGGGTTATTTGAGTTGGATACCAGCTCTGGATATTCGTGCCAGTCTGCCCAAAATAGTGGCGCCTTCATTGGTGATCACGACCACTGGCAGTGGCTTGAGGAGCGTGGAGAGCGTGC
Source organism: uncultured Burkholderiales bacterium (assembly GCA_903831655.1). Taxonomy (GTDB): domain Bacteria; phylum Pseudomonadota; class Gammaproteobacteria; order Burkholderiales; family Burkholderiaceae_C; genus Limnohabitans. The sequence goes on from CAIKYO010000341.1 coordinate 11,357, forward strand.
GTGCTTGGCACGCTACTATAGAGGGCTCAACTTTGCATGTGATTGAGGGCGATGCTTGGCATGCAGCCGGTGCTTACCCAGACTTGTGCGCGCAAATTGTTAGAAATTTTTTAACGCTTAATTCCACGACCAGCGATTAAAGGGCAAGAGCTATGGGCCTAGTGAAGAAGATCAATGTTTTAGCGATCGCTTTGGTCACAGCATGGAGCGATTGTTCGCTCGCACAGAGCGGAATTAACGACTATCCTACTCATCCAATTAAAATTTTAGTGGGCTACCCTGCGGGTGGTCCAGTTGATGCATTGGCCAGGCTATATGGTCCAAAACTCTCTCAAAAAATGGGACAAATCGTTTTGGTTGATAACCACGCCGGTGCCAGTGGAGTAATCGCTGGAGATATGCTGGCCAAAGCTTCCCCCGACGGTTATCAAATTTTATTAGCGCCAGTGACCCTCGCTATCATCGCGGGACTTAAGAAACACTTGCCCTACGACCCGCAACAAGACTTGGTTCCAATTGCTTGGATTGCCAATGCCCCTTTTGTGCTGGTGGCCAGCCCAGTCCTTGGCATCAAAAGCGTTCCAGAGTTGATAGCAAGGGGACGCTCTATGGGTGGGCGGTTAAATTTCGCATCAGCAAGCGTGGGCGGTATTCCCCATTTGGCAGGGGAAATTTTCAACACAATGGCTGGTGTTGAGATGACACACATCCCTTACAAGGGGGCAGCACCTGCGACCTCAGACTTGTTGGCAGGCCAGGTCAATTTGATGTTTGATAGTTTGATTTCAGCCCTGCCTTACATCAAGTCCAATCGACTGGTGGCCTTGGGGGTGACCAGTAAGAAACGAATTGCTTTGGCACCTGAAATACCGGCCATTTCGGAGTTTTTACCCAATTACGAGGCTGTGGGTTGGTATGGTTTTTTTGTGAGCAAAAATACCGACATCAAAACCATTACAAAACTCAATGCATGGATTAATGAAGTGACCCAAACGCCTGAGGTGGAGGCATCTCTCATCAAAGATGGGCTTGAACCCGTGGTTGCAGACTCGACGGCGTTCAAGCGTTTTTACTTGGGAGAGATCACCAAATGGTCCAAGACCATCAAACAAGCCAATATTACGGACGAATAATCCAAGAGTGTATTGGTTCTCTGAATGGGGTTCGAAATGCAGGGAATTGTTTTTTTAAGGGTAATTTTTTTGGGTAATTTTAATTTCACAAATCCATATTCAGTCCTTGGGTTTAAACTTTAATCCCAATCGGTAGCAGATATCTATTTGTATTAGAAGGCCGATGTCGTGCCCAAAATCGCTGAGAAGCGACAAGTCGCTGCGCTACTCAAGCACTCAGTGCTTCATTTGTAGGCTCAGTTTTGCTTGCCAGTCATGCATGGATTGGTAGCCAATTTGGTCTTGAACTTTTTGGTGTGTGGTTGAATGAATATCCGCATCACTTGCCTCTAAATTGAGAGGCTCCAGATAGGGTTGGGGAATGTGCCAAGGCGTGTCCAAATAGATCTCTACGCGATTGTCCTCAGGATCTCTGAAATACAGTGACCAAGAATTGCCGTGATCAACGGTTTGAATGAGACTCAGATCAATCCGATCCTTCACCTTTGCGTGCATGAGACGCAAATCGTCCAAGGCATTCACTTGAAAGGAAATTTGCTGCAACCCGAATCCCGCACCGGTGTGGTGAGTTCTGCCAGACTCCATTACGAGTTGGTGGTGTGCTTTAGGGTCGAGGGTCAAGAAGACGACATCGTGTCCTCTAATATGCCCCGCATCGGTTTGGGTGAACCCAAGGACTTCTTTGTAAAAAGTCGACATCCCTTGGATGTCACGCACAAACATGCCGACGTGTCGTAAAGAGAGGCGGGGAAGTTGGGTTGAAGTTGACATGGTAGGGCGTGTCAGTGATAAGGCATCAAATCATCAAATCTAGCATAAATAGGGCAAATCATCCAGAAGACAAATCCCCAATGGGTTGAGCGAAATACTCACTAGGATTGGACCATCGTCTCATTATTCCAGGACCTGATGGTGTCAACTCTTTAGGCCTGGACTCTACAAGGAGCCTGGTCCTTATGCACAATTCAGTGATTCATTCTTTGGCATTTCGTCTTTGTGAAACATTCAAGCGCACGGTCACAACATGGCCAGGCTCAGGTGTTGTGTTTTCTAGCCACTTGACAGTCTGGGTCGTATTTTGCCTTTCAGCAAATTTAGCCTTGGCCCAAACCGCTAGCAATGAATTTCCTAACCATCCGATCAAGATCATCGTGCCTCAAGCTGCGGGAGGAGGTACGGACTTGATCGGACGCAGGATTGCCCAAAAGCTCTCTGAGCAACTCAAAGTGGCCAGTGTGGTGGAAAATAAAAGTGGCGCTGGTTCTTTAATCGGTACTGAATACGTTGCCAACTCCCCGGCGGATGGCTACACGCTCATGATTGGGGGATTGTTCAACATGGTGATGAACAAGGCCTTGATCAAGCATTTGAGTTATGAGCCTGATCGAGATTTCGTGCCTCTTGGTTACCTATCGGGTTACTCATTTGTTTTACTGACTCGTTCTGATTTGCCAGTGAGCAATCTTGCCGAGTTTGTGAAATTTGCCAAAGAGCAAAGTAAACCCATCACGTTTGGTACGGCAGGCATTGGAACCCTTCAACACGTGTGGGGCGAAATTTTGCTTAATTCTTTAGGTCTACAGACCCTTCAAGTCCCATTTAAAGGTGCGGCCCAGGGTTACCAAGAAATGATGGCTGGGCGAGTGGATGTGATGTTTGATAACATGTCCGCGTCAAAGCAATTTGTCCTCAACGGGAAGTTAAAGGGACTTGCCTTGTCAGCCACAGATCGATCCCCTCTTTTGCCTCTGGTGCCCACCATCAACGAGACAGGTGTCACGAAATTCACGGGGGAGAGTTGGTTTGGCGTCTTTGCGCCTAAAGATACACCTGTAACCACCGTCAATAAATTGCGCCAAGCTCTGGTGATGATCAACAAAGATCCCGAGTTCATATCGCAAGTTGAAAAGGATGGGGGCCGAATCATCAATATTCCCGTTAATGAACAGCAACAATTTCTCAAGGATGAAATCGTTAAATGGGTTGGTTTGGTTCAAAAGAACAATATCAAAATCGACGAATGAAGGGCTCTTTGAATTAAGGTCAATGGACTATGGAGTTTTAATGTGAAGCATGCATCTCACCAACCAACTATTGGATCCCAAATCATTGCGTCTCATCCAATCAGTTTACCTTGTCTTTTTGCTCAAGAAATAAGCAGTCCATTCACTCAACCCATACTGAGGGGAGCTTGTGCTTTACTGAGCTTGGTTATTGCTATTGGCGTTCGCACCATATTGATCTTGACCCTGTCGGCCTTGGTGATCGCCCATGCCGCAGACTTTCCCACTAAGCCCATTCGATGGGTTGTGCCCACAGCTCCTGGGGCAGGAACAGACTTTACTGCTCGAAAGTTTGCCTTGATGGCCAGCGAAGCTTTTCATCAGTCGGTCGTTGTGGATAATCGATCGGGAGGATCGGGGATGATAGGCCTTGACATCATCGCATCGTCTACTGCAGATGGATACACCCTGGGCTTTATCAGTGTTTCCCAATTCATTGATGCTATCTTGACGCAAAGATTCATGTTCGACGCAAGCAAGGACTTCACCCCTATTGCCATATTGGCATCCACGCCCTTGGTGCTTGTGACCAATAGCAACTCGAGTTTAAAGACCATCCGCGATTTGATTGCCTACGCCAAATTACATCCCAATGAGCTCAGTTATTCATCGGGGGGAAGTGGTGGTCTCACGCATTTGGCCATGGAGGTGTTCCTCTCTCAAGCTGGAATCAAGGTCACCCATATCCCTTACAAGGGCAGTGGACCCGCGCTGGTTGACTTGTTGGCGGGAAGGGTGCAACTTACTTTTTCAACTCCACCTGCGGTGATGCAGCACATCAAGGCGGACCATTTGAGGGCACTGGGTTTGGCTACCAAGCAACGTTCACCTCTCATGCCCGAGGTGCCCACTTTGGCGGAAGAGGGGTTGCCTGGAGTCGTGATTTCAACGTGGTATGGATTGATTGGTCCCGCCAATATGAATGCGGAGATCGTGCAAAAAATTGCGCACGCCATGGCACAGTCCAGTCAGGCTAAACCAGTTCAAGAGTCGATGCTCGCCAGCGGTATTGAAGCCCAAGTGAGTACGCCTGAAGAGTTTGCCAAATTGTTGAGTTTTGAAAAGACCCAGTGGTTAGATGTTGTGAAGAAAGTTGACTTTAGTCGAGATCGTTGAGGTTTCCAGAGGATGGACAAGTTCTGGACAATCCTTAAACTCTGCTCCAGGCACTGCAAGCTCTTTGGGTCATTGAAATGCGATTCTGGGTGTATTGCGGCACACGTTAAATTCAGCACTTTGGGTGGCATGATGTGGTGCCAATTTGTGGTCACTTCCTGCTGTAAGATTTTTTGCCAAATTGATGTGTTTGAACATTTAGATATTCTATGAATTGACAATGCATTGATGGAGTTAGGGGATTCTTGCCTCATTGTCAGTCATAATCCAATGCAACCATTTCGCATGTGTTTCTTTGCGAACGAAACTCAAACGTTTCAACCCGTGCCTTTAGGTTAGAGGCAGGTGATGGGTCCAAAAGCTTCGCCTTAGGGCTTGGCGCAATTTCTTTTTTTATTCAGAGTCGGATGTATGTCACAGATTGAATTGAGCGCAAAAGCAAAACAAGAATTGGTACCGAATGGCAAACTTCGCGCAGGGATGAATCTAGGAAACACCTTGTTCACGTCTCAAGATGCATCGGGTAAGTTGCATGGAGTGAGCGTTGATTTGATGCAAGAGTTAGCCACTCGAATAGGTGTTCCCATTGAGATGGTGGTCTACGCACAACCTGGACAAGTTGCCGATGATTCAGCCAAAGATTTGTGGGACGTGGCAATACTCGCCATCGAAAAAACCAGGGCCCAAACCATCTCATTCTCCATCCCCATGACGGAGATCGAAGCCGGCTACGTTGTCCATGAGGACTCACCTCTTGAACGTGTCGAAGAGGTCGACGCAAATGGTGTCAGCATCGCAGCTCCTTCAAAGGCGGGCTATGAGCTTTACCTCACGTCCACGCTCAAACATGCCAGCTTGGTTCGAACCTCCAACTTTGCCAATTCAATTGATGTTTTTAACCAACGTGGGGTCGATGTCTTATCAGGGCTTAAACCCAATTTGATCGATTCCATGTCAAAGCTACCCAATGCCCGTTTGCTCGATGGTAACTTCATGGTTATCAATCACAGTCTATCTACACCCTTGGGTCGCCCTGCTGCTCACGAATATTTGAGGCACTTTATCCAAGACTTGATTGATTCGGGCTTCATTGTCCGGTCGATTGAAAAGCACCAAATCGTTGGACTCAAGGGCATCAAATCCTAGGGTTTTGCGCTAGTCGGCGGATGACCCGGTCCTGTTCTGGCGCTGAATGAACGTCGAGGATTTTCAAATTTTGGTGCTTTCAATGACCACTTTGGGGGCATCACCAGATCAAGGGCCTTAAAGCGACAAGCATTCCATTTTTGTCTTGCGAGTCAAGAAAAGTTTCAATCCCCTTAATGATTCACATCGAAGAAGGCCGAGCAATGAGATTGTGTATATTTTTCGGTTCTGCTTCAGGTGTTAAAGACAGTTACTCCTTGGCTTCAAAAACGCTGGGCCGTGAATTGGCCA
>CAIKYO010000342.1 GCA_903831655.1 uncultured Burkholderiales bacterium
CAGCGTCAAAATGACCGCACCCAGTGCAGACCAACCAAACAAGCGGTCCATTAAACCACTGAGGTTTCGATTAGGAATAGGTGCAGATGTATTCATAGTGGTCATCAAGTTTCAGCTTGAAGTTAAAAATCGTTCAGGAACACCCGTACCGTGCACAACTGGCTGGTCCATGGTGTTCCTGAAACTTGATAAGTTAAATAACGATGCAGTTAGATCAGAAAGCGATGGCTTTACCTGAACCGTCCTTGATAGATGCCCATGACTGACGGATTTCTTCCTTAACAGCAGCAGGCATTGTCACGTAATCCAAGTCAACAGCAGCTTTGTCGCCATTTTTAAAGCTCCAATCAAAGAACTTCAAAACAGCAGAAGCGTTGGCGGGCTTGTCTTGCACTTTGTGCATGATCACAAAGGTTGCACCTGTGATGGGCCAAGAGGCTTTACCAGGTTGATTGGTCAACACTTGATAGAAACTCTTTTTCCAATCTGCATTGGCTGCAGCGGCTTTGAAGGCATCTTCATCAGGCTCAACGTAAGCGCCAGTGGAGTTGGCCACTTTGACATAAGTCATTTTGTTTTGTTTGACATAAGCGTACTCAACATAACCAATGGAATTGGGAATGCGGTTTACAAACGCTGCAACTCCTTCGTTACCTTTGCCACCCAAACCAACGGGCCAGTTCACTGCGGTGTCAAAACCAACTTTAGTTTTCCACTCGGGGCTGACCTTGCTCAAATAATTGGTGAACAAGAAGGAAGTGCCTGAACCATCTGAACGACGAACAGGAGCAATCAACGCGTCGGGCAAGCTGAGTGAAGGATTCAAGGCCTTGATGGCAGCGTCATCCCATTTTTGAATTTTGCCCAAATAAATCTCAGCCAACAACTCACCTGTAAGCTTCATTGCACCGGGCGCAACGCCAGCGATGTTCACAACAGGAATCACGCCACCGATCACGGTTGGGAATTGAACTTGACCTTTTTTAGCCAAGTCCTCATCGGTCAAAGGCATGTCAGATGCACCAAAATCAACTGTTTTCGCATCAATTTGTTTGATGCCAGCACCAGAACCAATCGATTGATAGTTGAGTTTGTTGCCAGTTAACTTGTTGTAATCTGCAGCCCACTTGCTGTAGATGGGGTTAGCAAAGGAGGAGCCTGCACCAGTCATGTCGTCGGCTTTGACGGCTGTGACACCAAAAGCTGCAACCATTGCAGCAATAAGAGAAAGTCTTTTGATCATAAAAATATCCAAAGTTGTTGAAGTAGCCATGCAAATGTATTACTCAAATGTGACAGTAATATGACTAAAATAAGCCTGACACCCTTTTGTTAGCGGTAGACACACCCAATAATTTGACATATTTTTGTAATATTTTAGTCATATCATGCTAAACAAGCTTGACGTAAGTTCGAGCAAAAAACGAATACTTTATGATGCAAAATGGTTCCCTTCTCGCTGCTTTGGATTTAGGATCAAACAGTTATCGCCTTGAAATTGCACGACTCGACCATGGTCAGATCAGTCGAATGGAGTACATCAAGGAGACAGTTCGTCAAGGAAATGGGCTTGATGAAAATCGCAATCTCACCCCCCAAGCCATGCAAAGAGGTTGGGACTGCTTGGCCCGCTTTGGTGAGAGACTGGCGGGATTTAAAAAGTCCAATGTAAGAGCAGTCGCAACGCAGACCCTGCGGGAAGCCAGAAACCGGGATGAATTTTTAGCCAAAGGTCAGGCCATTTTGGGGTTTCCCATTGAGGTGATTTCTGGTCGCGAGGAAGCCCGCATGATCTATCAAGGGGTGGCGCACATGCTACCCGAGACCGACGAAAAAAGGTTGGTCATTGACATTGGTGGGCGCTCGACAGAAATTATTTTAGGTCACCACTTTGAACCCCAAGTCATGGAGTCCTACAGAACTGGTAGCGTGGCTTGGAGCATGAAGTATTTTGCTGACGGACAATTCACCCCAGAGTCCTTTCACAGAGCGCAAATTGCAGCCAAAGCGGTTTTGGATGAAGCCATTGACTTGTATCCCAAAGAGGAATGGGACCAAGCTTACGGTTCATCTGGAACGGTAGGCGCAGTTGCCGATGCTCTAGGTGCCAGTGGGTGGTCCTCTGAGATCATCACCTGGGAGGGGCTGGTGTGGCTGGAGAAGTCCTTGATTCGCGCACAATCTTTGGATAAATTAAAAATCGAAGGTATCAAAGAGGACAGAAAAGCCGTCATAGGAGGCGGAATTGCAGTCTTGAAAGCCGTCTTTGAACTGCTTCAAATCGAATCGCTGCATTGTGCCCAAGGCGCTCTTCGACATGGCGTTTTGTATGACTTGATTGAACGTGAAGACTCAAGCACTGACACAAGAACGCTGACGATCAATCGACTTCAGAATTCTTTTCATGTTGACACCGCGCAAGCCCTCCGCGTGGCCAAAGTGGCCCATCACTTTCTCTCCCAATTGTGCTCACAACGAAATGAAAGCCTTGACGCCACTCCGCTTTTGAGAACCGTTGAATGGGCGGCTCACTTGCATGAAATTGGCATGTGCATCTCACACACCGATTACCATAAACACGGCGCCTACATCTTGGGTCAAAGCGATGCCGCAGGTTTTGCCTTGTCAGAGCTGCACCAACTCAGCTTATTGGTTCATGGTCACAGGGGCAAACTTAAAAAACTAGATGCAGACTTTGAAGATGAGAGTTTTTGTTTGCAACTGATGAGCCTTCGTTTAGCCGTGATCGTTTGCCATGCAAGGCGAGATCCTCAATTTGAACAAATTTTGCTGAGCTTACCCAAAAAGGCCAACCAAACGGTGGAGATCACGCTACCGCCCCTTTGGAGCTTAAATTTCCCGCAATCTGCACACTTGCTGCACGAAGAGGTGAACTCTTGGCTCAAAACGGGCTGGCATCTCTCAATTGATCAACTCGAAGCAAAACCGCTCACTCGCTAAGAGCAAAAGCACAAGTAGCCGAATCTCGAAACGGTTAGGCTTGTTGCAATTCACAATCAATTTTATTTAGGCTCACGCATAAACGGTATATACTATATACTTCGTTTTAAAGGAGCTCTCAAATGAATACAAACCTTATCTCCTCAAGTCCACAAACTGAAGGAACATCAACCCAGTCAGTGGCAAGCAAAAGTGCTTCCAATAAAGCCAAGCCCGCGGCCAAACCCCCTTTAAAAACGCACACAACTGCCAAGAAAGTTGCTGTAAAAAAAGCGGTGGCAAAGACTTCTACTGCAAAGAAGACGACCGCAAAGACACCCATAAAAGCCAAGACCACACATGCGACTCCAAAAAAGGTGGAAGCAACTAAAAAAGTTGCACATCCAGTGATCCCTGAAGCAACTGCAGTCGTGAAGGTGAAGAAAAGCAAAATCATCCGAGACAGCTTCACCATGCCCAAAGATGAGTACCAAGAAATTCATACACTCAAAATCAGGTGCGCCAAAATTGGCATACCCGCTAAAAAGAGTGAGCTCCTAAGAGCTGGTATCAAAGTATTGAGCCTTCTCTCAGATTCAGCTCTTGAAAAAGCGATGGGTCAAATCCCATTGATTAAAACTGGACGACCCCAAAAAAACTAAAGTCTAAGAGGCACGCATCAAAGCGTATCGGGTCCTTGTACACAATGAATAGAGGTGCGCAAGACATTCTCCTCCTTGATTTTGGTTTTCAACCACCAAATGGAGCCCTTCTTGATTGAGCACTCTGACGATTCCGTCTTCATCAACTTGGCCACCGTTTGCCCCAAATAGGGTTGATGACCTACGACCAGCACTGGATTTTTGGAGTGCGGCCACTGAGAGAGCTCTAAAACCTCTTGTGCATGTCCACTTGGGGACAACTCTTCCCTGAGCTTGTAGCGCCTACCCAAGGCCAAGACGGTTTGCTCGCACCTCTTGGCTGGACTGCAAATGATTCTAGTGCCTTGTGGCAACATTCGGTCCAACCAATGGGCCATGCGCTGCGCTTGCCTCTCGCCACGCGGGGTCAAATACCTCTCTAAGTCGTTGTCCATCAACTCAACGTCGATGGCCTCTGCGTGGCGCCACAAAATCAAATCCATGCTCAATCCGCCTTGATCAAAAATGATTGATTTTTCAACAACCAACCAATCTTTTACTGTTTTTTATCCCTGTATTTCACCATCAATGCATTTTGTGCACTGTGTGTAACACCCTCATGCTTGTCAGACACCTTGTTGTAGTGACCCGTAGAATTCAGTTGCCATGCATCCTGGGTGTCGTACTCATAAGCCAATAAGCATTCGTCAATGACTCGCTGTCTGAGCTCTGGATCCTCAATGGGCCAAGCGATCTCAATGCGACGCATCATGTTGCGGTTCATCCAGTCAGCACTTGACAAGTACAAGACCTCCTCTTGCCCCTTTGCAAAGTAAAAAACCCTAGAGTGCTCCAAGAAACGACCAATGATAGAGCGTATTTTGATATTGTCTGTGACACCGGGGACTTGGGCAGGCAAAATGCAAGCACCTCTGACAATGACATCAATTTTCACACCCGCTTGACCTGCTTGAACCAAGGCTTTGGCCAAACGGTCATCGGTGAGTGAGTTCATTTTGATGACAATTCGAGCGTAATCTCCTCGCTTGGCAGCATTGGCCACATCTGCAATGCTAGAGACAATTTTGTCGTGCAAATAAAATGGAGCCACCCACAAATGGTGCAAATGAGGCATGGGACTTTGGCTTGACATGTGCACAAAGACTTGCTCGACATCGGCTGTGAGCTTTACGTTCGCGGTTAAATGGCTGATATCGGTATAAAGCTTAGCGGTTTTTGCGTTGTAGTTTCCAGTGGACAAATGGGCATAGCGCACCAGCTGCCTTCCCTCTTTGCGAGTGACCAAGAGCATCTTGGCATGGGTCTTTAGCCCCACAACGCCGTAGACGACCTGCGCACCAATGGATTCGAGCCTCTCGGACCAATTGATATTGGCCTCTTCATCAAAGCGCGCCTTTAATTCAACCACTGCAGTGACTTCTTTGCCGCGCCGCACAGCCTCCCTGAGCAAATCCATCAGCTCTGAGTCAGAGCCTGTTCGGTAAATGGTTTGTTTGATTGCCAGCACATCAGGATCATTGACTGCTTCTTTTAGGAACGCCAAAACTGCAGAAAAGCTCTCATAGGGTTGATGAATCAATATGTCACGTTTTTTGAGCTGTGTAAAAATCGACTCGGTGCTCGAGTAGGCTTTTGGAAAAGATGCGGCATAGGGAGGAAACAAAAGCTTGGGCACATTGACCAAATCAATCATTTGAGACAAGCGCACCAAATTCACAGGCCCATGTACCCTGTACAACGCACTCTCAGGCAACTGAAACTGCTTCAATAGAAAATGATAAAGCTCTTGTGAGCAACCCGATGAGACCTCAAGACGGATGGCTTGCCCAAACTGCCGGTGCTCCAAACCTTGTCGAAGTGCAGTTCTTAAATTTTGAACGTCTTCCTCGTCCACACTGAGCTCAGAGTCTCGGGTCACGCGAAATTGTGAGAACTGTCCAACGGTTCTACCTGGAAACAAGTCCTTCAAGTGCGCACGAATGACGCTACTCAACGCCACAAAAGCAATGCGTTTACCCGCCACATTGGCCGGTAATTTGATGATTCGTGGAAGCACTCGGGGCACTTTGACGATGGCGATTTCGTTTTCTCTTCCGAACGCATCAGCACCTGATAGGCGAACAATGAAATTCAAGGACTTGTTTGCAACCAATGGAAAAGGATGCGAGGGATCCAAGCCCACAGGAACCAACAAAGGTTTGACCTCATGCTCAAAGTACTGTTTGACCCACTTGGTTTGGGCCGCATTTCTCTCACTGTGCGAGAGCAAGACAATTCCCTCCTTTTTAAAGGCGGGCATGAGCTGCTCGTTGTAGAGCTCATATTGTCTGTCAACCAAGCGGTGGGCGTGCTCACTCAATGCCTTGTAAGAATGCATGCTGTACAAAGCCCGTGCATCTTCGTGTGCCTGAGCTCTCAGGTGCAAGGCCATTCGCACCTCAAAGAACTCATCCAAGTTAGAGGAGACAATGGTCAAATACCTTAATCTCTCTAAAAGAGGTACCTCAGACCTCACGGCCCAATCCAGAACCCTTTCATTGAAGGCCAAAATACTCGCATCGCGTTCTAGAAACATAATTGAAACCTGTAGGGATTCTCCAAGTTCAGCCGATTGGCAATCTCTGGTGCTTTGCCAAACAAGCTGCGCGCAGCTTCTGAATCAATATTGAGATCAAAGCGTTTATTTTACTTTAATCTCCCTCTAAGAAGAGTTATTCAAGAATCCAACAAGGCTTGAGCCGGATCTTCCATCGTCTCAGGATCCCAGAAGATCAATTCAAGACGACCATCGAAATGCTCCACCATAGCAGATCGACTCTCCACCCAATCCCCATCATTGCAATAAAGAACGCCTTGGATGTCCCTGATTTGAGCTCTGTGAATGTGACCACAAACCACCCCTTGGTAGCCACGCCTGGTTGCCTCATTGGCCAAAGCATCCTCAAAAGCAGTCACGTAATTCAAAGCCGATTTGACCTTGTGCTTGAGATATGCAGACAAAGACCAATACGGTAACCCTAGAGCCGATCTCAAATGGCTCAAGTAGCGATTGAGCCTGAGTGTGAGTTCATACAAGTTATCGCCCACGTGTGCCAGCCATTTGGCATATTGCACCACCGCATCAAAGTAGTCACCGTGGGTTAACCAAAGCACACGACCATCAGCCATGGTGTGCTCAGCTTCTTCCAGCAATTCAACACCACCAAATTGGTGATTGACAAAATGCCTGGCAAACTCATCGTGATTTCCAGGAACATAGACCACTTTGGTCCCTTTCCTAGCGCGACGCAAAAGCTTTTGAATGACGTCGTTGTGCGCTTGGGGCCAAAACCACCTGCGCTTTAACTGCCAACCGTCAACAATATCACCCAACAAATACAGGGAATCGCTGCTGTTGTATTTTAAAAAACTGAGTAAAGCGTCAGCTTGACATCCTGGGGTACCCAGATGCAAATCAGAGATGAAAATCGCTCTGTAATGCATCAAGCACCCAAGAAGTGCTTTCGGTACCTGTTAGGCAAATCAGCAATGCGCATGAGCATTGGCAAGTCCGCCGTATTGAAGTCAGGATCCCATGCGGGCGCGCCAAGCACTTTGGCACCCAGTCTCAAGTAGCCCTTGATCAACGCGGGAGGCTCAACCACGGGTTGAGAATCAAAGTGTTCCAAAGGCAAAGCCAAACGAGGTCTGACTTGCAACTCAATGGGAGCCAAGTGCGTATTCTTGAGTTGTGACCAAATGCTTGCAGCGGCTTGACCGCTCACCACGCCATTGTGAAGCATGGGAATGCTGGCACAACCAATCATGGTGTCGAGTTGGTTTCTGACCATGAACTCGGCCAATGCGCCCCAAAGCGCCATGATGACGCCTCCTTGGCGATACTCAGGATGGACGCAAGAACGACCCAACTCCACCATGCGGTCTCTCATGGTTCGCAAACGGGTCAAATCAAATTCTGTCTCTGTGTAATTTCCACCCACTCGCTTGGCTTGCACGGGGGTTAAGACGCGATAAGTGCCGACCACTTCTTCTGTGCTTTGATCACGAACAATCAAATGCTCGCAATAGTCGTCAAACAAATCGATGTCGTGCTCAGGAATCGAGGACTGAATGCGAGCACCCATTTCCCCCACAAAAATACTGTACCTTAGTCGCTGTGCTGCACGGACTTCATCGAGGTTGCGCGCCCACGAAACAGAAATGCTGCCACGCTCAGAAGTTTGGGCTTGAGGGGCTGAAGAGGGTTGATTTTCGCTCGGATGAAGTGACCCCCGAGGTAAGGCCAAAGGTGACAAATCTAATGTAGGCGTTGGCAACTCTTTCATGAACACTCCGTGCTGTTGGTTTGCACAAGTGTCTATAAATTTGATGACGAGTTAATGTCTAATTTATGAAACTTTTTTGACAAAGCTGCGCAATTTGTATGAATGGCGCTTGATCAAAGGCTGCCCATCTTCCTACTCTAGGGCTTATTCTTGCTCGATTTCTCGAGCCAAATGCTCCGCCCAATGTTGCGCCTTTTGAGCATCTTTGGCCTCCACCATCACCCTCACCAAGGGCTCTGTTCCACTTGGACGAATGAGCACTCGGCCCTCCCCCTCGAGTGCTTTCTCAGCCTGTCTCTGCGCGTTCAATAAGAACTCACTCGCCCTCCAAGGGCCTTTGACTTTGACATTGATCAGCACTTGTGGATAAAGCTCGACTTCACTCAACCACTGCCCCAGGGATTTTTTTGCTCGCTGACACGCTTGGAGCACTTGCAAGGCGCTGATCAAACCATCCCCTGTAGAGTGTTGATCGAGCACAAGCAAATGACCTGACCCCTCCCCACCCAAAATCCACTGTTTCTCCAACAAAGACTCTAGGACGTAACGATCACCTACCTTGGCTCGAACCAAATCTATGCCTAAATTTTTCAATCCAATTTCAATGGCCATGTTGGTCATGAGTGTGCCCACCACCCCTTGGATTGACTCCCCCCTCTCGCACCTCTCCTTGGCTATGAGGTAGAGTAACTGATCGCCGTCGTACAGGCGCGCATCCGCATCCGCCACCAAGAGTCGATCAGCATCCCCATCCAAGCTGATGCCAAAGTGAGCACCGTGCTCACTCACTGCATGGGCCATGACCTGTGGGTGTGTCGCTCCAACTTGGTCATTGATATTCAAGCCGTTGGGAGCGCAACCGATTGGGATGACCTCATCTCCAAACTAGTTGATCAAAGCCGGAGCAAGTTGATAGGCTGCACCATGGGCAGAGTCAACAACGATCTTCAACCCATGTAGCGAG
>CAIKYO010000343.1 GCA_903831655.1 uncultured Burkholderiales bacterium
CCCAATGTGTTCGTGATCTGCACGCTGAAGCACAGCGATAACACTGTGAGCCGCCGCCAGGAAGTCGGACGCGGTCTGCGTTTGTCGGTAAACCAGCACGGTGATCGAATGGATAACCCGGCCACGGTTCACCAGGTTAACGTGCTGACCGTTGTTGCCAGCGAAAGCTACAAGGACTTCGTAACCGCCTTGCAGCGAGACATCAGCGAAGGATTGTCAGAGCGGCCACGGGTTGCTGACGAGTCTTACTTCACCGCTAAGGTTTTGAAAACCACAGCGGGCGATGTGGAAGTGACCCCGCAACTGGCCAAGCAGATTTACAAATACCTGCTCAAAAACGACTACACCGACAGCAAAGACAAAATCGCCGAGGCATATTACGAGGCAAAGAAAGAGGGAACGCTTGCAGAGCTTCCACCTGAGTTGGAGTTGTATGCTGATGCCGTTTTTACTCTGATTGACAGTGTTTTTAGCGATGCAAAATTGCCACTGCCCGAGGATGACCGCAAGGCGAAAACAAACCCACTAAATGCCAACTTTGAAAAGTCAGAATTTAAGGCTCTGTGGAGCCGTATTAACCGCAAAGCCGCTTACACCGTCGAATTCGAAACTCCAGAGTTGGTGGGTAAGTGTGTAAAAGCCCTAGAAGCCGAGCTCAAGGTCAGCCCTATGCAGTACACGGTTATTGCAGGAGAGCAGCTTGATTCCGCGACTTATGACGGCATAAGCCAAGGTGAGTCATTCAAAGTCACAGAGTCGACGACAGACTATTCAGCCGCTTCAGCACATTCCTCCGTTAAGTACGACTTGATTGGTAGACTTGCAGGTGAGACTCAGCTCACCCGCGCGACGGTAGCCAGTGTTTTACAAGGTATCAACAAGGCTGTTTTTGCTCAGTATCGAACGAATCCGGAAGACTTTATGCAAAAAGCTGCACGTCTAATTAACGAGCAGAAGGCAACTGTCATCGTTGAGCACATTGCTTACGACCCGACGGGCGACACGCACACCATGGACATCTTCACCCAGGACAAACCGAAGGAAGATTTCAGTAAGGCGGTCAAAGCCAACCACCACATCTACGACTACGTTTTCACGGACTCCAAAAATGAACGTGATTTCGTCCGGGAGCTGGATGCCAGCACCGAGGTGGTGGTCTACGCTAAGTTACCTCGCGGATTCTTCATTCCTACCCCTGTTGGTAACTACAACCCCGACTGGGCCATTGCCTTTCAAGAAGGCAAGGTCAAGCACGTTTACTTTGTCGCTGAGACAAAAGGGTCCATGTCCAGCATGGATCTACGAAAAATTGAAGAAAGTAAGATTGAATGCGCGAGAAGGTTCTTCGCCAAGATCACATCTGATCAAGTCAAGTATGACGTAGTAGATGGATACGGGAAATTGATTGAACTTGTGAAGTAAAAACGTACTTGCATAAGCATGAATTCCATTTACGGCAATCAAAATATTAATGGTCTAGCTGCGGCGTTAATGCATGCGAAAAGACGGAAGGTCTTTGTTAGCTATCACCATGGTAATGATCAGTTTTACTATGATGAATTCACACGGCTTTTCCATGATCAGTATGAGGCAATTCGAGATAATTCACTTGATCGAATTATTCAGAGTAGTGACTCCGAATATGTAATGCGGCAAATTCGAGAACAACACATAAATGGCACTTCCTGCACTATTGTGTTGATCGGAGAAAAAAGTCATGAACGCAAATATCTTGATTGGGAAATTAAAGCGACATTAGATAAATGCCATGGTCTCGTTGGCATTATTCTGCCTGAGCATAGTAAAAATCCAAACGGAGAAGTCGTTGTGCCAGATCGCTTTTTTGATAACTTTAAAAGTGGTTATGCAGTATGGGCGTATTGGCGAACGCTTACTAAGCAAGAACTTACGAAATTAATAACCGCTGCTATCTCAAAGTCTAAGTTTCAGATCGATAACTCAAGGCCATTGCGCCAACGAAACGGATAGAAATATGGCTGTGATGAAAAAAGGCAACTTCTCAATAGATATTGGTTTTGTAAAGCTTGGCGCTGATTTTGAAGAAAGTGATAGGCAGTGCGCATGGGAGCTTTATACTGAGCTGGCTACTAGGATTGCTGTTACGGGAAAATCAGAAGATCGTGATTGCACAGATTTTTCAGGTGAGGTTTATGCGGAAAGTCTTGCATCTCTATTTGTATTTTTTGGAGAAGCTAGAAAAATCATGCGTCAATTCCCAGTATGTTCAACCTATGTTAGACCAAGAAAAATATTGGGTATCAATACTGGGGCTGGAATTGAAAATCATCTTGGTGCATTGATTCATCGATCTATGCGTGACGTATTACGGCCGTTTCTTGAGCGATGGCAAGCTGACTATCGTTATTGGTGGGAAAATATTAGTGATAAAGATTTATCGCCATTCGAAAGACAAAAAGCATATCCAAATTTAAAGCTAATGATTTCACAGTGGAGTGATGTTCGTGCCATTATGCGAGCAATACAAGATGAGCTTGTCACCATGTACAAGCTTGTAGATGTAACTAAATTTTCGAAATCAGACTAATTCAACAGCGGCTTTCAATTGAGTTGGGCTGCTATATAAGTAGGCGGCGGTAGTGCTGATGCTGCGGTGACCAGCAAGCGTTTTCAGAATGTGTATGGCAGTGCCTTTGTTAGCAAGGTTTGTAAGGAACGTTCTACGTCCGCTGTGGCTGCTAGCGCCTTCAAGTCCAGCACCCTCGTAGAGCAGAGCGAATGTTTGAGCCAAGCTGTTTGCACTAAACCCTGCCTTCACACTTTTTTGGCTTGCAAAGAATGGGTAGGTGCGATCCATACACTTGGTTTGACCTGCGTAAGCTTGTAATTCCTCGCGCAGTTTGATGTTGACAAAAACCGTGCGAGCATGTCTGCCTTTGGTCATGTCGGGTAGCAAGCGGATCTCATCCTTCACTGTTCCGTCCAAGTTCATTACATCGC